>JAGTRX010000021.1 GCA_018262285.1 Pseudomonadota bacterium | reverse complement strand
TGAGGAAAAGCACGAGCAATTGGGCGGCGTCAGTGCATTTGACTCCTCGCCCCTCACTCCTCACTGAATCATGCGCTGGCTGACCATTGCCTTTGTCGCCCTCATCGTTCTCATCCAGTATCCGCTCTGGCTGGGCAAAGGCGGCTGGCTCAAAGTCTGGGACACCAATCATCAGCTTGAACAGCAAAAGGAAATCAATCAGAAGCTGAAAACGCGCAATACCGGCGTGGAAGCTGAGGTGCGCGATCTCAAGCAGGGTTACGAGGCCATCGAGGAGCGGGCGCGTTTTGACCTCGGTCTGATTCGTCAGGACGAAATTTTTATTCAGGTACCTGAAAAAGCACAGGGCAGGTAGAATCACCGGCAGGCGCTGCATTTTGCGGCGTTAAAGGGAGAAGGATCTACATGCACCTCAAGGCCGGAGAACGTGCCCCCGCTTTTTCGTTGCCGGATGCCGACATGCAAACCGTCGATCTGGCCGCGTTTGCCGGCAAGCAGCATGTGGTTCTGTTTTTTTACCCCAAGGATGGAACGCCCGGTTGTACGCTGGAAGCCACCGACTTTTCCGATCACGAGGACGATTTTGATCAGGAAAACTGCGTTTTGCTCGGCATCAGTCGTGATGATTGCTACCGGCATGCGGAGTTTCGTGATCAAGAGGGTATTGGTATCGAACTGCTTTCCGATACCGATGGTGCCGTCTGCAAGTTGTACGGTGTCTGGCAGCCCAAGGAAGTGGATGGACACAAGAAATTTTGCATCATCCGTTCCACTTTCATCATCGACAAGGCGGGCGTTATTCGTCATGCTTTGTACAACGTCAATTACAAAGGCCATGCACAGGAGGTGCTGCGCCTCGTCAAGGAACTCAATTCATGAATATGCAGGTCAGCAAAAATATGGTTGTCACGCTCGATTACAACGTTACCGATAGCGATGACAATGTTGTCGATGAAGGTCGGGAACCCCTTGTTTATCTGCATGGTGGCTACGACGACATTTTCATGCGCATTGAAGAAGCGCTGCAGGACAAGCGTATTGGTGAATCCGTACAGGTCAAGTTGCAGCCCGACGAGGCTTTTGGCGAATACGACGCTGAACTGGTTCAGATCGAGCCGCTCGATAATTTTCCCAAGGAAATTCAAGTTGGCATGCAATTCGAAGGTGGGCCGGAAGGCGCTGACGACGATGATTTCATGATCTACCGCGTTACCGAAATCGCCAATGACAAGGTTGTGCTCGACGGCAACCATCCGCTTGCCGGCATGTCGCTCATGTTTACTTGCACTGTTACCGCTATCCGTCCCGCCAGCGCCGAAGAGATCGAACACGGCCATGTGCATGCGATGGAAGACGACGAGCCGACCTGCCATTGATGAGTAGCAGTATGGATATGAATACCGTCCAGGCCTTTTTTAACAAGGCCGATGCCTTTGCCAGCCACAATGGCATGACCTTGACCGAAGTGTGTGAAGGCTATGCGAAGGCAGAGATGCTTTTGCAGCCTTATCACATGAATGGGGCGGGAACGGTGCACGGTGGTGCGCTGTTCACCCTCGCCGATTTTGCTTTTGCTGCGGCCAGCAACTCACGCGGGCAGCTGGCCTTGTCGATCAATTCCTCCATTTCCATTTTCAAGGGTGCCAAGGAGGGCAAATTGATTGCCGAGGCGCGTGAAGTCAGCCATTCTCCCAAGTTGGCCAGCTTTGAAGTCAGTGTGCGCAATGAAGCCGGCCACTTGCTGGCAACCTTCCAAGGCATGGTCTATCGCAAATCGGTGCTGCTGGAATCACTACTGCCTGCCTCAGAAAAGGTTTGACAGGTTCTTCCGATAATCCCAGAAGGGCATTAACGCATGAAACTGTTCTCTGAGATTTGTTTCATCGCCCGCATTGAGGCGCACCTTTACCTGCGCCATCCCAAGTACATACTTGCCATGCTGGCGGTCGCCCTGATCCCGGCGCTTTATGTCCTGATCTATCTTTCCAGCGTTTGGGATCCGGCAGCCAACACCGGTTCTCTGGCCGTTGCGCTGGTTAATCTTGATCGTAGCGTCGATTATCGGGGCAATGTCTTCAATGTGGGCAATGAACTGATTGCCAAACTCAAGGACAGCCATCGTTTTGGCTACCGCGATTTCAAGGATGCCGAAGAGGCGCGTCGTCTGGTGCGGCAGGGCAAACTGGCTTTTGCACTGATTATTCCGCCGGATTTCAGTTCCAATGCCATCCCGGGCGCCAAGGCGGGGGCGGGAAAACTGGAAATCTACGTTTCCGAAGGCAACAGTTACCAGAGTGCCACGCTGGCGCGCCATTATTCCGAATCGCTTGGCCACGAAGTCAACGAAAGCCTGAACGAGCAGCGTTGGCAACTGGTGCTTTCGAACGCTCTGGGGTCGCAACAAGGTATCGAGCGACTGCGCGATGCAGTTTCGCAAGCACGGAAGGGTGGGCGCGATCTTGCCGTGGCGACCGGGCAAGCCGCCGTCGGCACGGCGGCGCTGCACAGCGGCGTGGTTCAGCTCCATCAGGGGGTTGGCCAACTTGCTGTCGGCGTCAAGGGACTTGGCGCTGGTTTGCGAACGCTGGATGAAAAACAACCTCCGGCTGCCGAACTCGCTCGTCTAAGGCAAGGCGCGGAAGCGCTGGTTTCGGCTCAGGGCGAACTTGGGCGAGGCCTTGGCGAATTGCGAACTGGGACGCAACGTCTGCAGGAAGGGGTTTCGGTCTTCCATGAAGAGGCCAAGGATAGTATTTTGGTCAGTGAACGTGTAACTGATAGCCTGGATCGCTTGTCCGAGGGTTTGTCGGGTTTGGATAGCGGCTTGCAGTCGGCCTTGGCCGCGCATGGAAAACTGGCGCAAGGCGCTGAACAACTGAGTACGGGCGTCAGCGCCCTGACGACTGGTGTCGGCACCATGAGTTCAGGGATTCATGCCATGTCGGCCAAGCTCGCCGCTGACACTCAAGTAGACAAACTGTTGGCAGGAAGCGGCAAGCTGGAAAGTGGCACGGCCGAATTGATGGATGCCGCCAACAAAATCGGTGCAGGGGCGCAGCACTTGTCCGGCGGGCTTGACCTGCTGGCAAACGCGCTACCGGCAGCCGACGTGCAGGCTTTGGAGGGCAGTGCCAAAGGACTGGCCAAATCAGTGCTTCCTGGCGTTGAAGTGGCGGCACCAGTGCGAAACAACGGTATCAGTTTTGCCCCCAATATCATTCCGGCAGCGCTTTGGCTGGGTGCGGGGATCGCAGCCTTCCTGATTTATGTGCGCCAGCAGCCGAATGAAGCACTCGATTTTTCGCGACCGGCAAAGCTCCTTGGGAAAATTATGCTGCCCGCTTTTGTTGTGCTGGTGCAGGCTTTTCTGGTGATGCTTTCGGTACTCTTCCTGCTGGGCATAGAAGTTGCCCATCGGCTGCCCTTCGCACTGACGCTGGCAGTCGCCTCTCTTACCTTTGTCATTATTGTTTTTGCCCTGACCCGGGCTTTCGGCGATGCGGGCAAGGCGCTTGCCCTTCTTTTTCTGGCGGTGCAGTTGTCGTCCTCCGGCGGGATTCTGCCCGTCGAACTCAGTGGTCCGGTCTTTACCGACATCAGCCCGTGGCTACCCCTGACCTGGGTGGTGCGCGCCATCAAGGCCAGCATGTTCGATGCCTATGATGGCGCCTGGCATGCGCCGCTACTGTACGTTAGCCTCGCCGGCCTGCTAGCTGCGGTCATGGCGTGCAGGGTAGGGCGCTGGTATTACGTTGATGCTGCAAACCTGCGGCCAGCGCTCGATATTTGAGCATCTTATAGCAAGCCTTTAAGCGCATACAAGGCGTCCAGCGCCTCGCGCGGCGTCAGGCTGTCCGGGTCGATCTCGGTGAGCTTTTCCAGCGCCGGATGGGTGGCTTCGGGTTCGTCGAGCCGGATAGGTTCGAGGCTGGCAAAGAGATCCGGTTGCTGTGGATCGTAAACAATTCTTTGCTCCAGTTCGCGCAACTGTTTTTTCGCCGCCCGTACAACGGAAGCCGGAATCCCCGCCAGCGCCGCCACCTGAATACCGTAACTCTGGTTGGCCGGGCCTTCCTCAAGCGCGTGCAGGAAGACGATGCGGTCGTTGTGTTCGACGGCGTCCAGATGCACATTGGCCAGCGTCGGGTATTCGTGCGACAGCCGGGTCAGCTCGAAATAATGGGTGGCAAAGAGGGTCAGGCTGCGGTTCTTTTCGACCAGATGGCGCAGGATGGCGAAGGCCAGCGCCATGCCGTCAAACGTTGAGGTGCCGCGGCCGATTTCGTCCATCAGTACCAGCGTGTTGGGCGTGGCGTGGTGCAGGATGGCGGCAGCTTCTGTCATCTCGACCATGAAGGTCGAGCGGCCGGAAGCAAGATCGTCGGAAGCGCCGATGCGCGTAAAAATGCGGTCGAGCGGCCCGAGCACGGCGCGGCTGGCCGGCACATAGCTGCCGATCTGGGCGAGCAGGGCAATCAAGGCGGTCTGGCGCATGTAGGTGCTTTTGCCGCCCATGTTGGGGCCGGTGATCAGTAGCAGGCGGCGCTCGTCGGCCAGGCACAGGTCATTGGCGATAAAGGGCGAAGCGGCGTCGGTCATTTCAGCCTCGACCACCGGATGGCGGCCGGCTTCGATACTAAGTCCGGGCTCATCGGAAAACTCCGGTTTACACCAGTTGCGATTCTGCGCTGTGTCGGCAAAACCAGCCAGCAGGTCGATCAACGCTATGGCGCGGGCGATGGCCTGCAATTGCGGTACCACTGGCAGCAATTCGACCAGTATCTGTTCGTACAGTAGTTTTTCCCGCGTTAGTGAGCGATCCTTGGCCGACAGTGCCTTGTCCTCAAACGTTTTCAGTTCCGGCGTGATGTAACGCTCGGCATTCTTCAGCGTCTGACGGCGGCGATAGTCGTCCGGCACCTTGTCGGCATTGGCGTTGGTAACTTCGATGTAGAAGCCATGCACGCGGTTGTATTCGACCTTGAGGTTGGCGATGCCGCTACGCTCGCGTTCGCGGGCTTCGAGATCGACCAGAAAAGCGCCGCAGTTGTCGTTGAGCGCCTGCAGTTCATCGAGTTCGGCATCGAAGCCGGGGGCGATGACACCGCCGTCGCGCACCAGCGCCGCCGGTTCTTCGGCAATCGCCCGGCAGAGCAGGTCAAGCGCTTCGACCGGCGCTTTGAGAGTGCCGCGCAGACTGGCGAGCAGATCGGCCTCGACGCCGACCAACAGGGTTTGCAGGGCAGGCAGGCGCTTCAAGGATTCGCGCAGGCTGGCCAGATCGCGTGGCCGGGCGTTCATCAGCGCAATGCGACCGCTGATGCGTTCGATGTCGGCAATGCCTTTCAATTCGCCGCGTACCGCCTTGGTCAGCGTGCCGTAATCGGCCAACAGTGCTTCCACAGCGTTATGTCGCGCCGCTGGTTGCTGCTGGTCGGCAAACGGATGGTGCAGGACATGGCGCATCAGTCGCGCCCCCATGCTGGTGACGCAATTGTCGAGCAGCGAAAACAGAGTCGGTGAGGGCTGGCCGCGCAAGGTTTCGGTCAGTTCCAGATTGCGCCGGGTAGCGGCGTCGAGCCCGAGAAAGGCAGCTTCCTGCTCTACCGTCAGTGCCCGAACATGTGGCAAGGTGCGCGCCTGTGTTGCAGCGGCATAGGTAAGCAAAGCACCGGCAGCACCGATGGCGGGTTTTAATCCCTCAGCACCAAAACCGGCGAGAGAAGCGACGCCAAAATGTTCACACAAGAGCTGGCGGGCGGAATCGAACTCGAAATTCCAGTCCGGCTGGCGGGTGCGTGCTGCCTCCAGTGGCAATTCGGCAGTGAAAGAATCAGGAAATAGCACTTCTGCCGGACGGATGCGTTCCAGCGTGGCGCTCAATTGCGCCAGCGGCACTTCGGTCAGGATAAATTCGCCGCTGGCGAGGTTGAGCCGCGCCAGTCCGGCCGTTTGTTTATGGAAGCACAGTGCCAGCAGCCAGTTATCACGTTTGTCGTCGAGCAGGGCAGCGTCGGTTAGCGTGCCGGGCGTGACAATGCGCGCCACGGCGCGTTCGACTGGCCCCTTCGAAGTGGCCGGATCGCCGATCTGCTCGCAGATCACCACCGATTCGCCCAGTTTGACCAGCCGTGCCAGATATTGCTCGGCGGCGTGATAAGGCACGCCAGCCATCTTGATCGGCTGGCCGGCGCTCTGGCCGCGTGTGGTCAGTGTAATGTCCAGCAGCCTTGCTGCTTTCTCGGCATCCTCGAAAAAGAGCTCGTAGAAATCGCCCATGCGGTAAAACAGCAGCGTGTTCGGGTGTTGTGCCTTCAGCCGTAAATACTGCTGGAACATGGGCGTATGGCTGGACAGGACGGCGACTTGATTCATGGGAGTTAATTGGGGGCTGGAAGGCGGATTTTACCAGCGTGCGCAACGAGAACCGAACAACAGTTTCTGTTTGTATGAGACCCATCGCGCTCAGGCGGATGATTGGGAATGCCGGGCCGCGATGCGTTATTATTGGCAAATATGTTTTTTTTGGGATTTGAGCGCTCATCCCTGCGCCCGCTTTTTTGATGAACCCCATTCAGCTCCACAACCAAGTCTGGAATGCCCTGCAAGCCCGTCGGGCGCGTCTGCCGCACGCCTTGCTGATGGCCGGGCCGCGCGGTTTGGGCAAGCTCGATCTGGCACGGGCATTTGTTGCCAGTTTGCTGTGCGAGCAGCCACAGGCTGATGGCCAGGCGTGCGGACAATGCCTGGCCTGCGGCTGGCAGGCGCAGGGCAATCACCCGGATTTTCGTCTTTTGCAGCCGGAAGCCCTGAGCGATTCCGATTCGGAGTCGGAGGACAGCAAGAAAAAACCCAGCAAGGAGATCAAGATTGATCAGGTGCGAGCACTGGATGAATTCCTCACCGTAGGTACGCATCGCGCCGGTATGCGCATTGTGCTGATTCATCCGGCCGAGGCGATGAACCACAATACCGCCAATTCGATCTTGAAATCACTTGAAGAACCCTCTGCAGATACATTGTTTTTATTGATTTCAAACGAGCCTGCGCGCCTGCTGCCGACTATCCGTAGCCGTTGCCAGTTTGTGCCGCTGAATGTGCCGTCGCGCCAGCAATCAATCGCCATGCTGCAGGCCGCAGGCGTTGCCGACCCGGAGCCCTGGCTGGCGTTGGCCGGTGGGGCGCCGATGCAGGCACTTGAGTTGGCGCAATCCGAACAGAAAAACTGGCCGCTGGAATTGGCACGCTGGTTCCTGGCAGGGGACAAACTGGACGCACTGACTGCGGCAGCGGCGGTGGATAAATTGCTGAAAGACAGCAAAGGTCAAATCGGTTTGCGGCAATTGATCGAGTGGTCACTGAAGTGGGCTTTTGATCTGCTTTTGGCAAGAAAACGTTTGCCAGTGCGATATTTTGTGCAGCATCGGGCTACAATAACGACTGTTGCTGCGGCTGTGCCAGAAATCCGTTTGTTGCACTTCTACCGGCGTTTGCTGGTGTGCCGACGGGAAGTGGAACAGCCCCTCAATTCCCGTTTGTTTCTGGATGAATTTTTCTTGAACTATCGAGCCCTGTTCGCGAACTGAAACCGATGCCCGAAGCCAAGCCTGCAATCCCGCCGCGCCCGAGCGTTCTGTCGCTCAACATTAATTCAAAATCAGCGCTCTACGCTGCCTATATGCAGCATCTCAAGCACGGCGGCATTTTCATTCCCACCACGCGGGGCTACAACCTTGGGGATGAAGTGTTCATGTTGCTTTCGCTTATGGATGATCCGGCCAAGTTGCCGATTGCCGGCCAGGTGGTCTGGCTGACGCCGGCTGGAGCACAGGGCGGCCGTGCCCAGGGTATCGGTGTCCATTTCAACGCCGACGAGAGCGGGGTTGAAGCCAAACGCAAGATCGAGGGTTTGCTGGGCGGGGTGTTGCAGTCGCCACGTCCTACGCACACCTTATAACTTGACCATTGCAATGCTGGTCGATTCGCATTGTCACCTCGACTTCCCCGATTTTTCCGAGCACTTGCCGGAACTCCTTACGGCCATGCGGCAGAACGACGTTGGCGCTGCCGTCTGTGTCGGTGTCAATCTTGAGGATTTTGGCAAGGTTTTGGCGCTGGCCGAGGCGCATGAACAGCTTTATGCCACGGTCGGCGTTCATCCTGAATACACCGATGCCGAAGAACCGGATGTCCCACGTCTAATACAACTGGCTGATCATCCGAAGGTAATCGCCATTGGCGAAACCGGCCTTGATTATTACTGGCAGAAGGATAAGCCCGAGTGGCAGCGCCAGCGTTTCCGTACCCATATCCAGGCTGCCAGGGCATGCAGCAAGCCACTCGTGATTCACATGCGCGATGCCGCCGAGGATACCTTGCGCTTGTTGCAGGAAGAGGGGGCGGAAACGGTCGGCGGTGTCATGCACTGTTTTACCGGTAATTGGGCGGTGGCGCAGCAGGCGCTTGATCTCGGATTCCATCTTTCCTTTTCTGGTATCGTCACCTTCAAGAATGCGACGGAGATTCGGGAAGTGGCGCAGAGAGCCCCGCTTGACCGTATTTTGGTCGAAACCGACGCGCCATATCTGGCGCCGGTTCCGTATCGCGGCAAGCGCAATCAACCGGCCTATGTCCGGCACGTCGCCGAGGAGATTGCCCGTTTGCGCGGCCTTGATTTTGTCGCCGTGTCCAAGGCGACGACCGACAATTTTTTCAACCTGTTCCAAACAGCCAAGCGCCCGGTGAATTTATGAAAAGACTCCTTGTTTGCTTTGTGTTCGCCCTGTTTTCCGCTCTTGTTCAGGCCGATACCTATGATGATTTGCTCAAATCAGTCAAAACCGGCGATGTTTCAGGGGTTGTCGATTTATTGCGGCGCGGTGTCGATGTCGACACTACCGATCCCGAAGGCAATACCCTGCTCATCATTGCGGCGCGGGAGGGACATGAGCCCATGGTCGAACTGCTTCTGGCGCAGCTTCCCAAGCTTAACGCCCGTAACAGCGCTGGCGACAGCGCGCTACGGCTAGCGGCGATTGGTGGCAAGACTGGCATTGTCAAAAAACTGGTGGCGGCCGGAGCCCGCGTTAATACACCGGACTGGACACCGCTGATTTACGCCTGTTTCGGCAACCATATCGAAATTGTTCGCTATCTGATCGAGATGAAGGCGGACGTCAATGCTGCCAGTGAAAATGGCACTACGGCCTTGATGGTGGCTTCCAGCCAGGGTCAAATCGAAATCGTCCGCTTGTTGCTTAACGCCGGAGCCGATCCCAATAAAATGAGGGAAAACGGTGAAACAGCCCTGGATATGACACTAAAAACCCGCAACGAAGAAATTGCCGGCCTGCTGCGGGCGCGGGGCGCAAAAGCCGGAAAACCGCGCTGATTAGCGCAGTCGCGGGCGAGCTGCCAAAACGAAGGCTTCGTCCATGTCGCGCAGGCGCGAAGCCATGATGCGAGCGAGGTTGCGATAGATTTTGGCGCTGACCGGCGGGTTTTTCCAGCATTCGGACTCGGACATCCGCAGCAATACGCAGGGTTCAATGGCAATGACTGAAGCCGAGCGTTCGCGGTGATCCACCAGGGAAACCTCGCCAAAGGTGTCGCTGGCTTCCAGCCGAGCCAATTCGGTTCCGCTTTTTTCAGTGGAGCCAGTTCTGGCCTTGGACGCTTTCATGACCGAAACCTGGCCTTCGATGATGACGTAGAGAAAAGAGCCGGTGCCACCTTCTCGCACGATGGTTTCGCCGGCCTCAAAGGTGCATTTTTCCGAGCTTTCGAGCAGGCCGAGCAGTTCCTGCTGGGTCATGCCGTTGAACAGTTCAACCCGCTCGATCAGCCTGAACATGATGCGCTGCAGGTCTTGAAAGCTGAAATTTTCCCTGATCCAATGTCCCATGATTTCGATATTCTGTTGCGACGCGGCTAGTGTATCCTTCCGGCCATCATGGTGAAAAGTAAAACGCAATATGTCTGCAGCGAGTGTGGCGCCAGCAGCCCGAAATGGCAGGGGCAATGCCCTGGTTGCGGCGAATGGAATACGCTGCTGGAAACGGCGGCGGAAAAATCTGGCAACCATCGTTACCAATCGCTGGCACCGATCGCTCGTCTGCAAACCCTTTCTGAAATAGAACCGCGCGAATCGGAACGTCTGCCCACCGGCATTGGTGAATTCGACCGGGCGCTGGGAGGCGGGCTGGTCGCCGGTGCGGTTGTGCTCATCGGTGGCGATCCTGGCATTGGCAAAAGCACCTTATTGTTGCAGGCCTTGTCGGCAATGGCATGCGACCACAAAGTGCTTTATGTCAGCGGTGAAGAATCCGGTGAGCAGGTGGCATTGCGCGCCCGGCGATTAGGGCTGGAAACCCGCCAGTTGCGGCTGCTGGCCGAAATCAACCTTGAAAAAATTCTGGTGACGCTGAAAACGGAAAAGCCACAAGTTGCAGTGATCGATTCCATTCAGACCCTGTGGTCGGACGAACTTTCCAGTGCGCCCGGTTCGGTCGCGCAGGTACGCGAATGTGCGGCGCAACTGACGCGCTTGGCCAAGGAAACCGGCATCACCATCATCCTCGTCGGCCATGTCACCAAGGAAGGTGCACTGGCCGGGCCACGCGTCCTTGAACACATTGTCGATACCGTACTTTATTTCGAGGGCGACACCCATTCCAGCTTCCGCCTGGTGCGCGCCGTCAAAAACCGCTTTGGCGCGGTTAATGAGCTAGGTGTCTTTGCCATGACCGACAAGGGTTTGAAAGGCGTAAGCAACCCCTCGGCACTTTTTTTGTCCCAGCATGGCCAGGAAGTCGCTGGCTCCTGCGTGATGGTGACGCAGGAAGGAACGCGGCCGTTGCTGGTGGAAATCCAGGCGCTGGTTGATCCCTCGCACGGTAATCCACGCCGGCTGACGGTCGGGCTGGAAGCGCAGCGTCTGGCCATGCTGCTGGCGGTATTGCATCGTCACGCCGGCATCGTTTGCTTCGATCAGGATGTTTTCGTCAATGCGGTGGGGGGGGTACGCATCACCGAACCTGCCGCCGATTTGGCGGTATTGCTTGCCATCGTTTCATCTCTAAGAAACAAAGCGTTGCCGAATAAACTTATTGTATTTGGTGAAGTTGGCTTGGCTGGGGAAATTCGCCCGGCACCGCGTGGTCAGGAGCGCCTCAAAGAAGCTGCCAAACTTGGTTTCACCCATGCCCTGATTCCGCAGGCCAACAAGCCCAAACATGCCATAGAGGGCATTGAGGTGGTGGCAGTGCGGCGGGTGGAAGAGGCCGTCGAGAAAATGCGCAGTTTCGATTAGTTCGAAACAAACCTGGAATTTGGCAAAACCATGTGCTAATGTGAAAGAGCGTCGGGATCAGCGGCAAGTCCGGCGTTTAAGCAGTACCTGCCGTGTTTCAGGAGAATTTATTGCGGTTAGTAAAACGCTTTCGTTCTTTGAGATTACCGAGCAGTACCCTTAGCGGCGCAATGCCGACTTTCCTTGACCCAGGTGGTCAGGGTTGAAGCTCCCGAAGCCCATGTCCTTAACAGGCGTGGGCTTTTTGTTTGGGCATCCAGTTTTAGTTGGCAAATTCTTTTCGATACATGGAAGGCGAAGTTCCATAGGTACGTTTGAAGTGCTGGCGTAGCGAGAGTGGGGTGCCAAAGCCCGATTTTTCGGCAATGGCTTCAATCTGAAGGTCTCCGCTCTCAAGCAGTTGTCTTGCCAGCAGAAGGCGTTGATCAAGCAACCATTGGCTTGGGGTAGTGCCGGTAGTTTTGCGGAATTGCCGGGTGAAATTGCGCCGGCTCATGCAGGCACGCTCCGCCATGTCGTCGAGGCTATGCGTTTGATCGAGATGGGCGATCAGCCAGTCCCGCAGGCTGGAGAAATGATCGTTCTTCACGGCAGGGCGAACCGGTTGCTCGATGAATTGGGCCTGCCCGCCCTGACGATGGGGTGGCACCACCATCAGTCGGGCAAGGCGATTGGCTGCTTCCGAGCCTTGCAATTGCCGCAAGAGGTGCAGGCAGCAATCGATCCCAGCCGCACTGCCGGCAGAAGTCAGGAGTTTCCCATCCTCAACGTAAAGAACATTGAAATTACTCCGAACTTGCGGATATCGAAGGGCAAAATGTTCCGCCATCATCCAGTGGGTCGTTGCTGCACGACCGTCAAGAATGCCTGCTGCAGCAAGAACATAAGCGCCTAGGCAAATCGCCACCAGCAATGCGCCTCGTTGTTCGGCGCGACGTAGGGAATCCAATAACGCTTGGGGAGGAATCTCGTTCGGATTGCGCCAAGCCGGAATGATGATGATATCTGCGTCTTCCAGTTCTGCCAGGGTGTGCTGGGTATGGAGCAGAAACCCGGTTCGGGTGCGGATAGGATATTCCTCGATGCTGCACACTCGCAAGTCGAATTGCCGGAGATCCGGTTTGGTCAGCGGCTCCGAAAATATTTCGCAGGGAATCGACAGGAGAAAAGGGCTGATGTCGTGATAGGCAACGACAACAATTTTTAGTTTATTCATGGTAGCCAACCTGGGTGTTGGGAAATTGGCCCGATTATATCGATTATTGTCATACGGGACGCTATCCCCTTATTCATGAGGCGCCAATAATCTAAGGCATGAAGACCCTCATATAATCCTTGGAGAAAAAATGACAAATACAGTCCGTCGGGCCTTGCTGGTGATTGATGTGCAAAACGACTATATCGGCGGCAATTTTCCGATCGAGTACCCGCCAGTGCAGGAATCGTTGGCCAAAATCGACCATGCCATGGAGGTGGCAAAAACTGCGGCCATTCCAATAGTGGCGGTGAAGCATATTGCCCCGGCCGCATCGCCGATCCTGGCGACGGCATCGCCGGGCGGCGAATTGCATGAAATTGTGCGGTCTCGTGGCTGGAATTTGCTGATCGGCAAGGAACGGGCCAGTGCCTTTGACGGCACGGAACTGGCTGACTGGTTGAAACAGCAGAACATCAATACGCTGACTTTCGTCGGCTACATGACCCACAACTGCGTTTTTCAGGGTGCGATCGATGCCTTTAACCGGGGTTTTTCAGTCGAAGTTCTGGCCGATGCCACCGGTTCGCTTCCCTACAAAAACAAGGCAGGCGAGGCTAGCGCAGAAGAAATGCACCGCTCTTTTCTGGTGGTGCTGCAATCCGGCTTTGCGGCAGTGATGAGTAGCGACGAGTGGATCAAGAATGTCCTTGATGGGAGTCTGTCGGAACGCGATAACATCTACATTTCAAACCTTCGCGCCAGAAAAATGCAGGTGTGAGTTGCGTTGAGAAAAGTGACTTATTGAATAGGGAAATCATGGTTTTCATCAACTTGAAGGATGACACCAGAATTCATTACGTCTCGCAGGGAAGTGGCGAAAAAAAGTGTTGTTTATCCACGGCAATCTGGCTAATCACCTGTGGTGGGAAGGCACGCTGGCCAATTTGCCGCCCGATTTTGAGGGTGTGGCGCTGGATTTGCCGGGTAATGGTGCCTCGCCGGAAACCGGTGTTCGGCACACCATTGAATATTTTGCCGGTCTGGTTGATGAATTCACCAGTTTGCTGGGTTGGCGTTTCGGGTTGCACCTTCAAATATCTGAGCAACTGCGGCCATTCCCCAATGCTGGAAACCTTTGATGAGTACTTCTGGGAAGTCTTCGGCTTTCTGCAGAAATGAAATTTTGAGGTGCACAACATGGCTACACTGCAAGTCGGTCAGGGAACTGAACTCTATTTCGAGGTAAGCGGCCAAGGTGAGCCGCTTTTCATGCTTAACGGGTTGCTGGCCAATCCGAGTTTCTGGAAATCCACAGCGCTGGATAGACTGGCGGCAAGCCATACCTGTGTGCTGCACTGTTTTCGCGGTCAGGATTACACGGTTATCGGCGAACCGTTCTCGTTTGAGGATATAGTTAAAGACCTGAAGAAACTGATTGACCACCTTGGTTTCGAGCGGGTTCATCTGCTCGGCGATGCTTTTGGCGTCAGCGTGGCGCTGGCCTTTGCGCACGACTACCCGGAAATGGTCGGTAAGCTGATCCTGAGTAGCGGCGGGTCAATGGCCGACCAAATTTTGCTGTTGAAGCTGAGATCGTTTCAGAAAGTTCTGGAACGCAGCGATCTTGGCCTGTTTTTCGACGCGTTGTACCCGAACATCTATAGCCACGCTTATATCGAGAGAAATCTGGCCCATTACGAGGCCCTCAAGGAAGCATCGATTTCCTGCAAGAACCGGGAAAACATGCTGCAACTGTTGCAGGCTGTTTTTACCCGCGACAAGCGGCGTGATTTCAACAAAATCGGCCATGAAACCCTGGTTATGCATGGTCTGCAAGACGGTCTGATCAGTCCTGCGCATGGGCGGAATATGGTGAAGTTGTTGCCCAATGCCCGTCTGATCGAGCTTGACTGTGGGCATGTGATTTTTGCCGAGATGCCGGAACGCTATGCTGAGCTTGTTGTATCTTTTCTATCAGAGGCCAATGCTGTTTAGTGGGTCAATTCTCGCGCCCATGACTGCGGGGTTTTGGATACCACCTATTTGAGAGTAGTAGCATGAGTAACCTGGATCGTTGTATCAGCCTTTCCGGAAAAGGGTGTTAATACCCAGTCGGGAGACTTCATGGGTCCGGCGTTATGCCGCGTATTTTATGAGTTGGGTGCCGAAGTCATCACCGATCCGCGTCCATTGCTGACGCCGGAATTGCCCACCCAAGTGGTTCACGAAGCCGGCCAAATCGATGCGCTGGTCATCAACCTCGCTGTCATGGCACCGAGTCCGCCGGCAACGGAGGTTGGCGACGAGGAATGGCAACGCGTTCGCTTATATGGTCGATCCGCTGCCGCGCCTGATGCGTGCCGTACTACCCTCGATGATCGAGCGCCGTACCGGCAAGATCGTGCTGATGGGCAGCGCTGCAGCCTTGCGCGGCCAGCGCCGCTGTTCTTCTTATAGCACCGCGCGGGGTGCGCAGTTGGCCTATATACAGGCGGTGGCGGTTGAAGTGGCGCAGCAGGGCATCAATATCAATGCCATTGCCCAGAACTTTGTCGATAATCCGACCAATTTTCCGCTCGAAGTTCAATCCAACCCGCGTTTTCAGGAGCGCCTGCAAAACGAGGTGCCACTGGGGCGACTCGTCACTGCCAAGGAGGATGCGCAGTTTGCGGCCTACCTGTGTAGTGATGCTGCCGCTTGTTTCGTCGGCCAGGTGTTTCCAATGTGTGGCGGTTGGGTGAATCGCTAATTACATCGTAAAATCCACCAAGTTGAAAAAGGAGAATATGAATGGATCTGCAACAGGCCATGACCGAACGCCGCAGCATTCGCGCCTATCAGGACAAAGCTGTTTCGCCCGATATTTTGCGCAAGATTATTGATCGTGCGGCCAAAGCGCCTTCAGCGGGTAATACGCAACCTTGGGAAGTCGTTGTGGCACAAGGTACTGCCTTGGAAACCGTCCGGGCCGAGAGCGAGCGGCTTTTTCTCGACGGCGTTCCCGCCAAAGCCGATCTTCCCAACGTTTTCAACGTCGGAAAGCTTAGCGATGCCTGGCCGGAACAACTGGCCACGCGCTATCAGGATTGCGGCAGGCTGATTCTCGGAACTTTAGGTATTGAACGCGGCGACAAAGCCGGCCGTCAGGCCTTTTATCGCGCCATGTACCGTTTTTTCGAGGCACCAGTACTGCTACTGGTCGGGTTCAACAAGCAAATGCCGGAAGGGTATGCCATGTTCGACCTTGGCCTGTTTGCCCAGAATCTGTGCCTGACAGCGCACGCCGAAGGACTGGGTACCTGCATCATGGCGGTGGGTGCTTTTTACCCGGAAATGATGCGAACCAAACTGCCGATTCCGCCGCATCTTCAGATAGGCGTCGGGATTGCGTTGGGTTATCCCGACAACGAAGCCCCGATCAACCGATTCGAGCGCCAATACGCACCACTGGAAGAATGGGTGCACGGTTTGTAATCCACGTTCCATCGTTCAATCGATTCTAGGGCAAAAATCGGTACCCAACCCCGGTTTCAGTGATGAGGTGCTGCGGGCGCGCTGGGTCATCTTCAACTTTCTGCCGTAGATGCCCCATGTAGACCCTTACATAATGGATATCCTCAGCGTGTGAAGGCCCCCAGACTGCTTTCAATACCTGGCGGTGCGTCAATACGCAATCCGGATTGGAAACGAGATACGACAGCAGACGGAACTCAATCGGGGTCAGGTGCAAATCCTGGCCATTTCTCTCTGCGGCGCGTCGCGCCAGATCAATACGAACGCTGCCAAATTCAACGACTGCATTTTCCGCGCCTTTGACCAGCGCAATACGTCGCAGATGAGCGCGCACCCGCGCCAACAGTTCCGCCGTGCCGAAGGGTTTGGTCAGATAATCGTCGGCGCCGGCATCCAGCGCGTCAACCTTGTTCGATTCCGCCAGACGGGCGGAAAGCACGATCACCGGAACATCCGACCAGCTTCGTAATTCGCGGATGAAATCGACGCCATCGCCATCCGGCAAGCCGAGATCGAGAATGATCAAGTCCGGCTGCCGGGTTCCGGCCTCAATCAGCCCGCGCTTGAACGATTCCGCCTCGTAAACCTCGCATTCTTCGGCCTCTAGCGCCAGCCGCACAAAACGCCGGATATTGGCTTCATCCTCAACAATGATGATGGTAGGCAAGGATTTCATGGATTTTCCTGTGGCAATTCATCTTCGGGCAACATTTCCGGAGGATTGCCGATGGGCAAGGAAACGATGAAGCGCGCTCCGCCCTCGGCCCGGTTTTCGGCACGGATGAACCCGTTATGCGCTTCGACAATGGCCCGGCAAATGGCCAGCCCCAAGCCGACGCCGGGCGTATTGCCTTCCGGTTGTCCACGCTCGAATTTGTGAAAGATCAATTCCTCTTTGCCTGCCGGCAGGCCAGGGCCGTTGTCTTCCACAATCAATTCAACGTAATCCCCGTTCCGGCGCGCGATCAAATCGATCAGGCTGCCTTCTGGCGTATATTTGCCGGCATTTTCCAGAAGGTTGCAGAGCACACGCTCGGTCAGCACCGAGTCGATTTCCAGTAATGGCAGATCATCGGCAATGGCGACATTGACGTAATCCCCATCCAGGCCGGCTTCCGCTGCTCTCAGCGCACTGCCGATCACTTCATCGACCGGTTGCCACTGGCGATCCAGCCGGATCTTTCCGGCCTGCAGGCGCGCCATATCGAGAAGGTTGTTGACCAGTGCGTTTGTCCGCATCGCCTCATTGTGAATGGCGCGGGTAAGTTCGGCCTGGGGCTCCGGCAATGGAGGCTTGGTCAGGAACAGCCCTTCGGAAAGGCCAAGCAAGGCAGAAAGCGGCGTGCGCAGATCATGCGAAATGGCTGACAGCAAGGAATTGCGCAAACGCTCTGATTCCATCTGCACAGTCGTGCTCTGGGCAACGTCAACGTAATGCACACGCTCAATCGCAATCGCCAGCAACGAAGCAAAAGCATCAAGCAGCCGTTGCTGTTCCGGAATCAACAAACGATCCGGTTTTCGCAATTCCAGTGCCAAAATGCCACGCAAGCGCATCGGCGCTTTGAGCGGCAGATAAAGCACCGGGCTGCCAGGCAAGGTATCGGTGCCGAAACCGGCGGCTTCGCCGTGTTCAAACGCCCATTGGGCAATGCTCATGTCAAGAGCCGGCAATTCTTCGCTTGTCCGCTGAAGCAGTCTGCCCTCGGCATCGGTCAACAGCAGCAGCGAATGGGCATCAAACTCGACGGCGAGAAAGCGCTGTCCGATTTCCTCGATTTGCTCAGGCAGCAAAGCGGCAGATAGATCGCGCGCCATTTCATACAGTGCATGAACGCGTTGTTCACGCCGCTGGGCAATGGTGGCCTGATGCTTGTAACCGGCGGTCAATTGCCCAACCACCAGGCCAACCGCCAGCATGACGGCAAAGGTCAGCAAATATTGCACGTCACTGACGGCGAACGAAAATCGGGGTTGCACAAAGAAGAAATCGAAAATGCCGACACAAAGGAACGATGCCAGCACTGCCGGGCCGCGACCGTAGCGCACCGCCACCAAGACAACAGCCAAAAGGAAAAACATGACGATATTGGCCAAATCGAACAGGTTGTGCAGCGGCGTGGCCAGCAGTCCGGCGACAGCACAGATGGCCGTCGCTTTGGCGTAGGGAGACCAATTCAATTGCCGTCCGGACTCTTGCAGGTTCTCAGGTGTTGAACTGCGTTCCGCCGAACTGCGCTCGTTTCTAGCAATCTGGATGACATCAATATCGGGCGCCTGTTGTCCGATGCGATGGGTAAAAGAATGCTGCCATGGCCATCGCCGCGAGCGGCCCATAGCGACGACAATCTTGGAGAGATTGTGTTCGCGGGCATATTTTATCGTTGCCGCGACGGCATCGTTACCGGTCAGCGTCGTGGTCTGCGCCCCCATGTCCTGCGCCAATTTCAGATTTTTCAGGATGCGCTGGCGGCGCAGTTCGGGCAACCTCTGTAATCCGGGCGTTTCGACGTAAATGGCGTGCCACGGAACAACCAGTTGACCGGCGATGCGGGCCGTAGCTCGAACAATCTGCTCGCCGCCCTCATCGGGGCCAATGCAGGCCAGCAAAGATTCGCGGGTCTGCCAGACCGGCGTCACAAAACGCTCACGCCGGTATTGCAGAATGTCCTCGTCGACCCGGTCAGCAGTTCGTCGCAAAGCTAGTTCGCGTAACGCCAGCAGATTGCCCTTGCGGAAGAAGTTAT
Organism: Pseudomonadota bacterium; assembly: GCA_018262285.1. Taxonomy (GTDB): domain Bacteria; phylum Pseudomonadota; class Gammaproteobacteria; order Burkholderiales; family Rhodocyclaceae; genus UBA1934. The sequence continues at coordinate 10,012 of JAGTRX010000021.1, read as the reverse complement.
TGATGGCCCGCTCGGCCTGGTTGGGCAGGTAAACCTTGCCTTCCTTCAGGCGCTGCAGCAGTTCGTCCGGTGTCAGGTCGACCAGAATGACCTCGTCGGCGGAATCGAAGACCTTGTCAGGCACCGTTTCCCAGACGCGGATGCCAGTAATGCCGCTGACTACGTCGTTCAAGGATTCCAGATGCTGGACGTTGACGGTCGAATAGACGTCGATACCGGCGGCCAGCAATTCCTCCACGTCCTGCCAGCGTTTCGGATGACGCGAACCGGCAATGTTCGAATGCGCCAGTTCGTCCATCAGAATCAGCGCCGGTTTTCGTGCCAGCGCGCCGTCAAGATCGAACTCGCGCAGAACGTTGCCGCGATGTTCGATTTCGCGCTTGGGCAGGCGTTCCAGGCCATCTGTCATGACCTCGGTCTCGGTGCGGCCGTGCGTCTCGATGACGCCGATGACGACATCGGCGCCCTGCAACAATTGGGTACGCGCCGCCGAAAGCATGGCGTAGGTCTTGCCGACACCAGCCGATGAACCGAAAAAGATTTTCAGCTTGCCGCGCGCGGCGCGGGCTTCCTCGGCCTGCAGACGGGAAAGCAGTTGGTCGGGATCGGGGCGCTGGTCGCTCATGGAATAATCATCCGCCTATTTGCGCAAGCTCTCCAGTGCCAGATTTAACTTGAGCACATTGACGCGAGGTTCTCCCAGAATGCCGAATTGACGGTCTTCAGTGTGTTGTGCGACCAATTTGGCGATTTCCGCTTCCGGCAGGCCACGCACGCGGGCGATGCGTGGCAATTGGTAGGCTGCTGCCGCCGGGCTGATATGCGGATCGAGGCCGCTGGCCGAAGCGGTGACCAGGTCGACTGGAACAGGCGTCTTGTTGCCAGGATCGGCGGCCTGCAAGGCTGCGATGCGTGTCTTGACCGCATCGGCCAGCGCCGGATTCAGCGGCCCCTGGTTGGAGCCGCCGGAAGCGCTGGCGTTGTAAGGTTGCGGCGTAGTTGCCGAGGGGCGACCCCAGAAATGGCCGGGGTCGGTAAAGTTCTGGCCGATCAGCACCGAACCGACCGGTTTGCCATCCTTGGCGATCAGACTGCCGTTGGCCTGTTCCGGGAAAGCGACGCGCGCAATGCCGGTGACGACAAGCGGGTAGAGGGCACCGGTGATGATGGTCAGCACGATGAAAAGCGTGACAGCGGGACGAACGAGGGTTTTCATCAGTTTCTCCTTAAGCCAGGCCAAGACCGGCAATCAGCAGATCGATCAGCTTGATGCCGATAAAGGGCACGACCAAACCGCCCAATCCGTAGATGGCCAGATTGCGGCGCAGAATGGCAGCCGCGCCGAGCGGCTTGTAGGCAACCCCCTTCAAGGCCAGCGGGATCAGGAAAACAATGATCAGGGCGTTGAAGATGACTGCCGACAGGATGGCCGAATTGGGACTGGCCAGCCCCATGACGTTCAAGGCCGAAAGCGCTGGATAAGTGCCAACAAAAGCCGCCGGGATGATGGCAAAGTATTTGGCAACGTCGTTGGCGATGCTGAAGGTGGTCAGCGAACCGCGCGTCATCAGCATCTGCTTGCCGGTTTCGACAATCTCGATCAGTTTGGTCGGGTTGGAATCGAGGTCGACCATGTTGCCGGCTTCCTTGGCGGCCTGCGTGCCGGAATTCATCGCAACTGCGACGTCGGCTTGGGCTAGTGCTGGTGCATCGTTGGTGCCGTCGCCGGTCATCGCCACCAGCCGGCCTTCCGACTGGTGCTGGCGTATTAGCGCCAGTTTCGCTTCCGGCGTCGCTTCGGCGAGAAAGTCGTCAACCCCGGCTTCGGCGGCAATGGCAGCAGCAGTCAGGCGGTTGTCGCCGGTCACCATCACCGTCTTGATGCCCATACGCCGTAATTCGGCGAAGCGTTCCTTGATGCCGCCCTTGACGATATCCTTGAGTTCGACAACCCCCAGCACGCGCGCCTTGCCGTCCTTTTGTTCGGAAACCACGAGCGGCGTGCTGCCGCGCCGGGAAACATCCTCGACACTGGCCGAGACCTTGGCCGGAAACTGTGCGCCGGCCGCTTCGACATGCTGGCGAATGGCATCAGCTGCGCCCTTGCGGATCTGGTGGCCAGCCATGTCGACGCCGCTCATGCGGGTTTGCGCCGAGAAATGGACAAAATGGGCGCCCAAGCCGGCGATGTCGCGTTCACGCAGCTTAAATTTCTGTTTGGCCAACACGACGATACTGCGACCTTCCGGCGTTTCGTCGGCGAGCGAGGCCAGTTGGGCCGCATCGGCCAGTTCGGCTTCGGTGACACCAGGTGCCGGCAGGAAGGTTGAAGCCTGACGATTGCCCAGCGTGATGGTGCCGGTCTTGTCGAGCAGCAGTACATCGACGTCACCAGCGGCTTCGACGGCGCGGCCCGAGGTGGCAATCACATTGGCCTGCATCATGCGGCTCATGCCGGCGACGCCGACCGAGGACAATAGGCCGGCGATGGTGGTCGGGATCAGGCAGACCAGCAAGGCAATCAGCACGGTAATACTGGTGGGCTGGCCGCTACCGGAAACGTTAACGCTGAATTGCGAGAAAGGCAGCAGGGTGACGGTTACGCCGAGGAATACGATGGTCAGCGCCACCAGCAGGATATTCAGCGCAATCTCGTTCGGGGTCTTCTGACGTTTGGCGTTCTCGACCATAGCGATCATGCGGTCGACGAAGGTTTCACCGGGATTCACCGTGATGCGGGTGATGATCCAGTCGGAGAGCACGCGGGTGCCGCCGGTGACCGACGAGAAATCGCCGCCGGATTCGCGGATCACCGGGGCCGATTCGCCGGTGATGGCGGATTCGTCCACCGAAGCAACGCCGTCGATGACTTCGCCGTCGGCCGGGATGAATTCGCCAGCCTGGACGATAACGATGTCGCCCTTACGTAGGTCAGCCGCCGGCTTCATTTGCCACTCGGCACCGTAGCGCGGCTCTTTCAGCTTCTTGGCCCAGGTTTCCTTCTTCAGGCCGCGCAGCGCGGCAGCCTGCGCCTTACTGCGGCCTTCCGCCAGCGCTTCGGCGAAATTGGCGAAGAGCACCGTGAACCATAACCACAAGGCAACGGCGAGAACGAAGCCGCCACCTTGCTTGAACCACAACAGCGTTGTGATCAGGCTGCCGATATAGACGACGAACATGACCGGATTGCGCCACTGCACGCTCGGCCCAAGCTTGATGAACGCCTGGCCGGCGGCTGGCAACAACAGTTCGGGATCGAACAGATTAAAAGCTTTGCGGGTCATCATTTGCTCCAAAGAACAAGATGTTCGACGACGGGGCCAAGCGCCAGCGCCGGAACATAATTGAGCAGGCCAACCATCAACACGGCGCTGATGAGCAGCACGACGAAGAGCGGGCCGTGTGTTGGCAGCGTGCCGGAGGTCACCGCCAGACGCTTTTTGGCGGCCAGTGAACCGGCAATGGCCAGCACTGGGACAATGACGCCGAAGCGCCCGAACCACATGGCGCCTGCCAGCAGTACGTTGTAGAAGGGCGTGTTGGCCGAAAGCCCGGCGAAGGCACTGCCGTTGTTGTTGGCCGCCGATGACAGGGCGTAGAGAATTTCCGAAAAGCCGTGCGCACCGGGGTTGGCAATGCCGGCGCGTCCGGCTTCGGTCATCACGGCAATGGCGGTGCCAAGCAGCACCAGCAGCGGCGTGATCAGAATGGCGAGCGAAGTCATTTTCATCTCAAAGGCTTCGATCTTCTTGCCCAGGTATTCCGGCGTGCGGCCGATCATCAGGCCGGCGATGAAGACAGCCAAGATGGCGAAGATCAGCATGCCATAGAGACCGGAGCCGACGCCGCCGAACACCACTTCGCCCAGTTGGATCATGATCAGTGGCACGGCGCCGCCAAGCGGCGTGAAGGAATCATGCATGGCATTGACCGCACCGCACGAGGCGGCCGTAGTGATGGTGGCAAACAGGACGGAATCGGCAATGCCGAAGCGCGTTTCCTTGCCTTCCATATTGCCGCCAGCTTGGGTTGCGCTGAACTGCTGATCGACACCGAGTGCAGTGAGTACCGGGTTGCCATGCTGCTCGAAATGCATGGCGGTGATGGCGAAGCCGACGAAGAGCACCAGCATGGCCGCCAGCACTGTCCAACCCTGGCGGTGGTCGCCGACGATGTGGCCAAAGGTGAAACAGAGCGCGCCGGGAATCAGGAATATGGCCAGCATCTGGACAAAATTGCTGAGCGGTGTCGGATTCTCAAAGGGGTGCGCCGAGTTGGCGTTAAAGAAGCCGCCGCCGTTGGTGCCGATCATCTTGATCGCTTCCTGCGAAGCCACCGGGCCTATGGCTAGGGTTTGCGTCCCAGTTTCGACCGTGGCGACCTCCTGGTAGGCGTCGAAATTCTGGATAACGCCCTGGCTGACCAAAAAGATGGCAAAGATGAAAGACAGCGGCAGCAAGATGTAGAGCGTGACGCGGGTCAGATCGACCCAGACATTGCCGATCGACTTGGCGGTATGCCGCGCCAGTCCTCGGATCAGCGCAATGGCGACGACAATGCCGGTGGCGGCGGAGAGAAAATTCTGCACGGCCAATCCGAGCATCTGCACCAGGTAGCCCATCGTCGTTTCGCCAGCGTAGCCCTGCCAGTTGGTATTGGTGACGAAGCTGATGGCGGTGTTGAAGGCCGAATCTGGCGTGACATTGGCCATCTGTTGCGGATTGAGCGGTAGCCACAATTGCAGGCGCTGCAGACCATAGACGGCGAGAGCGCCGAAGGCGTTAAACAACAGCAATGCCAGCGCATAAGTCAGCCAGGGCATCTCCTCGTCACGGCTCACGCCACAAAGGCGGTATATGAAGTTTTCGACAGCGTTGCCGAAACGCAGCGCCCAGTGCGGGCGGCCTTCCATCACGTTGGTAATGTAAGCGCCAAGCGGCCGGATAGCGACGAGCAGAATGGCCAGAAAAAGGCCGAGCAAGAGCCAAGCATGCGTGTTCATGAGAATTTCTCCGGAAAGAGGAGCGCGGCAATGAGATAAATCAGCAGTCCGGCGGCGGCAAGACCAGCAAGTAGAGTTACCCAGTTCATTTCAGCCCTCAAGACGCCGGCAAGCGACCGCAAAGCCACCGATAGCCGCAACGAAGGCAGCGATGGCGATTAGAAAGATGATATCCATAAAGCATTCTCCGCATGGGATGGGTACATGCTGAATTCTAGGTGAGGCCGCCTCAAAACCTTAATAAAAGGTCGGACCCAGATATAAAGAATTTATAAAAGGCGCTGGATGTTCAGGGCGCTGGTGCGCCGAGACTGAATGAATTTATAACGCTTGTAGGGGCGAAGGTTTATTCGCTGGCCTTGAGACGCCAGAGCGAAGTGATCTCGGCTTTTCTAGCCAGATGAAGCGGATCATCGGTATCGCTGGCGCGGGGATGCCTTGGCCGGATGTCTTGTCGGCCAGCGACCATTAATCCTGCCGCGTTAATGGCGCCGAGCAATTCCTCGCGGGAGCGCAAGCCCAGGTGTTCGGCCAAATCGGAAAGAATCAGCCAGCCTTCGCCGCCCAGCTCCAGATGGGCCGCCAATCCAGCGAGGAAGCCGCGCAGCATGCGGCTTTCCGGGTCATAGATGGCATGTTCCAGCGCCGAACTGGGGCGCGCCGGAAGCCAGGGCGGATTGCACACGACGAGCGGTGCTCGTCCCTCGGGAAAGAGGTCGGCCTGGATAACTTCCACTTGTTGGTTCAGATTCAGCCTGGCCAGATTGTCGCGGGCGCAGACTAAGGCTCTGGCATCCTGATCGGTGGCCACGACCCGCTTGACCCCACGGTGCGCCAGCAATGCTGCTAAAACACCAGTGCCGGTGCCGATATCGAAGGCCAATGTCTGAGCGGGCAGGGGAGTTTCGGCAACCAGATCGACATACTCGCCGCGAACTGGCGAGAACACACCGTAATGCGGGTGGATACGGTCGCCTAGCGCCGGAATTTCAACGCCTTTCTTGCGCCATTCGTGGGCGCCAATCAAGCCCAGTAATTCGCGCAGCGAAGCCACAAAAGGGCCGGTTGCCGGACCATAGGCTTCACTACAAGCCTGCTGCACATCCGGTGCCCGACGCAGGGGAATGCTGTAGTCGTCCCCAAACGGGATCAGCAGCATGCCCAAGGTTCGAGCGCGTTGTGACTGTGCTTGGCGGTGCAGGTGAAAAGTCGCCGCAGGGGAGGGCGGGGCTGCGGCAGCCTTGCGCGTTTTGGGTTTGTGGTCAGCACGACGCGCCAGCGCTTGCAGCAACTGGCGGGCATTCTGGAAATCGCCGCGCCAAAGCAAGGCGGTTCCTTCGCAAGCCAGGCGATAGGCTGCATCGGCGGTGATGCGGTCATCCGCCAGCATTACCCGCTTCGGCGGCGGCAGATTGTTTCCCGATTGCCAGCGGGCAGAGCAGGGCCGATCATTCTCGACCCACTCAATCATCGGGAGTGTGCTCACGGCTCTTTTTCAGGAAATCTCTTCTTCCGGGGCAATTTTGGTGGCGGCAAATTCCTCGCGCATGGCCCGCTTGTTGAGCTTGCCGACGCTAGTCTTGGTCAGTCCCTCGACAAAAATGATGTTGATCAGGATGGCGTAGCGCGACAAGCCCAGTTTCTCGACCTGTTCGGCAACGTGCTTCCGGAGTTTGCTTTCCGAGGTGCTGTCCGCCATTTCCGGCTTGAGGCGCACCAGGGCGAGCGGGCGCTCTCCCCATTTTTCGTCGCGTTGGGCAATGACTGCCACTTCCATCACGGCCGGATGTTGCAGCAGGATATCTTCGAGCTGCAGCGAGGAAGTCCATTCGCCGCCGCTCTTGATAACGTCCTTCATGCGGTCGGTGATTTGCAGGTAACCAAAGGGATCGATATGACCAATGTCTCCGGTATGCAGATAACTGCCATTCCAGAGCTTTTCCGAGGATTCCGGATCGCTCAGATAGCCCTGCGTTAGCCAGGGGCTGCGCACCACGACCTCGCCGGTAGATTTGCCATCGAATGGCAGGCTCTGCATGGCCTCGTCGACCACGCGCAGATCGACCAGCGGCAGGGGCAGGCCGGTCTTGGTCCGCAAGGCGGCCTGCTCTTCGGGGGGGGCTTCAGTGCGTGCCGTCGGCAGGTGGGCGAGGGTGAGGATCGGACAGGTTTCCGACATGCCGTAACCGGTAAAGATATCGATGCCGCGTTTTTGCGCCGCAATCGCCATAGCTTTGGGCATGGCCGCGCCACCAATGACTACTTTCCAGCGGCTGAGGTCAGTCTGATCAACCAGGGGGTGATGCAACAGCATGTGCAGAATGGTCGGAACGCAGTGACTGAAGGTCACATCTTCGCGTGCAATCAACTTAAGCAGGCGATCCGGCAAATACTGGCCGGGATAAACTTGCTTGAGGCCGAGCATGGTGGCTACATAAGGGAAGCCCCAGGCATGGACATGGAACATTGGCGTGAGCGGCATGTAGACATCTTCGCGGTGCAAGCGCCCCTGGCAGGCAGCGCTACCCATGGCAGCCGCAGTCGCCAATGTGTGCAGAACCAGTTGGCGATGGCTGAAATAAACACCTTTGGGGTTGCCGGTCGTACCGGTAGTGTAAAAAACCGTGGCTTGAGTGTTTTCATCGAAATCCGGGAAATCAAAATTGGTCGGAGCAGAAGAAAGCAACTTTTCATAGACGGCGGAAAACTTCACAGGTGCGGAAGGGGGGTCTGCCGCATCCGACATCAGGACAAAGCTGCGAACGGTTTCCAGCTTGTCCGCAATTGCCTCCAGAACCGGCAGGAAATCGGCGCCGATCATCAGCACATCAGCCTTGGCGTGATTCAGGGTATAGAGGATCTGTTCGGGTGATAGCCGGATATTCACCGTCTGCAGAATGGCACCCATCATCGGCACGGCAAAATAACATTCGAGATAGCGGTGCGTGTCCCAGTCCATCACGGCCACCGTTGAACCCGCTTCGATACCCAAACTGGCCAAGCCGCCAGCCAGACGGCTAATACGCTCATTCAAAGTGCGGTAATTGTAACGGGAGCCATCGGCCTGAATGATTTCTCTCTCCGGAGAATGTACTAGAGGAGTGATTAGCAAACTTTTGATTAACAACGGATAGGTATAAGCTGATGGTGTGACAGCGATATTTTTGACTGGCATGCAAAATCTCCCTGAAATTGGCTTGGAAAAACCCGAGTAGAATCTGGCCGGGAGATTATAGGAGAATGTTCCCTTCGTGCATGCTGCTGAAACAAAATCCTGCCAATTTCGTCATTGGCAATGAGAGCCTCGGCATCTTAGAATTCCGACTATAGCGAACTATTACCAAAGTAATTTCTAACCATGTCACTTGAGCCTGAAACCGCCGCAGTTGAAACATCGGCATCGGACAAACGCCTCGAAAGGCGAGCTTCCGATGTGATGTTTTTGAAATTCGATCACTCGGCACTCAAGGCCTTGCTGCCATCCGGGGCGGATATTAGCGAAAGCGATATCGAAACCATTGATATGGATTCGATACTGCCGCCAGGACATGATGAGTATCAGCCGCGTTCTTCTGCACGCACCCATCCAACCCTCAGCCTGGAACAGAACAGGGAACGCATCCGCATCGTCAAATTCAAGCAGAGCTTCGAGAACTATGAATTGACGACACGTCTGACGCAGGTAAATTACTCATCAATCAAACGCGGTGACATTATTGAGATCAAGACAATCGTTGGCAGCATGTTTTTCCGCATACTGGATCGAATCAGAGGCGAAAAGGCAGGCATCGGCGAGATTCTTTGTGAGTGTCACTACGATTTGATGGATCAATGGTCGCTGGTGCACGCAGCCTCCATCACGCTACCCGTCTGTACGAAACAACATGTCATCGAGAATGCCGATGGCTCCAAACGGTTTGCATGCCGATCATTGAAAATGCAGACGGAAGAGGAACTCCCTGAAAACATCAGGACTTTGCTTAGTGAAAAATTTTTCACAGAAATCGTCCACTACATCAATCCGGTCCCCGAAAAATTGCGTTTTATCGATGTTGCACGGTGGATGATGCGGGTTGCGCGAAAAATCAAGGCGATCATTGAGGAAAACAACCGCAAAGAGCGCGAGAAAAAATTGCAAAGACAGGAAATGAAGAGGCAGAAAGCTGAGGAAAAACAAAGAAAAAGAGAAGAAAAATAAAGAAGTGGCGAAAGTGGTGATTTCCCCGACTCTACATGTTGATTTATCGGCGCATTAACGTATAATCCGGCCTCTCAGCGCGCCCGTAGCTCAGTTGGATTAGAGTACTTGGCTACGAACCAAGGGGTCGTGGGTTCGAATCCTGCCGGGCGCGCCAATTAATTCAAGCATTTAGCCCGGTTCAAAAGGCCGGGCTTTTTGCTTTCTTGCCTTTTCCGCAATACCCAAAATATTGGCCGGAGTGGCATTTGGAAGTTTTCTGCTTCCATTTTCAAGAAGGAAGGGTTTCGCGAATGCACTCCAACCAAATTATCCAATACCTGAAAAAACGCGGGCAGTGCATTGACCTGGAAATTGCAGAGGCGACTGGAATCACGCTTCCCAATGTACGTGCGTCACTGCTGAATCTTTCGGCGCAAGGGGAGATTTCTCGCTGCAATGTGACTCAGTTCAATAACGGCAAACCAATAGATGGAATTCTCTGCCGAATTGCAGGCACCATTCCGCCCAAAGCACCAGGCCGGAAACCTGGAACCAAAGACTAGATCTCGATTGCCTTGCGCGACTTCTACGATAAGAAGCCGCGCATTTTCAATTGCTCACGGCGACGCTAAAACATGGCCGCAGCCCCCCGTTACTGTCGTTATCCATCTTTTGGTTATTGCGTATAATCCGTATTATGTAAAATAATGGATTATATCGACAACCGTTCGGCTCAGTTCAGATCCTCTTCCTTGATTATCGGCAAACGCATGACTGCGATACCCTCTTCTTGCAAGGATTCGTATTCATCGTTTGTCGCCTGACCTCGA
>JAGTRX010000186.1 GCA_018262285.1 Pseudomonadota bacterium | reverse complement strand
GATCCATGATGCGGAAGGTCGACACCGGCGCCGCAAAGCTGACCAACAGGATTTGCAGGATGGCAAAAACGCCGAGGCCGGGCAAACCAAAAATCAGCAGCACCGGCGCCGCCACCACGGCGGCCATGCGCAGAACGCCCTTTTTGTCGAGGACGCGCATGAAGGCCATCATGAACACCATGATCGGCATCAACACAAAGAAAGCGAGTTCAAAGCCTTTCTTGCCTGACGACAGCAGAATATCCAGAAAAATCTGCATAAGCCCCCCCTTTATCCTGCCGCCGCTTGCCGCCAGTCAGCGTTGTGGTGAATTATCGTCGCGACCCGGCTGTGCAGCGGATTTGCCCGTAGTGCGATCAATCCGTTTTGTCTCGGCTTCGGAAACAACTTCCAGCACATTGACCACCTTGCGCACGCCCTCGGTAGTACGCGCCACGTAGATGGCTGTTCTCGCCTCATTTTCATTGACGATGCCGAGCAGGTACACCACCTGTGCCTCGGTCACCACCTTGACGTGATTGGGGGAAAACTGATTGGCGTCGATGAAGCGCGTCTTGACCTTGGAAGTGATATAGGAATCGGTACCGCGCGCCGCAAAGGAACTGGTGCCGGCCACCTGGATTTCATTGAAAATCCCCAGCACATTTTCAACCTTGGTGGCAATTTCGCCAATTTCCGCTTTCGCCTGTTCGCTCGGCACCTCGCCGGTGAGCAACACCTTGCGATTGTAGCTGGTCACATTGATGTGCATCTTGTCGCCAAGTCGCTCGCGTACCCGTGTCGACACCTTCCATTCAATCGCCTCATCCTCGGCCTGGGCGCCGACGGTACGCCGATCTGTCACGGTCAGAACACCGACGGCAACGCCAGTCGCCACCACCGGGAAACAGCCCTGCAAGAGGGGTAGCGACAACAGCAAAAGAAGTGCGGCGGAAAATCGGGCAGTTTTCATTCTTCAACTCCAAGCAAAAGACTATCAATACCGTCACACAGACAATGGATGATGAGTAGATGGGTTTCCTGAATACGGGCAGTGCGTTCGACCGGAACGCACAGGTGAACATCGTCTTCCTGCAGCATCTGGCCGATTTTGCCGCCATCCCTACCCGTCAGGGCAACGACGCGCATGCCGGCCTGCTGGGCGGCAACGATAGCTTCCATGACATTTTCGGAATTACCCGAAGTCGAGATGGCCAACAGAACATCGCCGGCATTGCCCAGGGCGCGAACCTGACGGGCAAAAACCTGGCTGAAGGCATAGTCGTTGGCTACTGCCGTCAAAATTGAGGTATCGGTGGTCAAGGCAATCGCCGCCAGCTCCTGACGCTCGACCTCGAAACGACCAACCAGTTCGGCGGCAAAGTGCTGGGCATCGGCAGCCGAACCGCCATTGCCGCAGGCCAGAATCTTGCCGCCAGCAAGAAGGCAATTGGTCAGGGTCTCGATGGCGACCGCCACTGGTGGCGCCAGCATTTCAGCTGACTCCTGCTTGGTGCGGATGCTATCCTCGAAGTGCTTGGTGACGCGGGCGATTAAATCCATTGTTTTTTCGTGAATTAGCTGTCAAAAACGAGGCAATTCTAGCATCACGCCCGGAATCTCGCCTGGAATCAAAGTGGCAGAAAAATCTCGATTTCAACGCGCCGCCAGGGATCAGCATGTTCAGTCAGGCGCGAGATACGTGCTGACAAGGGCTCGCCTGCATCCATCGCCGCCGCCACCGCGCCATTTTCCCGGCGCGGCACGTAACCCAGACGATGGCCGCGCCACTCGACGCGTATGGCCTTGCTGTCGTGGCGATTGTCGGGTTCGCGGATCAGGGCCAGCGTGTCACCCACCTTCAATTCCTGCCAGAACTGGCCAACGGCGTAATACTGACTGCCCGCCAGCGGCGAGGATTGCACCAGCAGCCGTACCTTGTTCGACTGTGCCTGAGCCAAGGGCAGGAAAAGAAGGCTAAGTATCAGCAGAAAACGCATTTTTGATCCACTCGACAGCCGATTTCTCCAGACGGTCAAGCAACACGCAATCAAAGCGGCAGTCACATTCCGGCACCCGCATCAGATAATGACGCGCCGCCAGGATGAGACGCGCTTGCTTGCCAGCACCGATACTGGCGGCCGCACCGCCGAAATCCTTGCTGCGGCGCAGGCGCACTTCGACAAACACCAGTACCTTGCCATCGCGACAAATCAGGTCAACCTCGCCACCACGCACGCGAAAATTGCGCTCGACCAGTTTAAGACCCTGCTCTTGCAGGTATTCTGCTGCCAGATTTTCGGCGTCGCGGCCGCTGACCGCACGCTGCGCGTGATCGCCTTGCGGCATCGAAGGTTTCACAAGAAGCCTCCGCAACCAGCGCCAGCACTGATGGTGGTTTATCAGTTGCTGACGCCCTGCGTTTCGGCTTTAATGACGCGGGCCGCCCACTGCGGCGCGCTGGCGACTGAAGGCTGCGGTATTTTTCAGGCTGCCGGATTCCAGTCGATCAAACTTGTCACCCATGGCGGTGGCCAGTTTTTCCAGCCGTTCATCAGCACCTGGATGTGTGGAAAACAGCAACTCAAAGCCGGACTGGCCGGTGCTGACGGCATACATCTGCAATACCCTGGGCAATCCGAAGGGGTCATAACCAGCGCGTGCCGCCAAAACGACGCCAATGCGGTCGGCCTGATATTCGTCATCCTTGTCCAGACCGGAACTGTAAACCCCCCGGCTCACGTTGACCAAGGCACCACCAATCTCACCCTTGCCCTTGCCCTGACTTTGGGCGATGCTGGTGGCCAGGCCACCGAGGGCTGCCGCCCGATCTTTCTTGAGCATGGACTGGACGTAGTGACCCTTGAGTACATGGCCGATTTCGTGCGCCAGGATACCCGCCAGTTCAGATTCATCATTGAGGCGCTGCAGCAGACCCTTGGTGACAAAAATGTAGCCCGCCGGTGCGGCAAAGGCATTGACGTTGTTGGTTTCAAGCACGCCGAATCGCCACTCAATGTCATTGCGGCCGGTCTGGCCAGCAATCCACTGGCCAACCTGATTGACGTAGCGTTGCAGCGCAGCGTTTTTCACCAGCGGCGCCGAACCAAGCAGCAATGCGGCGGAATCATCGCCCATCTTTTGTTCTTGCTGCGGAGTGACGTCCTGGCTAAAACTGCGCGCCAGATTGCCGGTATGCTGGACTGCAGTCTGGATGTCCATGGTTTTACAGCCGGACAGCAGCAAGGCGGCACTGAGTGCCATCAAAGCAAATTTACGGGAAGTGATTTTCATGATTGGCATTCTCCTCAATTGGCCTTGGTCGGGCCGTCGGCCGCTTCAAGATAATCCACGTTGCGCGCCTTGAGCCTGTTTGACGACGCGTAACGTTCGCCCTCCCGGCTGCTCACCTTGTTCTCATTCATGCGCTTGAGTTCCTGGAAGTTGGGAGTGGCGCGCGACAGATCATCCTGGCTGATGCCTTTGACACCGGTAGTTGCAGTCGAACCGGTGGTGCCGGTGCGGACGACGTTGCCCAGACTGGCGATGCCCTTGCCAACACCGGCGCCGGAGTCGCCCTTGCTATCCGGGCGGACGTTGAGCAGACGCACCCAGCCGGTTTTGCCGTCAGCGCTACGAATCTGCGTCCATCCCCCTTCGTTGCCAACAATCTGTACCTTGCTTTGTTCTGGCAGGCTGATGACGGTGGGAGCATCGGTAAAGGGTTTGGCTTTCAGATCCGATGCACGGGTCAAGGTGGCGTTTTCGGCCCAGGCAACACCAACGCCAAGGCTGGCCACCATGAGGGTGGTAATGAGACGGGATAAGATCATGTTTTACTCCTTGGTTCAAACAAACGAACAGGGCGTTCCCGCCCCTTGACCTTGGCTTCACCACGGTCGACAAATTCAAAACTGCCGGGGGCTCTGGCTTCACAGGCATCGCGAGTAGCTTCGGAAACCAGTACCCGGGCGACGCCCTTGGTGAGACCCTCGATGCGGCTGGCAAGATTGACCGTGTCGCCAATCGCGGTGTAATCAAGACGCCGCGATGCGCCGAGAAATCCTACCACGGCCTGCCCGGTGTGAATACCAATACCAATATCAAAAATTTCACCCAGCTCGCCCAGTTCCTGTTTGAAAAGCTCGAGTCGGCGCTGCATTTCAAGGGCTGCACGAACGGCCTGCAGGGCATGATCCTCTGTCGCCATGGGCGCGCCCCAGAATGCCATGATGGC
>JAGTRX010000020.1 GCA_018262285.1 Pseudomonadota bacterium | reverse complement strand
TGTAGCGAGAGTTTCGAGTATTTGGCAGGGGAGACGTAGACGATGCGATCGATCTCGATCAGGCGGCTTTGACCGATGACAGCGCCGACGCTTTCCAGCAATATTTCCTTGCTGGCGAAATTGGCTGGCAGTTCGGCGGGAGAGCGTACCTGAACAACTTGCAGCGGACGGCATTGCACCAGATTGATCTGATAGTGCTCATCGTCGCTGAAGTTGGCGGTGAATTCGACATCGACCGGGTACTGGTAGGCTTTCTGCAACGTTGCGAGCATTTCGCGCATGTCTTCGACAAAATCGGTATTGCCGAGCAACTGGTCGAAGGTGAGTACCCAGCTTGAGGCACGAGCCCTTCGTTCCTCGCCGAAACGGCGCAACAGGGCGGCATCTTCGGTGGCGAAAACTTCGATGGGTAGATTGGGGCTTTGCTCGACAACTGCTTGAAAATCGTTGGAAACAAGTTGGTTGGCGTCCAGTTCGAGCACATCAACCTGGCGTTGCGAGTAATGCAGCATTTCTCCGAGATCGGCGACGGGGCGGCGTTCCGGTTCGTTGAGTGCGACAACCCGGGTGTAATCGTCGTCGGAGCGATCGACGGCGCGGGTACCGAGGCCAAAAACCAGGCGTACCATGCCGGCTGCCGGGTCGATGCTTTTTTCCCAGACGTAAGGATTGATCGAAAGGCCGACGCCGGCCAGTTGTGGATAGAAGAGGTGGCCGTAATGGCTGCCCGAGACACGCTGTACCAACAAGGGCATCTGCTCGTCGCGATCCAGTAAGCCGCGCTGGGCACGGTAGCGCAGCGCCTTCTCGCTCATGGTGCTGGCGTAGATGGTCTTCACCGCAGCGACAAAATCTTCCAGGCGCTTCCGCTGCGAGCCCTGATTGGCGCAAAAGACACTCTCGTACTTGCCGGCGAAAGCGTTGCCGTAACTGTCTTCCAGCAAGCTGCTCGAACGGACGATGATTGGCGACTGACCGAAGTAATCGAGCATTTCGGCGAATTCATTGAGAATGCTGTCCGGGAAGTTGCCGGTAATCATGCGCCGGCGCGCTTCGTCGATGTCGTCAAGATAGGCTTGGCGGTCGTGCTGTTTCAGGCGCAGCCACCAGCAGCCGTTTTCGACCAGAAAGGAATAGAAGACGTCAGAGCCGATATAAAAGGAATCGTGTGCTTCCAGCAAATTGTTCCAGCGCGGATGCGTCTTTTCCAGAATGGCGCGGGAAAGTAGCATGCCGACCGACTTGCCGCCGATAAGACCGGTGCCGATCATGCGCTGCCAGATGGCAAGGATGTCGCCCAGGCTGAAGTATTTTTCGGCCAGTTCGAGCAGGCGGTCGTCGCGCGTAATGGCCATGTGCATTAGCGTGCGGCGCAGGGCATCGTGTTTACGGCTCGGTTTCTTGCCGGGCTGGAGATCATTCCAAAGTTGTTCCGCTTGATGGAACAGGCGATTCCATTTGCCTAGCCGGTAACGCACCGAGTTAAGTCCGGCCCAGGGCATGGAGGTCAGAATTTCGGCAGTGGTGGAGCTTTCATTCACCGGGGTGATCAGATCGCCGTCAACTCTGTGCAGCATGTACATCGTTGGCGAGTAGCGATGCTCAACTTTGGACGGATGGAGGTAGAGATCGCCCCTGTGGCGATGGATGTCGATAAAAATCTGCGTGGTGCGCGCGATCGGTGCTATCGCGTCGTTGGAATGCTGACGGCGCAGGAGCGGAAAATAGGCGAGCGACTCCATGTCGTAAACATAAGGGCAGATCAGCATGAAAAAGTTGCCCAGCATGCGATCGCTGCACCAGGTGTCCGCCAGCACTGACAAGCAGTCGAACAGGAAATAAGCACCACGCCCGGCCTCACGTACGGCGCGGCGGATCTGGATGACAATTTTTTCGAAGCCCTGCTCCAGTTCGAGTTGGCAAATCAGAATGCCTTCGCTTTCCTGCAACAGCGGTGGCGATGCCGAATCAAAGCGGAAATAGACGAGGCGCCGCCCCAGTTGTTGGGCTGCCTCGGCGTAGGGCGCTGCAAAGGGCGCAAAATCGGCCATTGCATCGGTTTGCCAGACCAGATTGTCACCCGGTAACAATCCTCGCAGAATTCGATCAAGGGATTCAATGCCGGTATTCAGACAAGGTTTCATGTTCGGCCATCCGTTAGCAAGGCTGTTGTCGGGAATTTGCGCTCGAGTATTACTGAGGCCATAGTTGCCGTCAATCCTGCTTGCGACAAGAGGTGGCGAATGGCCTATTGTTTCTGGCCAGCTTTCTTCGTATCCTGCCAGCCACCCCGTTTATCGTGAAGGATTCAACTTGGGTGTCCCGCAAAAGCTTAATGCGCGGCAAAAAGCGCTGGAAATCAATCTCGACCCCCTGTTGTACGGCACCTTTGCCGAAATCGGCGCCGGACAGGAAGTGGCGCGCCATTTCTTTCAGGCCGGCGGTGCTGCCGGCACAGTAGCGAAGACCATGTGCGCTTACGACATGACAGTGAGCGACACCATTTATGGCAACTGTGGCCGCTATGTCTCGCAGGAACGCTTGCTTGGCATGCTCGGCTATGAATACGAACTGCTCATTGAGCGGCTGACGGCGCGGGCTGGAGAAACCCGCTTTTTTGCTTATGCCAATACCGTGCAGGCGCGCAGCTACAAGGGCGACAACGACTGCCACGGCTGGATGGGCGTGCGCTTCCGGCATGAACCGTTGGCGCTGTTCTCGCAGGTGATCGTGCATGTTCGCCTGCTTGACCGCGAAAACCTCCAGCAGCAGGAAGCTTTGGGCATCATCGGTGTCAATTTGCTCTATGCTGCTTTTCGTCATCCTGCCGACCGTGAATCCTTCATCAGCACCTTGATGGAAGATTTGTCGACGGCGCGTATCGAAATCGACATGATCGCAGTGGAAGGGCCGGGTTTTGCCGGCGCCGACAGTCGTCTCTATTGCTTGGAACTGGTCAAGCGCAGGTTCTGCCAAGCGGTACTTTTCGACGCCGACGGCCGGCCGCAACGGGTGGCGGATAGCCTCTACAAGAAGAACGTGCTGCTATTGCGTGGCAGCTTCCGGCCGCCGACCCTGCTCAATCTCGATATGTTGCGCTGTGGCCTGCAGAAATTTCGGGCTGCGCTGCCGCCGGAGGAGCAGGATCGTATCGTCGAATTGCCGGAAATCTCAATGAGCGCGCTGATTGAGCGCGGTGCCGTCGACAACCAGGACTTTCTGGCGCGCGTCGATCTGCTGGCGGCACTCTCGCATGGCGTGCTGATTTCCAACTGCGAAAGCTATGCCGAACTGAGTGGCTATCTAGCCGCCTGCAGCAAGAAGCAGCTGGCCTTCGTCATGGTGGTGTACAGCCTGGAAGATCTACTGGATGCACGCCATTACCGTGATCGCCCGGATGGCCTGTTGGGCGCGCTGGGCAGTTTGTTTGGCCAATCGACAAAAATTTACGTTTATCCAGCGGCCGAGGACAACGATGCCGGCAAATTGCGAACTCTGGCAAGTGTTGATGTTGCGGATTGCCTGAAACCGCTCTGGCAATATCTGCGGCAAAACAGCATGGTCGAGGAAATTTCCGATTACAACCGCGAGCTTTCCGGGATATGGTCGCGTGTTGTACTCAAAATGATCCAGAACGGGGAGCACGGCTGGGAAAGCTTGGTGCCTGCTGTTGTAGCCCGGTTGGTCGCGGGAAATGCCCTGTTTGGCTACCGGGGCTAATAAAAAACTTCCTGATTAGTAATGAACGTCAGCTGTGCTATTACGGATTGCGTGTGCGTTCGCAATGGCAATGCGCGGGAACATGTCATTGCGAGAGCCGTCAGGCTCGTGGCAATCTCCAAGGCTGGATGAGATTGCTTCGCTACGCTCGCAATGACGTTTTTTTACATCTCGGCTACCGTTCCCTTCTAATCAAGAAAAACTTTGTGCGAACTGGCTGATCAAGCATATTCTGGAATCCGACAAGGCACTAGTGGTGGTAATCGGCAGAAAAAAAGCGCCCCTGTTTGTACATTTTGTTGTAGCAGCCTACCCTTCAAGTATTGAATTGGAGGGTGAGTTATGACTACTCGTTTATTCTCCATCGCCGGATTCTGCCTGGCAATTTTGTTGACCTGGCTGGCCTTCGGCGTTCTTTGGTGGGCGCCGCAGTTTTTTGCCGAAAGCTATCGGGCCATGGGTGGCGATTTCCCGACACCCATGATCTGGATGGTCTGGCTGGCAGAAAAAGGCATTCCCCTGTTGTGCGCCCTTGCCTATAGCTTCGTCCTGCTCTGGCTTTGTCTGCGGCCGAAATCCTGGCGATCTTGGGTGATTGCAGGCATGGCCTGCCTGCCGATGTTCTGGTTGGCTTGTGCCCTGGTCGCTGTGGCGTTGCCGCTCCAGAAATGTCAAATGTACTGGCCGGATTGGCCTTGGGAGAAGCAATCTTTGACTGCGCCGTCCGGGATTTCTTCCAACTGCAAGCTGGATTGACAGAATAATTGGGAAGCCGGCCGATAAGCCGGGTTCTGTTCGACTCCCGAAAGAGTCGTGGCGATCATTCCTCTAGGCCTGCCATTGCTGACAGGCTCAAGCAACCTACCCGGAAGCAGCGCGGGCCACGCCTATGCTTCCCTATTTGGTCTTGCTCCGGATGGGGTTTACCTTGCCGTCGAACGTTACCGCCGACGCGGTGGGCTCTTACCCCACCGTTTCACCCTTGCCGAACCGGGTTGCCCCGGTCAGGCGGTCTCTTCTCTGTTGCACTTTCCGTCGCCTTGGGCCTTGCGGCTTATAGCGCCCGGTCGTTAACCGGCATCCTGCCCTGCGGAGCCCGGACTTTCCTCCCCCCGCCAAATGGCGGGCAGCGATCGCCTGGCCGACTTCCCGCCGGGATTATACGCCCAGGCAAGGCATGAGAAGGGGGCGTGAATTGGCTTTGGCACGCCCCCTTCCGGGAAACCATCGCTGAAAAATTTCCTCTCTTAGCGCTTCTTCTTGCCATCGCCAAGTTTTTTGGCGGTTTCGTCAATTTCTTTATGTTTCGCTTGACGCTTCTCTTCTACTTTTTTGTTGTGTGCTCTGGCCTCACCCGCGTTATTTCCGCCGGTGTTTTTGCTTTCGGCCGCCTCGCGATCTGCCTGGGACTTCTTTTTCTTTACCCAGGCTTCCTTTGTTGTTTCGGCATTCGCCGTGCTGGCTACGAACATAGTCATCAGGAAAACAGAGAAAACCGCTACCCACAATTTACGCATCGAATTGCCCCCCGATTGAAGATTGGTAAAAAAGTGGCACTACTGCCACGGGCGCAAGAATTCCACTCACATGTAAGGCTGTCAAGTGGCGACATGCCATGCAAAAGTGATAAAGGGAAGCCGGTTGTCGTGATCAGGTCAGACAACCAATTAAATCAGCACCATCGAAGTCATCGGGAGGTGGCTTTTGCCGGTGTGAACACAAACTTGTCCTTGCCCTGTTCGTAGGTGCCGACCAGCGTGCCCTTGCCGCCCGGCGGGTCTTGGTCGAGTTTCTCCAACCCTTCGCAGGTGCGGGTTTCGGTGGCGACCATGCCGCCGTCGAATTTGAAAACGAAGGTGTCGGGTCGGTATTGCCAGAGTTCAACGCTGCTTTCCGAACTGATCTTGCCGAGCGAATGGCGGCGCATGCAGTCCGGCATGCGGGCGACGACCAGATAAAGATTGACTTCCTTTTTCCAGAATAACGGCTGTTCACGGATGATGGTGAATATCTGATTACCTTCGGTTTCAAAAGCAGTGCGGTCGTCGATGCAGCCAGCGAGCAGGGGGAGAAGAAGCAGGGGCAGGTGGCGCAGTCTCATCGTGTTCTCCGGTCGGGTGGTTCAGGACATTTTCCAGCATATGGTTTCGCCGGCAAAGAGCGGAACGACGGGGTCGTTATCCAGATAAGGCAGGCTGGCCGGGATTTGCCACGTTTCCTTTTTCAGCGTGATCTTGCTGGTATTGCGCGGCAGGCCGTAAAAATCGGCACCATAGAAGCTGGCGAAGGCTTCCAGCTTTTCCAGTGCCCCGGCTTGCTCGAAAATCTGTGCATAGAGTTCCAATGCGGCGAAAGCGCTAAAGCAGCCGCCTGCAGCAATGGCGGTTTCTTTGGCGCTGCGCGGGTGCGGGGCGGAATCGGTGCCGAGAAAGAATTTGGGGTTGCCGGAAGTGGCGGTGGCGACGACGGCCTGCCGGTGCTTTTCGGCTTTCAGCACGGGCAGGCAGTAATGGTAAGGGCGCAGGCCGCCAGTGAACATGGCGTTGCGGTTGAGCAGCAGGTGATGGGCGGTGACGGTGGCGGCCAGTTGCGCCCCGGCACTTTTGACAAAATCGGCAGCATCGGCGGTGGTGATGTGTTCCATGACGACCTTGAGGCCGGGGAAGCGCTTGAGCAGCGGTTCCAGCGTGCGTTCGATGAACGCCGCTTCGCGGTCGAAGATATCGATGGCTGGGTCGGTTTCTTCGCCGTGCACCAGCAGTGGCAAGCCGAGCTTTTCCATCTCGGCCAGCACTGCGTATGTTTTTTCGATGGACGTGACACCGCTATCGGAATTGGTAGTGGCGCCGGCTGGGAAAAGCTTTACTGCCTTGACGAAGCCTGAATCGACCGCCTTGGCAATCTCGACAACGGGCGTCGTGTCGGTCAGGTACAGTGTCATCAGTGGCTCGAAGCTGAGACCGGCCGGCAGAGCGGTGAGGATGCGCTGGCGGTAAGCTGCCGCGTCGGCAACGGTGATAACCGGTGGTTTCAGATTGGGCATGACGATGGCGCGGCCGAACTGGCGGGCGGTGTGCGGCAGCACGGCCGCCAGCGCAGCGCCGTCGCGCAGGTGCAAGTGCCAGTCGTCCGGGCGGGTGAGGGTGATCTGGTTCAATTCGGTCATGGCGGGTTTTCTCAAACGCAGGTTCAAATTGTAAACCCTCTCCACCGGGCGGCGACATTCTTTGACGGTCTTGCTAACATGCGAGAATTGAAATTGGGGAAATCCATGTCGCCTTCACAAGCCTCACTGCAACAAGGTCGCGCCAGCCGTTTGCGCTGGCTGGGCTACGGGCTGCTCATCGCCGCTTACATGCTGGGCTATTTTCACCGCATGGCGCCGGCGGTTTTGTCGGCGGAACTACAGGCAGCTTTTAATGCCAGCGGCGCGACCTTGGGCGTGTTGTCCGCCTCCTATTTCTATGCCTATACGCTGATGCAGATTCCCTCCGGCGTGTTGGCCGATACGCTGGGGGCGCGCAGCGTCGTCAGTCTGGGCGGTTTGATCGCCGGTTTTGGCGCGCTTGTCTTCGGATTGACCGATAGCCTGTGGCTGGCCTGTGTCGGGCGCTTCTTTGTCGGCATGGGTGTGTCGGTCGTCTTTATCGCCATCCTCAAATACACGGCGCAGTGGTTTCTCGATCGCCAGTTTGCGACGGTGACCGGGCTGACCATTCTGCTTGGTAATATCGGCGGTTTGACGGCGGCGATGCCGCTGGCCTGGACTCTGGAATACACCACCTGGCGCAGCATTATTGTGGCTTTGGCGATAACTTCCCTGCTGGTAGCGCTGATGGTCTGGTGGGTCGTCCGCAACAAGCCGGCCGATGCTGGCTTGCCGTCGATGCGTCAACTCGAGGGTAAGACGGAACATACTTATCAAGGAACTTGGCGACAGGGCTTGCTGACTGTGCTGAAAAACCGCGATACCTGGCCATGCTTTTTCATCAATCTGGGGTTGGGCGGCAGCTTCTTTTCGCTGGCCGGTTTGTGGGGCGTGCCATTTCTGCGCGACGTGCATGGTTTCGGCCGTGCCATCGCCGCCAACCATACCTCGATGTTGATGATCGGCTTTGCTCTTGGTTCAATGTTGCTCGGCATGGTTTCCGACCGGTTGGGCAGGCGGCGCCCGGTCATGTTTATTTTCATGGTTGCCTTTTTTGTCTGCTGGCTGCCGCTGCAAATGGCGATGGCGATGCCGCAATGGCTGAGTATGACCATTTTTTTCCTGCTCGGCTTTTTTGTCACTGGCTACACCATCACCCTGTCGGTGGCCAAGGAGGTTAATTTGCCTGCACACTCCGGCATGGCGACCGGCGTTGTCAATACAGCGCCTTTCCTTGGCGGTGCGGTGCTGCAGCCGCTGGTTGGCTGGGTCATGGATTTGACCTGGCAGGGCGGTGTGAATAGCGAAGGTATCCGGCTGTATGCCCAGGGCGATTACCGCGCCGGGTTTATTGTTCTATCGGTATTCCTGGTGGTGAGCCTGGTCGCGGCATTCCGGGTGCGCGAAACCTATTGTCGAAGCGTATGATGCCTTGAAACAAAATGGGAGATTTGATATGACGAATTTCTGGCGGGGGATGTTGTTTTCGTTGCTGGCCTTGGCGTCCGGTGCGGTTATGGCGCAGTCTGGTGATGTCATGGATCCGCGTTTCGGCTTCCGGCCGCCGCGCCTTGTCGTGCCGGAGGCACAATTCCCGATCCGGCTCGATAGTGTCAAGATTGAGGCGGAAGCGCATGGCAATCAGGCAATTACCCGCGTCGAACTGGTCTTCTTCAATCCCAACCTGCGCGTGCTCGAAGGCGAGCTGCAATTCCCGCTGCTCGCTGGCCAGCAGATCATCGGCATGGCGATGGACATGGACGGCAAGCTGCGCGATGCAGTGCCGGTCGAAAAAGCCAAGGGACAGGAGATTTTCGAGGAAGTCACCCGACAAAAAGTTGATCCCGCTTTGCTGGAAGTGACGCAAGGCAACAATTACAAGCTGCGCGTTTATCCGATTCCGGCCAATGGTTACAAGCGTATCGTGCTGCGCCTGCAGGAAAGCCTGCCAGTGCGCGACAAAAATATCGTCTTGCGTCTGCCGCTTAATTACGCCGACAAATTGCCGCAGTTTGACCTGAGCCTCAAGGTCTTCGGCGCCGAACAAAGGCCAGTCGCTGTTGGCGGCAAACTGGGCGCTGTCCTCTTTGCCCAAAAGGGCGAGATTTATGAGGCCAAG
Source organism: Pseudomonadota bacterium (assembly GCA_018262285.1). Classification (GTDB taxonomy): domain Bacteria; phylum Pseudomonadota; class Gammaproteobacteria; order Burkholderiales; family Rhodocyclaceae; genus UBA1934. Next base: position 21,011 of record JAGTRX010000020.1, on the reverse strand, counting down.
GTCAATCGTTCCAATTTCAGCGGCCAGGGCGTGCTGGAAGTGCGGGTGCCGGCGCCGACGCGTGCCAATGTCAGTACGCAGACCTGGGCAGAACAGACTTACTTTCGTGCCGAAATTCCGCTGCCAGCGATCAAGCCGGTGGCGCGGGCGCTGCCTAAGAAAATGGCGCTCTACTGGGATGCCTCGGGTTCTGGCGCGCAACGCGACAAAGTCCGTGAATATGCGCTGCTGGATCGTTATTTCAAGGCCATGGGCAATGGTGAAGTGTCGTTGGTTGTGTTCCGCGACGCGCCGGAAGCGGCGCAGACTTTTACCATCAGCAATGGTAACTGGGCGGCGTTGAAGGCTAAATTGGAAGGGCTGGCTTACGATGGTGCCACCAGTTTCGGTGGTTTGGAAAAAGTGGCTGGCGCGCAGGAAGCCCTGCTTTTTTCCGATGGTTTGCAGAATTTCCGCAGCGAAGCGCTGCCTAGTCTGGGCTTGCCAGTCTTTGCCATCTCATCTGCCGTGTCGGCCAATCCGGCCAGCCTGCGACTGCTGGCCGAGCGTTCCGGCGGGCGGCTGATCGATTTGCAGCGCCTGACCGAAACCGAGGCGGTGCAGCGCCTGTTGATGCACACGACCGAACTGGTCGAACTCGGAGGCACAGGCGTGACGCAAGTGCTGGCCGAATCGCGCTGGGCGGATGACGGCCGTTTCCTGATAGCCGGCATGGTGCCGGCCAGCGGCGGCAAGCTGCGGGTGGTGCTGGCGCAGCCGGGGAAGAAGACGAGCGGCGCCGTTGAAATTACCATTCCGCCGAGCAAGGAAGGTGGTTCTCTGGCGGCGCTGACCTGGGCACGCTTCAAACTGGCCGAACTGGAGGGTGAATATGCCTTGAAGAAGGGCGAAATCCGCCGTCTGGGACAATTGTTCCGCCTGCCGACGCGCGAAACCTCGCTGATCATCCTCGATACGCCACAGGACTATGCGCGTTACGAAATAGAGCCGCCGCCCGAACTGGCAGCGCAGGTCGAGCAACTGCGGGTGCAGAAGGTGGCGACCGACACGCGTGGTCGCGAAGAGCATCTGAGCAAGATCGTTCGCCAGTTCGAGGAAAAGCAGAAATGGTGGAACAAGGATTTTCCCAAGGATACGCGGCCGACGCCGGCGGCGATTGCCAAGGGTGATCCTGAAGATCGCGTTAGGTTGGGGGCAATTCCGGAAGCCAGGCCTGCACCCCGTCCGGCCATGGCCTCGCCTTCCGTCATGGCCGAAGCCTCGGCCGATGGTTTTGGCAGCGGCCGGGTTATGGCCAAAAAAGCGGCCAGAAATGGCGGCGCGGTGAGCGCTGGCGAAGATGCCGCGCCGGTGGCCAGCATTACGCTCAAGAAATGGACTTCTGACGCGCCGTATATCCGCCGCCTACAGGACGCGGCTGCCGGCCAACTCTACGCTGTATATCTCGACGAAAAACCAAGTTGGCAAAATAGCTCCGCCTTCTATCTTGATGTCGCCGATGCGTTGTTCGACAAGGGGCAGCCGGAACTGGCGGTGCGCGTGCTGTCCAACCTGGCGGAAATGAATCTGGAAAACCGCGCTTTGCTGCGCATCCTCGGCTATCGTCTGATGCAGGCCAAACAGCCTAAGCTGGCCATTCCGGTGTTCGAGAAGATCCGCGATTTGGCGCCGAATGAGCCGCAGAGCTACCGCGACCTCGGACTCGCTTATGCTGCCGACAGCCAGATGCAAAAGGCGGTCGATGCGCTGTGGGAAGTTGTTTCCAAGCCCTGGCATGGCCGCTTCCCGGAAGTTGAATTGATCACGCTGGCCGAATTGAATGCCCTCATCGCCACGGCACCGGGGCAGCTCGATACCAGCCGTATCGATCCGCGTTTGAAGAAAAACCTGCCGCTCGATTTGCGCGTCATTCTGACCTGGGATGCCGACAATTCCGATATGGATTTGTGGGTAACTGATCCCAACGGCGAAAAATCCTTTTACGGCAACCGCCTTTCCTACCAGGGCGGGCGCATGTCGCCTGATTTCACTGGCGGCTACGGCCCCGAGGAGTATTCGCTGAAAAATGCCAAGCCCGGTAAATATCTGGTGCAAGCCAATTTCTATGGCCATCGTCAGCAGGTGGTGGCGGGGGCGACGACACTGCAGCTCAAGTTGCAAACCGGTTTCGGCACGGCGCAAAGCAAGGAAGAAATCATTACCTTGCGTCTCAAGGGGAAAAGCGAAGTGGTGACGGTGGGTGAATTTGAAGTGCGCGAATAGGTGGTAAAAAACCGCGCAGCAGACGATAATTATTGTTTTGGGATGTAGCAAGGGGACGGGACAGCAAATGCCTTACATCAAGATTGGTCGAAGCCGCGTCAATTATGGCCTGATGGGCGAAGAGGGGCGCGAGGTCATTGTCTTTATCAATGGCTTGACCCAAACCAATACGCTGTGGACGACGCATCAGGAAGGTTTGTCCAGGCAAGGTTATCGCGTGCTCACTTACGATACGCTCGGTCAGGGGCAATCGTCCAAGCCGGTGCTAGGCATCCGCATGGACGATCACGCCGACCTTCTGCTCAAGTTGCTGGATGCATTGGAAATCAAGCAATGCCACCTGTGCGGCATTTCCTTCGGCGGCGTTGTGGCCATGCATGTGGCGATGAAATATCCTGAGCGCGTCAAGAGTCTGGTGCCGATGAGTACTTTCGCCGAAATGCCGGGGCAACTCGAACAGCTTGGTCGCGGCTTCTACATGGCGATTACGCAGGCCGGTTTTCCGCTCATTCAAACCCTGCTACTGCCGATGAACGTCAGCTCGAACTGGATCGAGCAGGTGCGTAACACCTTGCCAGAATCGATGCGGCGCGGCTATCTCTATAACGATCCCTACGCCATACAGAACCTGATGGAGTCGTATGTCAATTTCCAGCCCTTTGCGCAGGATCTCAACAAAATCAGATGCCCCACCCTGATTCTGAACGGCGAATTCGACTATCTGACACCGCGTATCTGCCACGAAACCCTGCGCCAGAACATCCAGAGTTCACGCCTGATGATTGTGCCGCACGCTTTCCACGCCTTTACACTGGAATATCCGGAGCTGACGGTGCGCATCATCGAGGCGTTTGTCAGAAATGTGCTCGCCGGTCAATGGCAGGGTGACAAAACGGTCTGGGTCGCTTCTGAAGATGCGCATTCGGAGGTGCTGGCGACGCGCTCGGTTGGTGATCACATGCGCGCTGTTTTTGTGCGCTTGCCGGAGGAAGATCTATCGGTTGCGGACGAGTGGCGGGTTTCGCTGCCAGGCGCAGAACCGGTCGAGGCGGTACAGGTCAAGCCGGCCAGGAAGCCGACAGCACCGAAAAAGCCGGTCGCAGTGGCCGTGAAAGAAGTGACTACCACAAAGCCCGCTGCAAAGAAAATCGAGAAACCGGTGTCAGCCGGTAAAAGCATCAAAAAAACGGTTGCTGAAAAACCGGTCAAGGCACCGCCCAAAAAACCGGTGAATAAATTACCCAGGAAAGGCTGACCGACCATGCCGCTAGAACTCTATGATGTTGCACGCGATACCCTGCGCAGAACCGGTCTGACGCCGGTGGCGCAGAGCAAGATTTCACTGATGATCACGACTGCGAAAAACATCAATGCGCTTTTCCTGGGCGCGGTTGAGTTTTTGCCTTTTGTCGGGCCGGAGCAGCAACTGTTGCATGCCCAGTATTTCCAGGAAATGGAATCCATCCTGTTGCTGAGCAAAGTGACGCGCTGGACGCAAGATCCGCGCGTTTATATGGAGTCGATGCCGATTCTGGCGCCGATCTGGAAAGAATGGCGCTTGCGCTACAGCATGCCGGGTGTCAGCGCCATCGACCCCAAGGGTTTCTACCAGGGCTTGGCGCTTGGGCACGCGCTGCTGTCGAAAATTCGCATTGTGCCGGTGATCCCGCCCGAAATCGATCTGGCCGACCCTTACGCTTTGGCCCTGCGCCGCATCGAACAGGACAATGGCCGCATGATCCAGAGCCAGATTACACTACTGCGCACCACAGCCCCCTCAATGCTGGAAGAAGAGCGCGATTCACTGATTGAGGAAAAGCAGGAACTGGTCAATGACACTTTTAACAAGTTCCTGCAGTGGCTGGCCAAAAGCTGAAATTTGAATTGACCGCGAAGGGCGATCGCATTACCATCGCGCGTCTGGTAAAAACGCCTTCGGGCATTCAGGAGTTGTCATTATGGCCATCAATCGTACCCGTCGTTCCTCGCTGGAGCGCCGCTGTGTTTCCAAGACTGCCAAGCGGCTGTTCATGGGCAAGGGTCGCACCATGTTCAAGACTATCTACGCCGCCGAGTGTCACGCCCGCAACCGCAAGGCGCTGGGTTAATACCGCATAAAACGGTTCAAAAACCCCGTTCGCTGCAAGGTGGACGGGGTTTTTTTATAAGGGCAGGAAATGGCCAAACTGATTCTTCAGTCGGGTAGGGAACGTTCGGTTCTGCGCCGCCATCCCTGGCTGTTCGCCGGTGCCATTGCCCATCTTTCGGGGCGCGCCAAGGCGGGCGATACGGTCGATATCCTTGCCGATGACGGCCGGGCTCTGGGTCGCGCCGCTTTCAGCCCGGAATCGCAAATTCGCGCCCGTTTGTGGACTTTCGACCCCGAAGAGACGATTGACGACGCTTTTTTCAAGCGTAAGGTCGCCCAAGCGGTGGAACGTCGTCAGGCACTGCCGGAACTGGTCGGGCAACAGGGTTTGCGTCTGCTGCATGCCGAATCCGATGGCTTGCCGGGGGTGATTGCCGATCAGTATGGCGATACCGTGGTGTTGCAGTTGACCTCGGCGGGTGCAGAAAAATGGCGCAGCGCCATTGTTGGCGCTTTGCAGAAAGCGACGGGTTGCGCCCGTATTTTTGAGCGTTCCGATTCCGAAGTGCGCCGACTGGAAGGCCTGGAGCCCGTGACTGGCTGGTTGCTGGGTGAAGCGCCGAAAACACCGTTGGTTATCGATGAAAACGGCGTTCGCCTGGGTGTCGATATTGCCGGCGGCCATAAAACCGGTTTCTATCTCGATCAGCGCGAGAACCGCTTGTTGTTACGGACTCTGGCAGCAGGCAAGAGCGTTCTTAACTGTTTCTGCTATACGGGCGGGTTTTCCTTGCAGGCACTGGCAGGTGGCGCGAGCGAAGTGCTTTCCATCGATTCATCCGAACCAGCGCTGGTGCAGGCCGAAGCTAATCTGGCGCTCAACCCGGATCTGCCAGCGGAACGGGCGCAATGGCTCGAAACGGATGTGTTTCAGGCACTGCGGGATTTTCGCAAGGAAGGCAGACTGTTCGATATTGTTGTTCTCGACCCGCCCAAGTTTGCACCTTCGGCTGCTCATGCCGAACGGGCGGCGCGCGCCTACAAGGATGTCAATCTGTTTGGTTTCAGGATGCTCAAACCCGGCGGCTTGTTGATGACCTACTCCTGTTCGGGTGGTGTCGGGCTGGAAATGTTCCAGAAAATTATTGCCGATGCTGCTCATGATGCCGGGCGAGAAGCCCGTATAGTTCGTCGTTTGGCGGGATCGGCCGATCATCCGGTGGCATTGAACTTTCCCGAAGGCGAATACCTCAAAGGCTTATTGGTGCAAGCATGATTCTCGTCGATTTGTCGCAACTGACAATTTTTGTCAGGTGTCTTGTCTGTTTGACAAGCTATTGAGATCAAAGACATGCCAATATCTGCTGACATAGAGCGTCACAAAGGCTGAAGAACTGTATAATCCAAGGGTGTATGCGAGAACGCTGACCCCTTATTTGCCCTGACAATGGTCTTTTCAATTTTCAAGAAAACGACGGAGAAGATGCCGGATCGGCCAGCGGCGCGCCCCAGGGGTGCGCCTGATGTTGGCACGGGTTCTGCGCCAGCGGGGGTGAAAAGCAATATTGCGGGCTTCAAGGACAGTATTTTCGGGGAGGAGTTTTCGCTCTCCGGCAGCATGGATATCCAGGTTGAACACGACGTCGATCCGGTCAGGGTCGATATCGAGCAGGCGGCGGTTCTCTTCGCCAACAGCCAGGATTCGGCGGCGCGTTCGGTGCTTGAGTCTTCGGCGCGGGCGCATACGGGTGAAAATTCCGAGCGGTTGTGGCGCATGTTGCTGGATTTGCTGCAAGTGCTCGGCGATCGAACCAGTTTTGAAAAGCTGGGTATGGAATTTTCCCAGATTACCGAGAAATCGCCGCCCAGTTGGCGTGCCGAGGATCAGCCGGTAGTCAAGGCGGCTGGTGGCCAATCCAGCGTGGTTCTGCAGGGCGTTCTGGCCGGTAGCGATACACCGGCAATCGCCAAGTTGCGCGAGGCGGTGGACAAAAAATTACCCATCCAGGTTAACCTGGCCAAACTGGTCAGTCTGGACGATCTGGCGGCGGGTGTTCTCTTTGATCTGTTCCGCAAGGCGCGCAAACTGGTTTTGGCCATTACCCTGGAGGGCGCAGATGGCCTGATTGAGCGGCTTGAAGGCAGGCTTTCTCCTGACCAGCGTGAATATGAACAAGGCTGGTTGTTGCTCCTGGAACTCTACCAGTTACTTGGTCTGCAAGATAAATTCGAAGAAAAAGCGGTGGACTACGCCGTTGCCTTCGAGGTTTCGCCACCGTCCTGGGAAATTATCAAGGCTGGCAAGGTCAAGGCGGTCAAGGTTGAGCCCGAGGCGCTCGACGTAACCTATGCCTTGACCGGCGAATGCAAGAATTGCCGTTTTGAGGATCTGCAAGCTTTTCTGGAGGCGCAAACGCATCCGGTGCTGGATTGTTCAAAGCTCAAGCGCCTTGACTTCACTTCGGCGGGTACTTTGCGCAACATCCTCGAGCCCTTCCACAAAAAGGGCAAGGAAATCACCATTCGCCATCCGCATCATCTGGTGGCCGAATTGCTGCAGATTGTTGGCGTCAGCGCGGTCGCCAATATCATCGTCACCAAATTCTAGGAATAATCATGGAGCAATACCACGGCACGACAATCCTGTCGGTGCGTCGGGGCACCGCTGTCGCCATGGGCGGCGATGGTCAGGTGACGCTCGGCAATATCGTCATCAAGAGCACGGCGAAGAAGGTTCGTCGTCTCTACCAGAATCGCATTCTGGCCGGATTTGCCGGAGGCACGGCGGATGCCTTCACGCTTTTCGAGCGCTTTGAGGCCAAGCTCGACAAACATCAGGGCAATTTGCTGCGCTCTGCCGTCGAACTGGCCAAGGATTGGCGTACCGACCGCATGTTGCGGCGGCTCGAAGCCATGCTGGCAGTGGCAGATCACGAGAATTCGCTGGTGATTACCGGTAATGGCGACGTGCTGGAGCCAGAATTCGGCATTGTCGCTATTGGTTCCGGTGGCGCCTACGCCCAGAGCGCGGCGCGTGCCCTGCTGGAAAATACTGAACTCGATCCGGCCGTCATCATCACCAAATCCCTGGAGATTGCTGGCGATCTGTGTATTTACACCAATCGCAATTTCACGCTTGAGGTGCTTGAATGACCACCATGACGCCGCAAGAAATTGTGCACGAGCTCGACAAGCATATCGTTGGCCAGGAAAACGCCAAAAAGGCGGTGGCCATTGCACTGCGCAATCGCTGGCGGCGGGCGCAGGTGGCTGAACCGCTGCGCCAGGAAATTACCCCAAAAAACATTCTGATGATCGGCCCGACCGGTGTCGGCAAAACCGAAATAGCCCGGCGACTGGCGCGACTGGCTGATGCTCCCTTCATCAAGGTGGAAGCGACCAAGTTTACCGAGGTTGGCTATGTTGGTCGCGATGTCGACACCATTATCCGCGACCTGATGGAAATTGCCGTCAAGAGTCATCGTGAGCGCGCCATGCGTCTGGTGCGCGGCCGTGCCGAAGATGCCGCCGAGGAACGCATTCTCGACGCCTTGCTGCCGTCTGGGCGTAGCAGCGGGTTTTTTCCCGAGAGTGGCACGCCACCTGAAGATGGCGGCACCCGCCAGAAATTTCGCAAGAAATTGCGTGAAGGCGAGTTGGGCGACAAAGAGATCGACATTGAAGTGACCTTGCCATCGATGCAGGCCGAGATTTTTGCGCCGCCGGGCATGGAAGAGCTAACCAACCAGATTCAGGGCATGTTTCAGAATATGTCGGGCGGACGTAAGAAAGCGCGCCGTCTCAAAATCAGCGAAGCACAGAAGCTTCTAGTCGAGGAAGAAGCGGCCAAACTGGTCAATGACGAGGAAGTGAAACTGGAGGCGCTGAAAAGCGTCGAGCAGAACGGCATTGTATTTCTGGATGAAATTGACAAAATTGCCAGCCGTTCCGAAATGCAGGGCGCCGATGTGTCGCGCCAGGGCGTGCAGCGTGATTTGCTGCCGCTGGTCGAGGGAACGACGGTGTCGACCAAGTATGGCATGGTAAAAACCGATCACATCCTGTTTATCGCTTCCGGTGCTTTCCACCTGGCCAAGCCTTCGGATCTTATCCCCGAATTGCAGGGTCGCCTGCCGATTCGCGTCGAGCTGGCGCCGCTGTTGGCAGCCGATTTCGAGCGCATTCTGACCCAGACCGACGCTTGCCTGACGCGTCAGTACGAGGCGCTGCTGGCGACTGATGGCGTAAGCCTGCAATTCACCGGCGATGGCGTTCGCCGTCTGGCTGAGATTGCCTGTGAGGTTAATGAAAGGACGGAAAATATCGGTGCGCGACGCCTTTACACCGTCATGGAGCGCCTGCTGGAAGAAATTTCCTTCAATGCTGGCAAGTCAGGGAGTACCGAACTGACTGTCGATGCGGCTTATGTCGATACGCGCCTGGAAGCGTTGGCGGTCAATGAGGATTTGTCGCGGTTCATCCTTTAAAAGGCTTTTCACCGCAAAGGTGCCAAGGCGCAAAGGGTGCAAAGAACATCCTTGTTTTGGGTGTGTTTTGCTTAGGTAAAGATGCTCAATATGAACCCCTTTATTATTCTTCTTGGCGAACTTTTCGTCTTGGCGCATTTATGGTGAATGGGTTTTGAGCCAACTGCTCCTGCGTATTGTTGAAATCCTGTTGCCTATTTTCGCCATCGTGGCGGCGGGTTTCTTCTATGCGCGCAAGCACCGGCCGGAAATGGCGGTGGCCAACCGGCTCAATATGGATGTTTTTCTGCCGGCGCTGATTTTTGGCACCCTGGCGGGCAAGTCTCTGGTGCTGCCCGATTATGGATCTTTGGCTTTGGCGGGTTTGTTTGTCATTTTGTTACCGGGTCTGCTGGCTTGGCCGGCGGCGCGTTTGCTTGGCATGCAGCCAAAAACCTTTGTGCCGCCGATGATGTTCAACAATTCCGGCAATATCGGTTTGCCTCTGGCTTTGCTGGCCTGGGGTGAGAAGGCCATGCCGGTGGCGATGGTGCTTTTTCTGGTGTCTAACCTGCTACATTTTTCACTGGGTGCGCGCCTCCTTGATCCCAAAGCCAGTTTGTCGACGGTATGGCGCATACCGGTCGTGATGGCCGCCATGGCTGGCGTGGTTGTGGGCCTGCTTCAGCTCAATATCTGGCCACCCGTTCTGACGGCAATCAAGCTGATGGGTAACATTTCCGTGCCGTTGTTGCTTTTTGCGCTGGGGGTGCGTTTGACTGATGTCTCTCTCACGGGCTGGAAAGTCAGTGCGTTTGCGGCGGTTTTCAGGCCACTGTCTGGAATGGCGGCAGCGTGGTGCGCCATTGCGTTGCTGGGATTGAGCGGACTTGAAGCGGCGATATTGCTGGTATTTGGGAGCCTGCCGCCGGCAGTGCTCAATTTCCTCTTTGCCGAACGCTATCAGCAAGAACCAGAAACGGTCGCTTCGATAGTATTGCTGGGCAATTTGGCGGCGCTTGTTACCCTGCCCCTGTCGCTGGCACTGGTATTGGAGTGACTTACAAAACCCCGACCGGTGAAATCTGTTGCGAGTGATGGCCGGTGAGTCGGCTGTACGCCTGCGCGTTTTCGATGATGGCGCCGAGAAAGTCGCACAGGTGGCGGGCGAGCACGATTTGTTCCGGAGTGAGTGCTTCCTTGCGTTGCAGGCTTCCCAGCCACAACAGGCCGACGGGTACGCCCTGCTTGCGGATGGGCAAAATGGCAAAGGTTTGCAGGCCTTCCAGAATGTCGAGGTTGGTGCGATCTTTTTCTGGCATGGCGACATCGAGAATGGCTGGAATGTCGCCGAAGAGCAGCGGCTGGTTGTACTGAAAAGCGTGGGTGGAAGCGCCTTCGGGTTGCGTGACAGAGTATGAAAGCTGCTGGCAATGTTGTTTCCAGCGCGATTCCCAAGGAATACCTTCAATGCCGAGCATGGTGTCGACGCAGCGTAGTTTTTCGCCATCGCTCAAAAGAACTCCGGCCATGTCGAGGTCAAAGCGGCTGAGAAATTCACGTTCGATGCGCGGATAAAGTTCCTGTTCGGTAGAAAGCTGGCTCATGTTGGCGATGAAATCAAGGACAGACTGCAAGTCTTCTTCCTGTTTGCGCATTGCTTCGGCGCGCGCTTCCCAACTGGCGATGGTTTGATGCAGACGTAACAGGGCGGCGGCTTCTTCGATGACGCGGGTGATCCGGCGCAGCAGCGAGGGAGCGACCGAGCCGTGCTGGGAAAACAGCATCAGCGTTCCGACCGGGCGGCGGTTGGCCCCAGTGACCTGGATGGGGAGAACGACCATGTGCTTCATTCCCCAGCCATCGAAAGCAACGCGTGTAACAGGCGGATAGTCTTCGAGATTATTGGAAGTGATACCTGTCGGCATGCGGCTTTCAAAGACGCGGGCACTCATGTTCGGGCTATCGAGCGGCAGAACCATATTGGCAAAAGTCTGCTCGAGGCCGGAACTGGAAGCCGGCAAATGAACCCGGACGCAAACCAGGCAGTCATCGGAAGCGCGATAAAGATTGATGGCGTAGCCGTCGATATGGACGTATTGCTTGAGCACGCTTTCCAGGGCATCCAGGCAGCCGGTTAGTGCCGGAGCGTCACGCATCTGCAGCAGTGCGCGTTCTTCTGAAGTGTTAAGGCGGCCGTCGTTGTCGTTTTGCATGATTTTTAGGGTCCGATTGACCATGTTGAACGAATTTTAATTCGTCCATTGTATTCTTTTTCCGGCGCGCTGCTGTACTTGAAGGTGGTTCGGTGTCAGCGATCACGGGTATGATCGCAAACTGAATGCGAATCAACCCAAATCTGTTTTTTTACCTATGTGTGGTTTCATGGCATGAAGAAAACCAAGGTCGTTGTAATGCTGGCGACACTCCTCGTTTTGCTTGTGGGGGTTGTCTACTGGCACAAGGTCTCGAATGACAAGGCCGCCGAAAAAATGCGCAAGACTGTGCCGCCAGTGCCGGTGACGGCGGCAAGGGCTCAGACACGCGATATTCCGATTTTGCTGGAGGCGGTTGGACGAGCCGAGGCTTATGAAAGCGTGACGCTGAAAGCGAGAGTGGATGGCCAGGTGCTTTCGGTGGTCTATACGGAAGGCCAGCATGTCAAACCGGGCGATGTATTGGTGCGTCTTGACCCCAATGACTATGCCGCCCGTCTGACACAATCTGAGGCCAATCTGGCTCGGAGCGTGGCACAACAGGCCAAGGCCAGAGCCGACCTGATTCGCTATTTGTCGCTCAAAGAGCGCGGTTTTGTTTCGGAAGAAAAAGTTAATGAATTCCGTACGGCTGAGGCGGCGGTGTCGGCCACCGTCAGGGCGGATAAGGCAGCGCTTGAACTGGTGCGTTTGCAGCATTCCTACACGACGGTGCGCTCGCCAATTGCGGGTATCGTCGGGGCGCGTCTGGTGTCTCCCGGGGCGGGGGTCAAGGTCAATGACACGACGCTGGCCGTGGTCAATCGGGTACAGCCGCTTTATGTGACTTTTGCTGTGGCGGAAAAACATCTGCCCATATTGCGGCGCAGCTTGGCCAAAAGTGATCTGAAGGCGATTGTTGGCGTTCCCGGCGACAAGTCGCAGCGCTTCGAGGCAGAGGTCAAATTTATTGACAATGCGGTTGATGCCAGTACTGGCATGATACAGATGAAAGCTTTGCTGGAAAATAAAGAAGAGAAACTGACGGCAGGGCAATTCCTCAATGTCAGCTTGGCGCTGGAAACCTTGCCACAGGCTGTTGTGGTGCCTGCAGAAGCGGTACAACAAGGCGTCGAAGGCAATTTTCTCTTTGTGGTCAAGGCGGATCAAACCGTCGAGACCCGCAAGGTGACGCTTAATACCACTTATCAAGGTTTGGCAGCGATTGGCCAGGGGGTGGCAGTGGGCGAGACAGTGGTGACTGACGGCCAGTTACGTCTGACACAAGGCGCGATGGTGCAGGTGAAAACGGTGCAACCAGTCAATGGTGCAGCATCGACGCGGTCGTCAGCGCAGAAATAGGCAGTTTTCGGTATGACGCTACCCGAACTGTGTATCCGCCGCCCGGTCATGACCACGCTGCTGATGGCGGCGTTTTTGATTTTCGGCGTTATCGGCTATCGCGCCTTGCCGGTTTCCGAATTGCCGAGTGTCGATTTTCCGACCATTACGGTGACGGCAAGTTTGCCCGGCGCTTCGCCGGAAACGATGGCAGCAGCAGTGGCGACGCCGCTGGAAGGGCAGTTCTCGACCATCGCCGGGCTCGATTCAATGACCTCGACCAGCGCCCAGGGGGCCACGTCGATCACGCTGCAATTCTCGCTCGAACGCGACATTGATGCAGCAGCGCAGGACGTGCAATCAGCGATTGCGACTGCCTTGCGCAAACTGCCGCCCAACATGCCGACGCCACCTTCGTTCCGCAAGGTCAATCCGGCCGATAGCCCCATTTTTTATATTGCCTTGCGTTCGCAGACAGTGCCGATGTCGACGGTCAACGAATATGCCGAAACGCAACTGGCGCAACGCCTGTCGACCATTCCCGGCGTGGCGCAGGTCTTGGTCTATGGCTCGCAGAAATACGCGGTACGCATTCATGCCAATCCGGATCAGTTGGCAGCACGCGGTATCGGCCTCAACGAATTGCAGCAGGCCTTGGCGCAGAACAACGTCAGTCAGCCCATCGGCCAGCTTGATGGCAGCCGGCAGACCTTTGCTCTCAAGGATGGTGGCCAGTTGACAACAGCGGCGGCTTATCAGCAGCTCATCGTGGCTTGGCGCAATGGTGCGCCGGTAAGACTGGAGGAGGTGGCGACGCCAGTCGACAGCGTCGAGAACAAGCGGGTGGCGAGCTGGAACGTCGATCAGCGCGCCATCATGCTGGCTGTGCAGCGCCAGCCCGGCGCCAACACTGTCGATACCGTCGATGCCATCAAGCGTGTTTTGCCGTCTTTCCAGGCGAATTTACCGGCTGCGGTTGAAATGAAAGTCATGTTCGATCGCACCATTTCGATCCGCGACAGTGTCGAGGATGTGCAGTTCACGCTCATCCTCTCCGGCGTGCTGGTCATTCTGGTCATCCTGCTTTTTCTGCGCAACCTGTCGGCGACGGTGATCCCCAGCTTGGCGTTGCCGCTGTCGGTGATCGGCACCTTTGCCATCATGTCGGTGCTCGGTTACAGCCTTGACAATCTCTCCCTGCTGGCCTTGACGCTGTCGGTCGGTTTTGTCGTGGACGACGCCATCGTCATGCTGGAAAATATCGTCCGCCACGTCGAATTGGGTGAATCGCCGTTTCAGGCGGCGATCAAGGGTGCCAAAGAAATCGGCTTCACCATCATTTCGATGACTATTTCGCTCATCGCTGTTTTTATTCCGGTGCTTTTCATGCAGGGCATCGTCGGCCGTTTGCTGCATGAATTCGCCGTGACCATCTGCGCGGCGATTCTGGTTTCCGGCGTTGTGTCGCTCACCCTGACGCCGATGCTGTGCAGCCGCTATATTAAGCATTCCGAGCCGGAAGGGCATGGCCGCGTATTCCAGATGTTCGAGCGGTTTTTCGCGACGCTGCTGGCTGGCTACGAAAAGTCCCTGGGCTTTGCGCTTTGCCATCGGCGCTGGGTATTGTTCAGCTTTTTCGCCACCCTGCTGTTGACAGGGCTGGTGTTCAAGTTCGTCCCCAAGGATTTTCTGCCCAGCGCCGATACCGGCCAGATCATCGCTTTCACCGAAGGCCCGCAAGATGCCTCATTCGAGGCGATGGTCAAACATCAGCGCGAAGTGGCGGCGATTGTTGCCAGAGATCCTGATATTGCCTCGTTCAATTCGACGGTTGGCGCTGGCGGTTCGCGGGCAACTTCCAATAATGGCAGTATTTTCATGGTGCTGAAGCCGCACAGCGAGCGCAAGTCTTCGCCGGATCAGATCATTCAGCGCTTGCGTCCCCAGTTGGCCACGGTTCCCGGCATCAAGGTTTACATGCAGAATCCGCCGGCCATTCGCATCGGCGGCCAGACGACGGCGGCGCAATACCAGTACACGCTGCAATCGACCGACCTTGACGAGTTGTATCAATGGACAGGCACATTGACGGAGCGGATTCGCAAGTTGTCCGGCTTCATAGACGTGACCAGCAACCTCAATAACCAGAGCCCGGTTGTGACGCTCGATATTGATCGCGACAAGCTGGCGGCATTGGGTCTGACCTATGGACAGGTTGAGGATGCTTTGCAAAGCGCCTTCAGCTCGCGCCAGGTGTCGACCATTTATGGCGCGACCAGCCAGTATCAGGTGATCCTCGAACTGGCGCCGGAGTTTCAGGCCGGGCCGGAGCAACTGGCACGGCTGAATGTGCGCAGCAGTAGCGGCAAACTTGTTCCGCTAGAGTCGGTGGCGCATTTCACGCGCAAGACGCAAGCCTTGACGGTCAATCACCTTGGGCAACTGCCAGCGGTGACAATTTCCTTTAATCTGATGCCAGGCGTGTCATTGGGTGAGGCGGTTGACAAGATCAGCGCGTTGGAGCGCGAAATGCGCTTGCCGGTTTCGCTCAATACCAGTCTACAGGGGACGGCGCAGGCCTTCCAGTCTTCATTGCAGGGCATGGGCATGTTGTTGCTGGTGGCGGTGCTGGTGGTGTATCTCGTGCTGGGGATACTCTACGAAAGTTTTATTCATCCGCTGACCATTCTCTCCGGGCTGCCATCGGCCGGTTTGGGAGCTTTGCTCACCTTGTTGATCTTCGGCGTTGATCTGAGCCTCTACGCCTTTGTCGGGGTGATCATGCTGATTGGCATCGTCAAGAAAAACGCCATCATGATGATCGATTTTGCGCTGGAAAAGCAGCGTGGTGAGGGCATGGCGGCAGCCGACGCTATTTTCCAGGCTTGTCTGGTGCGCTTCCGCCCGATCATGATGACGACAATGGCGGCGCTGGTTGGCACTTTGCCGATTGCCCTGGGTATTGGAGCGGGCGCTGAAGTTCGGCGGCCATTGGGGCTGGCGGTGGTCGGCGGATTGCTGCTCTCGCAGTTCCTGACCCTGTATCTGACGCCGGTGGTCTATTTGTATCTGGATCGCTTCACAAAAACTGAAGTGTTGCCGGAAGAGCAGGAGGCGCCGCAGGCATAAGTTGCTTATCCACTTTTTTGCACTTCGCCGATCAGCTTGAACTGACCGGTACAAGGATTGGCTTTGTAAAGCCTGCCATCGATTTCCTGCACCTCCCAGCAGCGTTCCGGCGGGCCGAGCAGTTTGATATAAGGTTGTGCAAAATAGGTTAGAACAATCAGACCGACAAGTGCGATCAGCAGAACCAAGTGCCTGCACGAAATAAATCGC
The DNA here is from genome assembly GCA_018262285.1 of Pseudomonadota bacterium. Lineage (GTDB taxonomy): Bacteria > Pseudomonadota > Gammaproteobacteria > Burkholderiales > Rhodocyclaceae > UBA1934. The sequence goes on along the minus strand of JAGTRX010000020.1, from coordinate 5,319 downwards.
CGCTCCCGGTTGGAGAGCGGCGGTTCGGTTGGCTTCTTTGAGTTTTCCAGGGTTATTTCGGCAGCAATTGTTCGTTGGCGTAGAGCTCGGCGACGGTTTCGCGGCGGCGAATGAGATGTGCTTCCGAACCATCAACCAGCACTTCGGCGGCGCGTGGCCGGGTGTTGTAGTTGGAACTCATTGCCATGCCGTAGGCGCCGGCGGAGAAAATGGCGAGCAGGTCGCCGGCTTCGACAGCCAGTTGTCTTTGCTGACCAAGAAAGTCGCCGCTTTCGCAGACGGGGCCAACAACGTCGTAGGTTTTGGCGGAAGCGGAACGGGCGGCAACCGGCCGGATTTCATGCCAAGCTTCATAGAGCGCCGGGCGCATCAGGTCATTCATGGCGGCGTCGATGATGCAGAAATTTTTGCCTTCGCCTTCCTTCAGGTACTCGATGCGGCTCAATAAAACAGCAGCGTTGCCAACCAGACGGCGGCCGGGTTCGAGGACGATCTTCAAGTTGCGGCCAGCGACGCGGTCGAGCAGCGGGGTCAGATAATCCTTGACGGCAGGCTGCTGGTCGGTTTCGCAGTAGCTGATGCCGAGGCCGCCACCGAGGTCGAGATGGCTGAGGGTAATGCCGTCGGCGGCCAGATCGTCAATCAGGCCGAGCAGGCGTTCCAGCGCTGCGGCAAAGGGCGATGGGTCGAGCAATTGCGAGCCGATATGGCAGTCGATGCCGGTGACGGTGATGCCCGGCAAGCCGGCGGCGCGGCGGTAAATTTCGCGGGCGCGATCATGCGGGACGCCGAACTTGGATTCCTTGAGTCCGGTCGAGATGTAGGGATGGGTCTTGGGGTCGACATTGGGATTGACGCGTAGGCTGACTGGTGCCTTTTTGCCCATCGAAACGGCGACTTCGTTGAGGCGCTCCAGTTCGGGCGCGGATTCCACATTGAAACAGAAAATGCCAGCCTCCAGCGCTTGGCGCATCTCGGCGGCGCTTTTGCCGACACCGGAGAAGACGATTTTTTGAGCATCTGCGCCGGCGGCCAAGGCGCGCTGCAATTCACCGCCGGAAACAATGTCAAAACCAGCGCCCATGCGGGCGAAGAGATTCAAAATGGCCAGATTGGAATTCGATTTGATGGCAAAGCAGACCAAGCCATCTTTTCCTGCCGGATGCGCTGCCAGCGTTTGCTGGTATTCGGCCAGCGCATTTTCAAGCGCGCTGCGGGAATAAACGTAGGTGGGAGTGCCGAAGCGCTCGGCAATGTCAGCCAGTGGCAGGTTTTCAACCTGCCAGGCATTGTCTTTGAGATGGATGGTCATCAGCTTCTTTCCTTGGTTGTGTTAACATCTGGCGACGGAGCTTGGCCAAGCAGCGGTTCGGGCGCTTTGCCCGGCGGTGGCACCAGCGGGCCGCGCGTGCCACAGGCGGTCAGAAAGCAGGCCAGAAGGATAAGCCGGGTGATTTTTGGCATGTCCGCGTTCAAAAAAATCAAAGGCGAGATGTTAGCACAGCATGGACGACAAGGAATTTGAACGGCTGGCCGGGGAAGCCCTGGCGGCTATCGAAGCCGCGCTGGAAAACAACGATATCGATTACGAAATGTTGGCGGGAGGCGTTCTCGAAATCGATCTGGCGCGGGGGGGCAAACTGGTGATCAATCGCCATGCGCCACTACGCGAAATCTGGCTGGCCGGACGTTGTGGCGCCTTTCATTTCAGTCACGATGGCAAAGTCTGGCGCGATACACGTGGTGGCGGCGAACTGCTGACCAGCCTTTCCCGGCTGATCAGCGAGTTGTCTGGCCAAGAATTCAGGCTTTAATCGGTTGGTGGTTTGTCCAGTTCCGGTTTTGGCGGCTCGCTCTTGTCTTCCACATCCTCTTCCTCTTCGCCGTCTTCAGTCTTGGGTTTATGACCCTTGTTTTCAACATAGACCATTTCTTTGCCTGAACCGATCTTGACCAGCCCTTCGGGCGGTTCTGGCAGGCTGACCGGCACATTTTTCAGGGCGGTTTTCATGTAGCCAATCCAGATGGGCAATGCAACCGCCCCGCCGGTTTCGCGGTCGCCCAGTTTTTTGGGTTGATCAAAGCCCATCCAGGCGCAGGCGCTGACGGTTTTCTGGTAACCACAGAACCAGGCATCCAGAAAGTCGTTGGTCGTGCCGGTCTTGCCCGCCAAATCCTGGCGCTTGAGGGTTACGGATGCCTTGGCAGCCGTGCCATATATGGTGACGTCGCGCAGCATGCTGTCCATCAGGAAAGCGTTGCGGGCGTCGATGGCGCGCATCGCCTCATTGCCGCTTGGTGGCGGTGGCATGGCAGCAATGATGTTACCTCTCTCATCGCGGATGCTACTGACAATGTAGGGTTGTAGCTTGAAACCGCCATTGGCAAAAACGGAATAGGCGCCGATCATCTGCCAGGGCGTGACCGAGCCGGCGCCCAGCGCCATGGTGAGATAGGGCGGGTGCTTTTCGGGGTCAAGACCGAATTTGGAGGTGTAATCCTGGGCGTAATTGGTGCCAATGGCTTGCAGCAAGCGAATGGAGACCATATTTTTTGAGCGCGCCAAGGCTCGGCGCAGCATCATGGGTCCCTCATATTTGTTGTCGTAGTTGTGTGGAGTCCAGGCAGCACCACCGGTTTCGCTGCCGGGGATGACAACAGGCTCGTCCTTGACGATGCTCGAAGGGCTGTATCCCTTTTCTAGTGCCGCCGAGTAGATGAAGGGCTTGAAGCTTGAACCAGGCTGCCGCCAGGCTTGAGTGACGTGATTGAATTTGTTGCGATTGAAATCAAAACCTCCGATCAGAGCGCGGATAGCGCCAGTCCTGGGGTCGACCGCAACAAAAGCCGATTCGACCTCGGGTAATTGAGCGATCTGCCATTGTCCCTTTTCGTCCTTAATTACCCGGATGATGGCGCCGCGCTTAAGGCGCTTGTTGGGTGGGGCGTTGCTGTCGAGCATGCGGGCGACCCATTTCAATTGCGCTGCGCCAAAACTGATAATTTCTCCACCCGACTGATAGACGCGGACTTGCTGGGGGCTCGCTGCCAGTACCAGCGCCGGAATCAGGTCGGCGACCTGCGGTGTTTTTTCCAGCGCCAGGTCGATGTCTTCATCCCGATCCGATGTGATTTCGGTCATATCCACAAAAGACTCGGCTCCACGGTAGCCATGACGCCGGTCGTAGTCGAGCACCCCCTTGCGCAGATTTTGATAGGCCGCTTCCTGCTCCTCATAATTGATGGTGGTGTAGACCTTGAGGCCATGGGTGTAAATGAAGTCGCGCGGGTAGGCGTCTTCCGGGAAGCGTTCGGCGGCAATCTGGCGCGCCATTTCAGCCACGTATTCGGCGTGCTCGGCATAGCCGCCGAGTTCACGCTTGATGGTCAAGGTGGCTTCTTTGGCCTCCTGATACTGTTTGTTGTTGATATAGCCCAAGTCAAACATTCGCTTCAAGACGTACAACTGGCGATCACGGGCGCGCTTGGGATTGACCACCGGGTTGAAGGTTGAGGGAGCTTTGGGCAGTCCGGCCAGCATGGCGGCTTCGGCCAGGGAAATATCGTTCAGGTCTTTGCCGTAGTAGATTTTGGCTGCCGCCGCAAAGCCATAGGCGCGTTGGCCCAGAAAAATCTGGTTGATATAGAGCTCGAAAATCTGATCCTTGCTCAAGTTGTTTTCAATCTTGAAGGAAAGCAGAATTTCGTAAAACTTGCGGGTATAGGTTTTTTCCGAGGTGAGGAAGAAATTGCGGGCAACCTGCTGGGTGATGGTTGAAGCACCCTGTTTTTTACCGCCACCTGACAAATTGGCAACGGCGGCCCGCATGACGCCCATGCTGTCGACGCCGGGGTGTTGATAGAAGCGATCATCTTCGGCTGCAAGAATGGCTTGCTTCATGATGGCAGGGACATCGCCAATCTTGACGAGGGCTCGACGCTCCTCGCCAAATTCGCCAATCAAGCGCTCATCGGCAGAATAAACCCGTAACGGAATTCTGGGTCGATAGTCGGTCAGCACTTCCAGAGAAGGCAGATTGGGGTAGAGCGGCTTCCAATAAACGTTGCGCGGATTATACGCTGAACTGATTTTCAAGCGAAAAACCGCTTTACATAGCTTGGGGTTGTTGCTAGCATCTAACGTGAATTATTGGTTTGTGTCCTTAAACACGCAATTTGTAAGGATTTTTGGGGGGTGGATGCGTCTCGACCTGTCAATGTTTAGTCCCAAAGCGAGGCCCTTGATCGGGCTCGATATCAGTTCGTCGTCAATCAAGATGGTCGAATTGAATGCTGAAGGGAAAGATGGCTACCGGGTTGAACGGTACGCCATTGAGGTGTTGCCAAAGGATGCAGTATCCGACGGCAACGTGGCCAATCTGGAAGTGACGGTGGATTGCGTCAAGCGCGCCTGGAAACGCATGTCGACTTCGACACGCAATGTTGCCCTAGCGTTGCCGGCCTCCGCAGTCATAACCAAGAAGATCATCGTTCCCGCCGGTTTGCGTGAGGATGAACTGGAGGTTCAGGTCGAATCTGAGGCCAACCAGTACATTCCTTTCTCGATCGACGAAGTGAACCTCGACTTTCAGGTTGTCGGGCCGGCACCGTCTGTGCCGGACGAGATTGAGGTGATGATTGCTGCTTCGAAAAAAGATCGCGTCGAAGATCGAGTTGCGGTTGCCGAAGCGGCCGGATTGAATGCGGTTGTGGTTGATGTTGAATCGCTGGCTTCCCTGGCGGCGTTCGAGTTGATCGAGAAGCAGTTTCCGCAAGGCGGTAGCAACCAAATCGTGGCGCTTATTAATGCCGGCTCCAGTGTAATGAATGTGACCATGTTGCGCAATGGTCAGCAGCTCTATACGCGCGAACAGGCTTTTGGCGGCACACAGCTGACCACGGACATCATGCGCCACTATGGCATGAACTACGAGGAAGCCGAGGCGGCCAAGCGCTCAGGTAATCTGCCGGAAGGTTATGAAACCGAGTTGCAGGTGCCGTTCATGGAGAACCTGGCGCTTGAAGTGTCGCGCGCCCTGCAGTTCTTCTTTACCTCAACCCAATTCAACCAGGTTGACCACATCGTGCTGGCTGGCGGCTGTTCGGTCATTCCTGGCATCGACGAAATGGTGGCGACCCGCACCCAGGTCGATACCAAGGTTGCCAATCCTTTTGCGGGCATGGCCTGTTCCAACAGTGTCCGCTCCAAGAGCTTGATGGCCGACGCTTCGTCGCTCATGGTTGCCTGCGGGCTCGCATTGCGGAGGTTTGATCCGTCATGATCCGAATCAATCTTCTCCCTCATCGGGAACAAGCGAA
>JAGTRX010000185.1 GCA_018262285.1 Pseudomonadota bacterium | reverse complement strand
GTTGCGCAAAAATCGGGTCAGGTTAAGTGTGGTGCGCTGGCCGAAATAGTCGAACAACTCCATCTGCGCCAGCACATCGCCCTTGAAACCCATGCGAATACGCTCAAAAGTCGTGTCACGATTTTTTGGGGTGGCCTCCAGCCATTCAAGACCACCACTCTCGCCTGCATTTTTCAGGCTGAAGTATTTTTCGATCGCGTTGTCCCCTGCCAGCAAGGCCGCAGGCGTGCCGGCCATGACATCGCCAAGCGACTTGACCGTGACCTGATCCAGATCTGCGTCATACAGCCACAATTTAACGCCATCACTGACGATCACCTGCTCATACGGCGCCACATAATCCCAGCGGAATTTGCCGGGGCGGGCAAACATCATTTTGCCGCTGGCCTGTTGAGTGACGCGGCCGGATTTGTCGGCAACAGTCTGGGTGAAATCGGCCTCGGCGGTTCTGGCGCCTGCGATGAAGGCTTTGAGGCGTTCGACCCCGCCCGCATGGAGTGTGCCAGAGACCGCCAAGGCACAAAGTAAAATCAAGACACGCATAACAACCCCGAAAAAAAGTGCGCCCGAAAGGCGCACTTCAAATAGACCTCATTTGCCCGCGAAAGTTTATTTCGTCTTGCAGGTTTTGAAGCCAAATGGCAGATACGCCGGGCACCAACCAAAGATAGCGGTGAGTATCAACACAAAGCCAACCATGCCTGCCGGTACCATCCAGTCCCCAGCCCCTGGCAAATTCGACATCGCATAATAAATCAAGCCTGCGCCCACTACGGCACGAATAATACGGTCGATACCGCCTACATTTTTTGCCATTATCTGCATCCTCCTAGACTATTTGAATGATCTCCTCGTGCTGCCAAGCCTGACCGAGCACTGGCAACACAAGGCGAAGCTTAACGTATTTCAATGCGCACCTGTTTTACGCAATCAGGGGCACGATCAGCAGCGCGACAATGTTGATGATCTTGATCAGCGGATTGACGGCCGGACCGGCAGTGTCCTTGTAGGGATCGCCCACCGTATCGCCGGTCACTGCCGCTTTGTGCGCCTCGGATCCCTTGCCACCAAAGTTGCCTTCCTCGATGTATTTCTTGGCGTTGTCCCACGCACCGCCGCCGGTGGTCATCGAAATGGCGACGAAAATGCCGGTGACGATGGTGCCGACCAGCACGCCGCCCAATGCTTGCGCACCAAGGGTGAGACCGACGATCACAGGAACCGCAACCGGCAGCAGCGAGGGCACGATCATTTCCTTGATCGCGGCCTTGGTCAGCATGTCGACGCAGGTGCCATATTCCGGCTTGGACGTTCCCGCCATGATGCCTGGGATTTCCTTGAACTGGCGGCGCACTTCGACCACCACGGAACCGGCGGCGCGACCGACGGCTTCCATGCCCATCGCGGCGAACAGGTAGGGCACCATGCCGCCGATGAACAGGCCGATGATGACCATATGGTTGGACAGGTCGAAAGTCATGGCAATCGCACTGGGATCAAGCGCCAGCGCCTTGGCATTGACCGCATGCGTGTAATCCGCGAACAGCACCAGCGCAGCGAGGCCGGCGGAACCAATGGCGTAACCCTTGGTGACGGCCTTGGTGGTGTTGCCCACTGCGTCGAGCGGGTCGGTGATGTTGCGGATGCTATCGGGCAAACCAGCCATTTCGGCAATGCCGCCGGCGTTGTCGGTAATCGGACCGTAAGCGTCGAGCGCGACAATAATGCCGGCCATTGACAGCATCGAAGTCGCTGCAATCGCAATGCCATACAAGCCACCCAATTCATACGCACCCCAGATCGCCGCGCAAACGGCCAGTACTGGTAGTGCGGTGGATCGCATCGACACGCCGATACCCGCAATGACGTTGGTGCCATGTCCAGTAGTGGATGCCTGCGCGATGTGGCGAACCGGGCCATATTCCGTAGCGGTGTAATACTCGGTAATGACCACCATGGCCGCAGTCAGACCGAGGCCGATCAAGGCTGCCAGATACAGATTCATCGAGGTTACCAACTGACCGTCGATCATCACGCCCTCGCCCAGCATCATGTTGGTGATGGGATAAAACGCGATGGCTGCGAGCACGCCCGACACGATCAGGCCGCGATACAGCGCGTTCATGATCTTGCCGCCCTCGCGTGCCTTGACGAAGAAGGTGCCGACGATGGACGCGATGATGGAGAAGCCGCCCAGCACCAGCGGATAGATCACCGCCTCGGGCGAGCCGGTAATCAGCAGGCCACCCAGCAACATGGTGGCGATAATCGTCACCGCGTAAGTCTCGAACAAGTCTGCTGCCATGCCGGCGCAGTCGCCGACGTTGTCGCCGACGTTATCCGCGATCACCGCCGGGTTACGCGGGTCATCTTCGGGAATGCCCGCTTCGACCTTGCCCACCAAATCGGCGCCGACGTCAGCGCCCTTGGTGAAGATGCCGCCACCGAGTCGGGCAAAGATGGAAATCAGCGACCCACCGAAGGCCAGACCGACCAGTGCATGCGTCGCTTGGTCAGTGCTCTCGCCCAGCACCAGGGTGAGCACGGCGTAGTAGCCGGCAACGCCGAGCAGGCCCAGGCCGACCACCAGCAGGCCGGTGATGGCGCCACCCTTGAAGGCGACGTTGAGGGCCGCATTCAAGCCATCCTTGGCCGCTTCAGCGGTGCGCACATTGGCGCGCACCGACACGTTCATGCCGATGTAACCGGTCAAACCGGAGAGGATGGCGCCGATGGCAAAGCCAATGGCCGAGAGCCAGCCAATGTTAGAGAAGCCAATGAGCAGGAACAGCACCACACCCACGATACCGATGGTGGTGTATTGCCGGTTCAGGTAGGCCTGGGCTCCCTCCTGCACCGCAGCAGCGATTTCGCGCATGCGGTCATTGCCGGTTGGCAGCCCAATGATCCATTTAATCGACACGATCCCATAGAGCAGTGCCAGCCCTGCCGCCACGAGGGCAAACATCAAACCTTCATTCATATTTTTTCTCCTCCAAAGACCCAAAAAAAACGGCAGCTTGCGCCACCGTTCTCGTTCCCTACGCCTTACCCATCACCAGGCCCCCTTCAAAACGGGTGCCTGGTTCAAACCCAAAGACCGTATCGAGCCGAAGATCGCGGATGCATTCGTCGACCGCATCCTGCCCGTGTTCACGCTGAACCTCAGACAGAATCAGTTTGGCCGAGTTGCCGTTGTAGAAGCCGCCAAACTCGGCCTGAACTTTCAGCAACTGTTTGGCGCGATCGAGCGTCATGCCGGCCCCACGCGCACGCCTTGCGCGTTGAGTCTCACAGCTTGAACGCAGCCAGCTTCTTCGCCACGGCAATATTCTTCAGCGTCACATACACCGGCAGGCCGTCGGCATACTTCGGATAATCCTCACCCTGAATCAGCGGCGTCAGGTAACGCTTGCACTTGGGCGTGATGCCGTAGCCATCCTTGTTGATGAAATCGCGCGGCATGAATTTCTCAACGTTGGCGACATCCTTCAGATCCGCCATGCCAATCTTGTACTTGTAGGGCGAATCCGAGATGCGATCGACCGTCGGCATCACTGAATTGTGGCCCTTGATCGCCAGTTCGACAGCCTTCTTGCCGAGTTCGTAGGCCTGTTTCACGTCAGTCTTCGACGCGATATGGCGTGCGGCGCGCTGCAGATAGTCGGCCACCGCCCAGTGGAACTTGTGGCCGAGCGCGTCCTTGATCATGTTGGCGACCACCGGTGCGGCACCGCCCAATTGCGCATGGCCAAAGGCATCGCGAGTGCCCTGCTCGGCGAGGAAGGTGCCGTCCGGGTAGTGGCAACCTTCGGAGACGACCACCGTGCAGTAGCCGTGTTCCTTCACCAGCTTGTCGACGCGGGCGAGAAATTTCTTCTGATCAAACTCGATTTCCGGGAACAGGATGACGACCGGAATGCCGTGGTCTTCCACCAGCCCGCCCGCCGCCGCGATCCAGCCTGCGTGACGCCCCATCACTTCGAGGACGAAAATCTTGGTCGAGGTCTTGGCCATCGATTTCACGTCGAAGCTGGCCTCCAGCGTGGATACTGCGATGTACTTGGCGACCGAGCCAAAGCCCGGGCAGCAGTCAGTGATCGGCAAATCATTGTCGACCGTCTTCGGCACGTGGATCGCCTGGATCGGATAGCCCATCGATTCGGACAGCTGGCTGACCTTGAAGCAGGTATCGGCCGAGTCGCCGCCGCCGTTGTAGAAGAAGTAGCCGATGTTGTGCGCCTTGAACAC
>JAGTRX010000184.1 GCA_018262285.1 Pseudomonadota bacterium | reverse complement strand
TTGATGTCGTTGTCGGCCATGAACCGAAGAAATCAGCGCCGGTGCGCAAGAGCAAACCGGAAGGCTGGAAGCCGGGGCCGGCCAGAAAGAGCTATGGCCAGAAACCGGAATGGCAGAATGACCGGCCGCGGCGGGAAGGCTTCGAGCCTAGCCGGACGCGTTCGAGCGAAAAGCCGGCCTTTGGCCATGCGGCCAAGCCAGCGGCGGCAACGCCTTATCAGGGCAAGCCCCGTACCCTCTCCCCCAGCCCCTCTACCGCCAGCGCGCGAGGCGAGTATCAGGGCAAGCCGGCCTTTTCCAAGGAGGGCAAGACGGCCTACGCCCATCAAGGCAAACCGGCTTTTTCGCGTGAAGGCAAGTCCGAGAGTTTTGCCCGTGAAGGCAAGCCTGGCGGTTTCTCGCGTGATGGACAGGCTCCGCGCCAAGCCGATGCCGGCGATCGTCCCTTCCGCAAACCGGGCAGTGGCTTTGCCAAACCGGCTGCCAGTGGGCGTCGTTTTGAGCGGGATTGATTTAGTCTAAATAAAGCAATTAGCCACGGAGAGCACAGAGAACACGGAGTAAAAAGCAAAGGACTGCACTGCTGTTGATTATCGAGTGAAACCCTTGCTTCTTCCCCGTGTTCCCCGTGCTTGGCTTTATTCCAGTTTTCAGGCTGTAAAATAGCGCCATGGATGACGAATTTTACATGCGCGAGGCGCTATCACTGGCTCAGGCGGCGGAATGCCTGGGCGAAGTGCCGGTCGGCGCAGTCATCGTCAAGGCTGGCGAAATTATCGGGCGCGGTTTCAATACGCCCATTGGCGACAGCGATCCCACCGCACACGCTGAAATTGCTGCGCTGCGCGATGCAGCGCGCAAACTCAACAATTATCGCCTGCCGGGTTGCGAACTTTTTGTCACCGTCGAGCCTTGCGCCATGTGTGCCGGCGCCATTATTCACTCCCGCATTGCCCGCGTCGTTTATGGCGCCCGTGACTATAAAACCGGCGTGCATGGCAGCGTGGTCGATCTTTTTGCCGTCGAGCGCCTGAACCATCATGCAACCGTTGAGGGCGGTGTTCTGGCCGAGGAATGCGGGGCGATCATTTCCGCCTTTTTTGCGGCGCGGCGGGGCAGGGGCTGAATATGCATGTCGCCATTTCCGTTGCCCGCCAGGTTCTTGACCTGTTTGACGATGACGGCAATCTGCTGGTGAGCTACCCGGTTTCCACAGCAGCCAAGGGCGTCGGTGAGCAGTTTGGCAGCTACCAGACGCCACGCGGCAAGCACATCATCCGTGCCAAGATCGGCGCCGGTTGCGCACCCAATACCGTTTTTGTACGCCGTCGGTCGACCGGCGAGTTGTGGACGCCCGAACTGGCGGCAGCGCACCCGGGACGGGACTGGATTCTGACCCGTATCCTGTGGCTTTCCGGCTGCGAGCCGGGGCGCAATCGCCAGGGCAGCTGCGACACCATGCGCCGCTATATCTACATTCACGGTAGCCCGGAAACGGCGCAAATGGGGCATCCCGGATCGCATGGTTGCATCCGCATGCGCAACAGCGACATCATTGCGTTTTTCGACCGGGTGCCGGTCTATACTTCCGTCGAAATCAGCGCGTAATCATCACAAGAAAGGTGCGTCATGAAAAAAGTCATACTCTTCTGCCTGATGTTATTTTTTGCTGCCCTGGGCATGGCAGCCGAATCGACCCCATGCGCCAAGCCGCAGGCTGGTACAGCACGGCAGAAAACACTCACCGCCTTTGCCAGCGAGGCCGAGCTTGATGCGTTCGTCAAATGTCTGGCCGACGAATTCCGTAAGCAGCAACAATTGCGGCGAGAAAAAAACGGTTCTCCCGGCATGGCCAAATCGGCCGGATTTGGCGATTCTGCCATGCCGCCCCCGTCACCCGTCGCCGCGGTTTCTGAATCCAAATCCGCCAAGGCGGACAAGGGGGCAGATAGCGAGTCGGTGACCAATGTGCAGACCGTCGGTGTGGATGAGGGCGGCATCGTCAAGGTGCATGGCTCCCATCTCGTCATTCTGCGCCGTGGTCGTTTGTTCACGATCAATGTCGATAAGGGGCAGATGAAACCGATCGCCGCCATCGACGCCTTTGCGCCGGACGCCAGCCCAAGCGGTGCCTGGTACGACGAAATGCTCATTGCCGGCAACAACATCGTTGTCATCGGTTATAGCTATGCGCGCGGCGGCACCGAAATCGGTCTGTTCAACATCGATAATGCTGGCCTGTTGAGCTATCGCGCCACCTACCATCTGCGCTCCAACGATTACTATTCGTCGCGCAACTACGCCAGCCGCCTGATTGGCAACAAGCTGATATTCTACACGCCGCTCGGCCTCAACTTTTATCGTGAAGACATTTACGCCGCTTTCCCTGCTGTGCGGCGCTGGTATAAGGAAGCCAAACCGGCCGACTTCAAGCGCATCGCCTCGGCCAACCGCATCTACACGACCGATGACCCGATCGAACCTTACGTTGGCCAAGCTTTGCATACGGTCAATATTTGCGATCTGTCGACGCCGGAAATGGAGTGTCAGGCCACAGCCGTGATGGGGCCACCGGGACGGGTTTTCTACGTTTCCGGCCAGTCGGTTTATGTGTGGACCAATACCTACGCCCGTGGCAACACACCGGCGCGGTCGGCGGTGTTCCGCATTCCGCTTGATGGTTCGGCACCAACGGCCTTGAAAACGGCCGGAGCGCCGATTGACCAGTTCTCCTTCCTGGAAAGCGAAGATCAGCATTTAAACGTGCTGGTGCGGGCGCAGGGCAGGGGCGACGCCATGTGGGCAGGCGAGAGCAGCCGGGGCGACACCGCCTTGTTGCGCGTGCCGCTGGCGAGCTTTAGCGACGGTCGTGACGGTGCGCCGGTCGAAGCCTACAAACGCTTGCCGCATCCGGCTGGCTACACGCTCCAGAACCGCTACATCGGCAATTTCCTGCTCTATGGCGCTGGCGATAGCTGGGGACGGCCGAAGGGTGAAGTGCAGAATCTTTACGCCGTGCGCTGGGACAACAACAGCGCGGCGCAGGCCGTTCCCTTGACGCACAGTGTCGACCGCATCGAGGCGATGGGGCAGCATGCTGTGGTGGTCGGCACATCAGGCAATGACCTGCATTTTTCCAGCGTCGAACTCAAGCAACAGGCCGCTTTTTCAAACCTTTACACCCGCAAGGATGCGGCGCAGGGTGAAACGCGTAGCCACGGCTTTTTCTACAAACCGGCAAGCGAAAAGGAAGGTGTGGTGGGGCTACCCATCGTCGGTGCTGGCCGCCCCGGATACCGTCAACTGGATCAGGAATCGGCTGCAGTGCTCTACCTGCGTAACCGTTTGCTCAAACTGACCGAACTCGGTTCGCTCGATTCGAAAGCCGGCAATGTCAATGATGGGTGCAAGGCTTCCTGTGTCGACTGGTACGGCAATTCGCGCCCCTTGTTCCTGAAAGGCAGAGTTTTCGCGCTGATGGGCTATGAGTTGGTCGAAGGCCGTATTTCGGGTGAAAGTATCAGCGAAGTACGGCGCATCAATTACGTGCCGCAACAGCAGATTTCCATCGCCAAATAATCAGGCGAGTAGCAGAAAAACCGTCGGACGCCGCTCGATTTCGGGCGGCGTTCTCTTTTTCCACTCGGCGACGGTATGGGTTAGCACGCTCTCGCTGGGCAGGGTGAGATCGGTGGCCAAGGTGAGGCGGGTTGAAGGCTGGCAAGTGGCAAGAATGGTTTCCAGCATTTGTTGGTTGCGGTAGGGCGTTTCGATGAAGAGTTGAGTTTGCCGTTGTTTGCGTGATTCAGTTTCAATGTCGCGCAAGGCTTTGGCGCGCTCGGCTGGCTTGCTGGGCAGGTAGCCGAGAAAAGCGAAACGTTGGCCGTTCAGCCCGGAGGCCATCAGTCCAAGCAACAGGGAAGAGGGGCCGACCAAGGGTACAACACGAATGCCGTTTTTTTGCGCCAGTGCAACCAGATCGGCACCGGGGTCGGCGACGGCCGGACAACCGGCTTCGGAAAGCAGCCCGACATCGTGGCCGGCCAGCAGGGGTTCAAGTAGCTTGTGCAAGGCCTGTTGCGGCGTGTGCTCGTTCAATTCCTCTAGTTGCAGGCTTTGCAGGGGCTGTGCGGTGCCGACGGCTTTGAGAAAGGCGCGCGCCGATTTGGCGTTTTCGACAACAAAATGGGTCAGCGGGCGGATTTGCTCAAGCACAGGGGCCGGCAGAACGGCTTCTGGTGCAGTGGCTCC
>JAGTRX010000183.1 GCA_018262285.1 Pseudomonadota bacterium | reverse complement strand
CACAGCGCCTTGATATCCTCGAGCGCGGAAAGCCCGCCGGAAGCGATGACCGGAATGGTCAAGGCCTGCGCCAAACGCACCGTCGCCTCGATATTGATGCCGGTCAGCATACCATCGCGGCCGATGTCAGTATAAACAATGGCTTCGACGCCGTAGTCCTCGAATTTTTTGGCAAGATCGACGACATCATGGCCAGTCATTTTCGACCAGCCGTCAGTCGCCACCTTGCCGTCCTTGGCATCAAGCCCGACGATGATCTGGCCGGGGAAGGCACTGCAGGCATCGTGCAAAAAGCCAGGGTTTTTCACCGCCGCAGTGCCGATGATGATGTAGCTGATGCCGTCATCCAGGCAGCGTTCGATGGTATCGAGATCACGGATGCCTCCACCGAGTTGCACCGGAATATCGTCGCCGACTTCCTTCAGAATGGCCTTGATGGCCGACGCATTCTTGGGTTTACCGGCAAAGGCACCGTTCAGATCGACCAGATGCAGGCGGCGCGCGCCCTGGTCAATCCAGTGCCTTGCCATATTGGCCGGATGATCGGAAAAAACGGTAGCCTGGTCCATCAGGCCCTGCTTGAGACGGACACATTGGCCGTCCTTGAGATCAATGGCGGGAATTATCAGCATGAATTGGAAGGTGGGTTGGAAATGGGTTGAGGTGACAGCATCAAGGCTGCCAGGAGACAAAATTTTTCAGTAATTGCAGCCCGTCGCGGGCGCTTTTCTCAGGATGGAACTGCATGGCGAAAATATTATCCCGAGCCACCGCGCAGGTAAAGGGAACACCATACTCGCAAGTGCCTTGTATCAGCGCTTTATCGTCAGGCACAACGAAATAACTGTGCACGAAATAAAAACGGGCGCCATTCTCGATTCCCGACCACATTGGATGCGCTTGCTGCTGCACGGTATTCCAGCCCATGTGCGGCACTTTCAGGCGCTGACCGTCGGCATCGATCATGCGTTCGTCGGGAAAACGCCGCACCTGCCCGGCAAAGACGCCAAGACCGGGGACATCGCCCTCCTCGCTGTGTTCGAACAACATTTGCAAGCCAATGCAAATACCAAGGAAAGGCTTTTCACGCGCCGCCGCCAGCACCGCAGGCTTGAGGCCGCGCATCTCCAACTCGCGCATACAGTCCGGCATGGCGCCCTGACCCGGAAAAACCACTCGTTCGGCCGCCGCCACTTCGGCCGGATCGGCCGTCACCAGCACCGGAACGCCGCCGGCGACATGCTCCAGCGCTTTCGACACCGAGCGCAGATTGCCCATGCCGTAATCGATAACGGCAATGGTCACAGCGAGCCTTTCGTCGACGGCATGGCATCGGCCGCCAGACGCGCGTCCGGCGTCACCGCCATGCGCAAAGCGCGGCCAAAAGCCTTGAAAATTGTTTCGACCTGATGGTGGGCGTTAACGCCGCGCAGGTTGTCGATGTGCAAGGTCATGCCACTGTGGTTCACTAAGCCCTGAAAGAACTCGCGCACCAGATCGACTTCAAACTGCCCGACCAGCGGGCGGGCAAATTCGACATTGAATTCCAGCCCCGGCCGGCCGGAAAGATCGATGACCACGCGTGACAAGGCTTCATCCAGCGGCACATAGGCATGACCGTAACGATTGAGCCCACGCTTGTCGCCCCAGGCCTTGGCAAGAGCCTGACCAATCGTGATGCCAATATCTTCAACTGTGTGGTGAGCGTCAATCTGCAAATCGCCCTTGGCCTCGATATCGAGGTCAATCAGGCCGTGGCGGGCAATCTGATCGAGCATGTGGTCGAGAAAAGGCACCTCAGTGGCAAACTTGCCCTGACCGCTGCCATCGAGATCGAGGCGGACGCTGATCTGTGTCTCCAACGTATTGCGAATGATTTCGGCGTTGCGCATGGTGATAAAGCCTGTGTGCAAAGCAGCATGATACCATTTCAGACCAATTATCGACTTTTGCACCCCAACCATCATGAGCCAATACTGGAGCACCGTTGTACGCAGCCTGACCCCCTACGTTCCCGGCGAACAGCCCAAGATCGCCAACCTGATCAAACTCAACACCAACGAGAACCCCTATCCGCCCTCGCCGCGTGTGCTGCAAGCCATCCGCGCCGAACTGGGCGAAGATGCGGCACGTCTGCGCCTCTATCCCGACCCTAACGCCGATCTGCTGAAGGCGACCATCGCCCGCCTCAATGGCCTGAGCGCAAATCAGGTCTTTGTCGGCAACGGCTCTGACGAAGTGCTGGCACTGGTGTTTCAGGCGCTGTTGAAACACGATACCCCCACCTGCTTCCCGGATATCACTTACAGCTTCTACCCGGTCTATTGCGGCCTTTACGAAATCGACTATCGCACCATCCCACTGGCCGAGGATTTTTCCTTGCGCCCGCAGGATTACGCGACCCCCTGCGGCGGCATCGCCTTCCCCAATCCCAATGCCCCGACAGCAAAAGCGCTTAGCCTCATTGAAGTCGAAAAACTTGTGGCCGCCCACCCGGAATGCGTGGTGGTTGTCGATGAGGCCTATATCGATTTCGGTGGCGAAAGCGCCATCCCGTTGATCCAGCGTTATCCCAACCTGCTGGTCGTACGCACCCTGTCCAAATCACACGGGCTGGCCGGCCTGCGCGTCGGCTATGCCGTTGGCGACGCCGCGCTGATTGAAGGGCTGGAACGGGTCAAGAACAGCTTCAATTCCTATCCACTCGACCGCCTGGCGCTGGTCGGCGCCATCGCCGCCCTGGAAGACACGCAATATTTCGAGCAGACCCGTCAAGCCATCATGCGTACCCGCGAAAAACTGGTCGCCGACCTCGCCACACTGGGTTTCGAAGTGCTGCCCTCCACCGCCAATTTCATCTTCGCCCGCCATCCACAGCACGATGCCGCCACGCTGGCGCAGCAACTACGCGAGCAGTCCATCCTCGTCCGCCACTTCAAGCTGCCGCGTATCGAGCAATTCCTGCGCATCAGCATCGGCACGCAAGCCGAATGCGCGGCACTAGTTGCTGCCTTACGGAAAATATCCGGCTAAAAAAACGGACACCCAAAGGTGTCCGTTTGAGCCTATCGACACAACAAAATCAACTTTCCAATCTGTACTTCGCCGATTGCGCGTGTGCCGGCAGCCCTTCGCCGGTGGCAAAAGTATGGGCGATGCGGCCCAGCGTCTGGGCGCCCGCCTTGGACACCTTGATCAGGCTGGTGCGCTTGCGGAAATCGTCGACGCCGAGCGGCGATGAAAAGCGGGCGCTGCCTGAAGTCGGCAGAACGTGGTTGGGGCCGGCGCAATAGTCACCCAAGGCTTCCGAGGTGTAGTGGCCGATGAAGATGGCACCGGCGTGGTGAATTTTCTTGACCCAGGGATCGGGGTCGGCCAATGACAGTTCCAGGTGTTCGGGTGCGACGCGATTAGCAATGACAATCGCTTCTTCCAGATCGCGGGCGCCAATCAGAGCGCCGCGGTTTTCCAGCGCGGCACGGATGATGGCCTTACGCGGCATGGTCGGCAGCAGTTTCTCGATGCTGGCCTGCACTTTGTCGATAAAGGCTTCGTCGGTGCACACCATGATGCATTGCGCCAATTCGTCGTGTTCGGCTTGTGAAAACAAATCCATCGCCGCCCAGTCCGGATCGCCGCTGCCATCGGCCACGACCAGAATTTCCGAGGGGCCAGCCACCATGTCGATGCCGACCACGCCAAAGACGCGGCGCTTGGCGCAGGCGACGTAGGCATTGCCGGGGCCGACGACCTTGTCAACCTGCGGCACAGTTTCGGTGCCGTAGGCCAGCGCGGCGACGGCCTGCGCTCCACCGATGGCGAAAACTCGATCAACACCGGAAAGCGCCGCAGCGGCCAGCACCAGAGCGTTCTTTTCGCCATCCGGGGTCGGCACGACCATGATCAGTTCCTTGACGCCTGCCACCTTGGCTGGCACGGCGTTCATCAGCACCGATGAAGGGTAGGCCGCCTTGCCGCCAGGAACGTAGAGACCAACGCGGTCGAGCGGCGTCACCATCATGCCCAGTTCAGTGCCATCGGCTTCGGTATAGCTGAAGCCCTTGCCTTCCTGCCGTTCGTGGTAGGCACGAATACGGGCGGCGGAAAACTCCAGCGCCTCGCGATCGGCCGCTGACAGGCTATTCAAGGCATCGAACAGTGCCGACTTGGGTATTTCCAGTTCGGCCATGGATTTGGCCGAAAGGCGGTCGAAACGGTTGGTGTATTCGAGTACGGCGGCATCGCCGCGCGCTTT
>JAGTRX010000019.1 GCA_018262285.1 Pseudomonadota bacterium | reverse complement strand
GCCGCCGCGCACGCCATCGACCCGGCGATAGATTGCGCCAGGCAAAGGACAGCTAACAGCAGTGCTCTGCGGAAGTTCATGTGGCAGTTCGATCAGAATTCGAGTCGCAGGTTGATCCAGTGCCTGGGGTTAATGGTGTACTGCTGGAAACGCTGTGCGCCGTTGCTGTATTCCTCTATCGGGCCATTGCCGGCGCGGGCGACCCAGGCGATTTCGCCCTTGCCGAAACTGTTGTTGAACGGCAATGCCAGACGCCAGTCAACCCGGCGGGTGGATAGCGCCGGGGCGTCCCACCACAGCATGGGTTTGCTGTGCGAAAAACTGACGGTCAGGTTGGCGCCACGCCAGGGCAATTCCTGCATCCAGTGGATGGATTCGGCGCGGCTGGGCATGGAGTTTTCCGAGCGCAAAACGAGCAGATCGGCTTCGCCGGGCGGCAGATCAACCAGAATCCGCTTCGACTTGATGCGGGCGAAGGTCTGGTTGAACCAGATTTCGGAAGACCAGGGTGTACGCCAGCGCAACTGGTATTCCAGACCCTGCAGGGTCACATCCTGCGCATTGCGGTAGGTCTGCGTCAGATTGCCGCCCGGCAGGGCACAGAAAGAACAGGCGTTGGCGGGCAACGGCTTGTTACGGACATGGGAAACCCGATCGCTCATGCGATCATGAAAGAGGCGGGCGTCAACGACCAGACCCTGCGGGCGGAAATCGCCCAGATAGGCGATTTCAAGGCTATCGAGGCGTTCCGGCCGCAGATTGTCGTCGGAAAAATAGGCATAGCGCAGGGGCGCAAAGGCCGGCATGGCGGGGTCGTTCAGCACCATTTTCATGTTTTGCTCGGCAATTGACGGCGTGCGATGCGAACGCGAAACACCAAAGCGGAAAGTTTGCTGGCGCGTCGGCTGAAAATTCAGCGCCAATCGGGGTGAAAAGCTTGTCCCGGCTTGACTTTCGTTTTCCCATGTGGCTCCGGTATTGAGCAGCCATTGCTCTGACCAGCGCCATTCGAGGTGGCCAAATACACGGCTGGTGGTGACCTTGATCTGGTTGGGCGCAATCAGTTGGGTAACCGAAGTCAGATCGTCCCGGCGCCAGTTGAGACCCCAGACCAGACGTTTCGTTGCGTCGAGCCGGACGTTGTGCTGAAGTTCTAGGTCGTCACGCACCACTGCAATGTCGGTGCCGATCAGAAAGGCAATATTGCCGGTTGCCAGCGGATCGATCAGGGTGCGCGGCAGAGGGGTCTGGTCAATGAAGGCGTCGCGCAGCGATTCTTTGACATGAAAGTAGCGCAGGCTGATCGTGTCGTCGCCGCTCAATTGATGCTTCCAGTCGGTCTGGAAATGCAGGCTGCTGATCTTGCGGCCGCGCTCCGGTTCGGCACCAGCTACCAAAGGCGCCGGATGACCCATCTGCACGGCGGTTTTGACGCCGCTGGCCATAAAACGGATTTCGTCATGATTGGTGAGGCGCCAATCGACTCTGGCGTCGAACTTATTCAGCGCGCGCGAATCGCTGAACCAGTTCAAGCCATGATCGTGCTGACGATTGGCCGAGAGTCGGTATTTGATTTGATCGTTGCCACCGCCTATGCGGGTAAAAACGTCGGCGACGCCCTGATTGCCAGCGTTGACTGACACCATGGCGCCCTGCGTCAAGACCGGTTCGGTGGTGATGATATTGATAATGCCGGCCATGGCATTGGAGCCGAAAGTGGCCGAATTGGCGCCACGGAAAATTTCAATGCGCTCGACGTTTTCCAGTGACAGGGGGAAGGCATCGAAAAAGAGGCCGCCGTACCACAAGGGACTGTAATAGCTGCGGCCATCGACCATGACCTGTAGCCCGGTCGAAGCGCGTGTCCATAAACCGTGATAGGTGGCGGCCGGGGCGTTGGTATAGCCGGTGCCTTGCGCCACCTGGAATCCGGGAACCCAGCGCAACACATCGGCCAGATCGCGGGCGCCAGTACGCTTGATGGTTTCGCGGTCGATGACGGTCATCGAGCCCGGTGCGTCGTGCAGCGATTGCGGCAGGCGGGAGGCGCTCAGCACCATGGGCAATTCCGGGAAATAATCCGCTTCCGACAGGCTGTTCTTTGCCGCAAGGGCGCTACCGGCGTTTCCTGCCAGAAATAACAGCAGAATGGTTTTGGTGTGTGCTTTCATGGTCATCCCAAAGAGGGTGCGTAATCTGGCTTGCCGGCTGGCTACAAACAAAATCAGGGGTGTCGGCGCATCAGCGCATTCCGTGGAATAATACCAATGCCGGTTTGGCGCTGCTTGGGGATTTCATGGCAATGTCTGTGTTTTTTCGTGCTATGTTGCGTGCATGTGGTCTGTCTGCCCTGCTGGCGGCATCCGTGGCGGTGCTGGCAGCTCCAAATAACGTTCTGCAAAATAAATCCGATGGCACCGTCAAGATTGGCGTGCTGACTGACATGAATGGCGCTTATTCTGCCATTTCGGGCAAGGGTTCGGTGCTGGCGGCACAAATGGCTATCGAGGATTTTGGGGGCAAGGTGCTGGGCGTGCCGATCGAACTGGTTTCTGCCGATCATCAGCTTAGCCCGCAACTGGCGGCCAGTATCGCCCGCGACTGGATGCAGAATGGCAAAGTCGATCTGGTGCTGGATATTCCCAATAGCAATGCGGCGGTGGAAGTCATTCGCGTTGCCCGCGAATTGAACCGGATTGCGATTATTTCCAGCGCCGGTTCGGACAGGATCAGCAATGAGGAATGCACGCCCAATAGCCTGCACTGGACTTACGATGCGAGGGCAGTAACCCGGTCGACTGTCGATGCGATCATTAAAACCGGGGGCAATAGCTGGTACATCGTCACGGCAGACAATCTTTTCGGCCAATCGCTGGAGGAGGGAACGATGGCGGCGGTTCAGCGTGGCGGCGGCACGGTTGCCGGCACGGCGCGCCATCCTTTTCCCAGCAATACCTATGCCTCGATCCGGGCACAGGCTGCCGGCATCCTCAAGGCGCGTGATTCCGGGGCAAAAGTGATCGCTTTTGCCAGCACCGGAACCGATGTCGTCAATGCCATCAAGCAGGCCAGCCGCTTCGGTATTGCCTCCAAAAAATCACTGGCAGCCGTTTCGATTTTCATTCCGGATATTCATTCCGTTGGCCTCTACGACGCCCAGGGCTTGTATTTGACGACAGGTTTCTACTGGGATCTCAATACCGAAACGCGGGCATGGTCGAGGCGCTTTTTTGCCCGTCATCAAGCCATGCCCAGCATGGTGCAGGCTGGCATTTACTCGGCGGTCACCCATTACCTGAAGGCCGTGCAGGCGGCGGAAAGCGACAATACACAAGCAGTCATGACGAAGATGAAGGCCATGCCGGTCAATGATTTTTTTGCCCGCAATGGCGAGGTGCGCGAGGATGGCCGCATGGTGCATGACATGTATCTCATGCAGGTGAAAAAGCCGGAGGAATCGAAATACTCCTGGGATTACTATCATGTCCGTCAGACCATTGCGGGTGACAAGGCCTTTGCGCCGCTGTCCGAAAGCCGCTGCCCCCGGCTGCTGAAGGCCGCGCCATAGGCGCTGTAAACCACTCTGCGACTCAATGAACGGAATCTACGACCCGACTCTCCTGGCACTTTCACTGATGGTGATGGTGAGTGCCTTGCTGATCGCCTTGCGGGTCGCTGGCCATCTGGCCAACCAGCACGAAGCACCGGGCAGCTTGTGGCTGGTGGGTGGCGCGCTGGCGCTGGGGGCCGGCGTCTGGTCGGCGCATTTCATTTTTTTGCTCTCCTATCATTTGCCGATTCCGGTTGGGCATAACATTCTGATTTCGTGCGCGGGTCTGGCGCTGGCGACTGCCCTGATGTTTCTGGCGTTGCTTGTCGTTCCGCGCGAGAGGCCTCCGATTTGGCTGCTTTTGGCTGCCGGGGCGAGCGTGGGTGGCTTCGGGCTGGGCGTTCTGCGTTACGTCGGTTTCTTCGCCATGCAGATTACGCCCGCCATTCGCTATGACCTGCCCTACATGTTGTCCGCCTTCCTGCTTTATGCACTCGCCTGCGCAGGAATGCTGGCGGCCATGCGCCATTTCTTTGCCTATGCGGCATCAAATCGCAAACAAGCCGGGTTGCAGCGCAAACTGGCAATTGCTCTGATTCTTGGTGTGCTGTTGACCCTGGCGCAGTATCTGGCGGTGAAGTCGGTCATTCTGACGCCGAACGCCTACTCGTCAGCGCAGTCGAGCCAGGCGAACGAAGTCTGGATGGCCGTTTCCATCCTCGATCCGGAATTGTTCCGCAACATGACCGAAGAAGTGACCAGCGCCTGGAACAATTCCATGGCGGCTGCAGTGGCGGCATGTACTTTTCTGTTACTGGGCGCAACGCTGCTGGTGACGCTCTTCGATACCGAACTGGCGGCGCGCACGATCAGGCTGGCCGAAAGCAAGCGTAATTTGCGCAAGGCTCTGGGCGAGCTCGAACTCATTCTGAAAAATGCATCTCTGGGCATCTGTACGGTTGTTCCCGACAACAAGGGGCAGCGCATCATCGGCCGCAGCAATCGCGCCATGGAGCGTCTGCTTGGCTATCCGCCCGGCGCCCTCAATGGCCGCGATACCCGCATTCTCTACCCCAGTCGCGACGACTACGAAACGATCGGCAAGGTTTTTGCGGAACTGGCGGGAGCCGGTCAAACCTACCGTGGCGAGCATGTTTTCCAGCATCGCGACGGACATCGTCTGCTCATGTCGCTCAAGGGTTCGGCGGTCGACGGCAGCGATCTTGCCAAGGGTTCGATCTGGTTGATGGAGGATATTACCGAGCGCAAACGTCTTGAGGTTGAGCTGGTGCTCTCCAAGGAACAGGCCGAGGGGGCGGCGCGCGCCAAATCCGAATTTCTGGCCAATATGAGCCACGAAATCCGCACGCCGATGAATGCCGTCATCGGACTTGCACGGCTGCTTCTGGACACTGAACTCAGCGCGCGTCAGCGCGATTATCTACAGAAAATATCCAGCTCGTCGCGCAACTTGCTGGGCATACTCAACGATGTTCTGGATTATTCAAAAATCGAGGCCGGTCATCTTGAACTCGAATCGGTCGATTTCTCGCTCGACGATGTCCTAGAGGGCGTCAGTAATTTGTTCGTGGCGCAGGCGGAGGAAAAGGGCATCGAGATTGTTTTCGAGGTCAAGCCGGACGTTCCGGCCTTCCTGCGTGGTGATCCGTTGCGTTTGGGGCAGGTGCTCAACAATCTGGTCGGCAATGCGGTCAAGTTTACCGAGCGGGGTAAAATCCTTATTGCAATCAGCGCTCTGGAATGCCGGGATGAGCAACTCAATCTGCAATTCTCGGTGCGCGATACCGGCATTGGTCTGCCCGCCCATCAGATTGAAAGGCTCTTTTCCCCCTTTAGTCAGGCCGATGGCAGCATTACCCGCAAATATGGCGGAACCGGGCTGGGGCTGACCATCAGTAAACGCATTGTCGAGCTCATGGGGGGTGAAATCGGCGTCAATAGCACACCGGGCGAGGGTTCGGATTTTTACTTCAACATCCGTATCAGCACCGCCAGAGAGCAGGCGCAAATGCCGTCACAAACACTGCCTGAGTTGCCGAAAATGCATGTTCTGGTCATTGATGACCAGAAGAAACCCCGCCTTGCTCTGTGCCGTTTGCTGGAAAACTGGCAATTCGAGGTTCGGGCGGCGGCATCCGGCCAGGAGGGCTTGCAGGCTCTGGCTGAAGCGGCGGCGGAAGGGCAGCCCTGCGACCTGGTTTTCATCGACTGGCAAATGCCCGGTATGAACGGTTTGCAGGTGGCAGAGCAAATCCAGCATGATTGTGAAGATGGCGCCCTGGCCAAGCCGCCACTCGTCATCATGCTGACAGCGCTTGACACCAAAAAGCAACAGGAAGCTGCCGGCAAGGTACATCTCGACGCCATCCTGAACAAGCCGGTCAAGGCGTCGCCCCTGTTCGACACCATTGCCCGCTTGCGCCGCACTGGTTTATTCGAAGAGGAAGCCGCGCCGCAAAGTTCTTTCGGGAATTTGTGTCGTCGGGCGCAGCCCATCCAGGGTGCCCGCATCCTGCTGGCCGAAGACAACTTGGTCAACCAGCAGGTTGCGCGCGAGTTTCTGGAAAAAGCCGGTGTTGTTGTCGATATTGCCGCCAATGGCCGTGAGGCCGTGGAAATGGTCGAACTCGGCCATTACGACATCGTTTTGATGGATCTGCACATGCCCGAACTCGACGGACTGGAGGCGACGCGTCAGATACGCGCGGCGGGGTACGCCGATCTGCCCATTGTTGCCATGACCGCAGCCGCCATGCCGGAAGACAAGGAAGCTTGTCGGGTGGCCGGAATGAACGGCCATATTGCCAAACCGATTGATCCGGATGAATTGATCGCGACGCTTTTGCGCTGGGTGGTGCCGGGTGAGTGTGAAGCGCCGACAAGTCCTGTTTCCCCAATTTTTGTTGATGCGGCTGCGGCCGGGCTCAAGCTGCCTGGTTTTGCGCTCGGCGACCTGATTCGCCGTCTTGGTGGCAGCAGCGAAGAAGTCCCCAAAGTGCTCGCTTTGTTTGCCCAGCAATTTGCCGGTGCCGGGCAAAATCTGGAAAATTTGCTCTCGGCAGGCGATTTCAAAGGTGCACAAGCACTGGTGCACAACATCAAGGGCGCGGCCGGCAATCTGGGCGCTTGCGATTTGTACGCGGCGGCTGTCCGGCTGGAAAATGAATTGGCGGCCGGACGTGATGCCTCTCGCCGGCAATTTCTCACCTTGCTGGCGGCAGCGCTGGAGGCCATAAGTCATCTTGGGATTGCCAAAAATGAATGATGCGGTTTTTCGGGTATATTGACCCCTTAACTTTCATAGGCATAGTGCCTTGCGCTTGTTTCGACTCCTGAAAATATTCCTGGTCGCCAGCCGTTACGGACTCGATCAGATGCTGCTCGAACTGGAGCCATCCGGCACTTTGGTGCGTTTGTCCAACTGGCTGCAATTCTGGCGTCACATCAATACGCCGCGCGCCGAGCGTTTGCGACAGGCACTGGAAGATCTGGGGCCGATTTTTGTCAAGTTCGGGCAAGTCATGTCTACGCGCCGGGATTTGTTGCCGCCCGACATCGCCGACGAATTGGCCAAACTGCAGGATCGTGTTCCGCCCTTTGATGCGAATCTGGCCTTGCAGCAAATCGAAAAGGCCTACGGTCGGCCGGCGGATCAGGTTTTTGCCGAGTTTAATCCGGTACCCGAGGCCTCGGCCTCAATTGCCCAGGTGCATTTTGCCCGTCTGCCGGATGGCAAAGAGGTGGCGGTCAAGATACTGCGTCCCGGCATGATGCCGGTCATTGCGCACGACCTGGCCTTGCTCGACACCTTTGCCATGTTGCTGGAAAAATTGTGGACGGATGGTCGGCGGCTCAAACCGCGCGAAGTGGTCAAGGAATTCTCCAAATATCTTTACGACGAACTCGACCTCATGCGCGAAGCAGCCAATGCTTCCCAGTTGCGGCGCAATTTTGCCGATTCGAAGACGCTGATCATTCCCGAAATTTACTGGGACTGGTGCACCACCACCGTCATGGTCATGCAGCGTATGCACGGCACCTCGATTTCGCAAATTGACGAATTGAAAGCGCAAGGCGTCGATCTCAAACAGCTTTCCGCTGCCGGGGTCGAAATTTTCTTTACCCAGGTTTTCCGCGACGGCCTGTTTCACGCCGACATGCACCCCGGCAATGTTTTTGTAACGCCGGATGGGCGCTACATTGCCCTCGATTTCGGCATTGTGGCGACCCTGACCGAGAGCGACAAGAACTATCTGGCGCAGAATTTTCTTGCCTTCTTTCATCGCGATTATCGCCGCGTGGCGGAAATCCATATCGAATCCGGCTGGGTACCGAAAGGAACGCGGGTTGATGAGTTCGAGTCAGCCATTCGCGCCGTCAGCGAACCCATTTTTGATCGCCCATTGAAGGAAATTTCCTTTGGCCGTGTTTTGTTAAGGCTTTTTCAGACCTCGCGGCGTTTCAATGTTGAAATCCAGCCGCAACTGGTCATGCTGCAAAAAACCTTCCTCAATATCGAAGGGATCGGCCGCCAGCTCGATCCCGAACTGGATTTATGGCAGACTGCCAAGCCGTACCTGGAGCGCTGGATGAGCGAACAGGTGGGCTGGCGCGGGGTCAAGCGCAGTCTCGAAAATGAGATGCCCTACTGGGCCAATACCTTGCCGCAACTGCCCAGATTGGCGCATCAGGCTCTTATCCGCACGGTACCAGACCATGGCCCCATGTTGGAGAAACTGTTGGCCGAAGTACAGAAACAAAACCGCCTGCTCATGTTGCTCGCCATCGTTCTGGCGACTGCCGCCGGCGCCCTGATTGCTCATGTCAAATAGAGGAGCGTGAAATGCCTCCGGATCTCCAAGCCAAACTGCCCGAGTTGTTACCCAAGGTTAACGCCTGGGTGCAAACCCTCATCGCCCGAATTGAGCGCGAAGGCACGCCGATCAGCGAGGAGTTGCAGGCGCTGGCGCGCCGGCTTGGGGTCAGGCAGGCGGAGGCGATCCGCCTGCTCGAAGTCGAGCACCTGCCAACGCCGGAAGATCCCGAGCTTTGCCGAATCTGCTTCGCCAGCGGCATGCTGGGCGCCAACATGACGGGGCTGACCCTGGGCTATCACATCGTGGTGGTTCGCGGTTGCGCCCATCCCAAGTTTCTGGCGCACGACTTCCGGCACGTCTACCAGTTTGAAGAAGCCGGTTCGCTGGGTAACTTTCTGTCTATTTACGCCAGCCAGGTGCTGGCTTGCGGCCATAACGACGCACCCCTCGAATGGGATGCGCGGCAGCAGGAAAAACTGGCGACTTAACGCTAGCGGATGACGCGTTTGGCGTGCCGCACCGAGTAGGGCGGCAATTCAATGCCGGGGGCGGTATCTTCGATGCAAATGCATTTGATGTTCTCGATCGGAAAAAAGAGGACGGCATTTTCGACAGCTTCTTCCTCAACAATCATGAAGCGGCCTTCCAGGAACATGTCCAGGCGGGCGCGACGGCCGGTTGTGTAGTCGTCGGGCTTGGGAACCTCGAATTTTTGCTGCGTGCCGTCCATGAAGTCGATAATAATCTTTGGCATATTTTTTCCTTTCCCCTCGGTGACAGGAATTCCATTCAATCATACGATGCGCGCCGGACGTCAGCAAGGTTGAAATAGCCGCAACCCAAGGATAAATCGTTGCCTGCATTTACCGAGCGTGGGAAATGACTCAAAATCCGGGGGTTTTCACAAAGCCAAGCAAGAAGGGACAAGCCCGTGATCTGTAACCTGCCTTTTGACGACCTCGAAGCCTTCATGGTCGCCGTTTTTGAATCCATCGGCGTTCCGACCGAGGATGCCCGCACCTGCGCTGACGTGCTGATCATGTCCGACAAGCGCGGCATTGATTCGCACGGCGTCGGGCGGCTGAAGCCAATTTACTACGACCGCATCGTCCATCAGAAAATCCAGCAACCGGTGACACAGTTCGAAGTGGTGCGCGAACGTGGTGCGACGGCGGTGGTCGACGGCCATCACGGCATGGGCATGGTCATCGGCAAGCGCTGCATGGAAATGGCCATCGAAAAGGCGCGCACCTACGGCCTTGGCATGGTGGTGGCGCGCAACTCGACGCATTACGGCTTTGCCGCCTACTATCCGATCATGGCCTGCCAGGCCGGCATGATCGGCCTGACCGGTACCAACGCACGTCCCTCGATCGCGCCGACCTTTGGTGTCGAGAACATGCTCGGCACCAATCCGCTCGTCTTCGCCATGCCGAGTGATGAGGATTTTCCGCTGACCAATGATTACGCCACCTCGATCATCCAGCGCGGCAAGATCGAACAATATGACCGCGAAGGCAAGTCCTGTCCGGCCGGGCTGGTCATTGATCGGCAGGGCAACACCAAGACCGACTCGGCGCAGGTGTTGAAAGATTTGGTCAGCGGCGAAGCGGCGCTGACACCGCTGGGCGGCATCGGCGAAGAAACGGCGGGCTACAAGGGCTATGGCTTTGCGACGGTAGTGGAAGTGTTGTCGGCAGCGCTGCAACAGGGCCATTTCCTGAAACAGTTGAGCGGTATCGGCGAGGACGGCAAGCCACGCCCCTACGGCCTCGGCCATTTCTTCCTCGCCATCGACATCGAACATTTCTGCGATCTGGCGGCGTTCAAGAAAACGACCGGCGACATCCTGCGCGAACTGCGGGCCTCGCAAAAAGCGCCGGGCGCCGAGCGCATCTACACGCCGGGCGAGAAGGAATACCTGGCCTGGCTGGAGCGCAAAGACAAAGGCGCGCCGGTCGATGAGGCGCTGCAGAAGCAATTGATCACCATGCGCAATGAGCAGGGTTTGAGCGGTTTCCGTTTTCCATTCGAGTCAGCCGCTTGAGCATTTGAAAGGTTAAACCCATGAGCTACGTTTTACACTTCTGGCAACAACCGGCCGATCAGGCCTTGCCGACCAGCGTGCGCGCCGCCGATCAACTGCTGAGCCAGTTGCGCCAGACGCAGCCGGGACAGAATCCGGCCTTTATTAACCTGGCGGAGCGCCTGACGCGGCGTTATCCCTGTATTTGCTCGGACAAGGCGGAGAGGATGCCGGAATCGGAATGGGCCTGGAGCGATGGCCCCTTGAATGGCAAAACCGAAGCGGCCGTCTATGGCATCGGCCTCAATGTCGAAAGGCTGGACGAGGTGCGGCCTTTTGTCATCGAGCAGGCCAAAGCGCTGGGGCTGAACGTTATGGACGAGCAGGCTGGGGAAGTATTTCTGGCGGAGGGCACGGTGTTGGCCATGCCCCGGCCGGCCTCGGCAAAGCCGCAAAAGGACTACGACGACGTACCGACCCGCGCTGCCCTGGACAAGATCGTTTTCGAACGCTTGACGCCCTTTCTCGCTGAATATGGCTTCAAGGCCAAAAAGAGCGATCACAGTTTCAAGCGCACTTTTCCGGCGGGTTGGCAGATAATTTCTATTGCGAGTGGCGATACTTGGCCTCGAGAAGCGGGATTTTCTTTGGGCCTTGAAGTTCGCTGGCACGAAGCTGCGCTCCTGATTGATTCCATCATCCGGCCCGATGAACCCCCGCAACAGGGAAAACATCGACCCACAGGTTGTTCGCCCCAGCCTAGATGGATGGATGAGATTGGTGCTTTCCAGGATGACCATAAATGCTTTGTCATTTACAGCTACTCGGATATTGACGCGATGATGGCGCGCGTTTTCGAGGTCTTGCAGACGCGGCTGTTGCCAATTCTGGAGAAATGCAAAACCCTCAAGGGTCTGGACGAAGTCCTGAACTCGCTCCCGCTCGAGAAATCGATTTTTCAAAATATGAGCATGTTTGCCTTTCGTAACCTGATTGTGGCCTATCTGGCGCAAAGTCCCAATCTGGAAGGGGTATGCCGGGAAATCGAAGAGGAAAGAACACGATATCCAAACGCCAATATCGAGGTGTATAAGTGCCTTGACTACGTGCGGCAGCGGATGCAGCCGGCAAGCGCGTAGGCCATGCCTCTGTCACCACGAAGCTTTTGAGATTCAATCAAGGCTATTTCCGCCATGGCACAAGAACCGATTGATCTGGCCGAGTACCGCAAGCGCCGGGAGAAGCAAGCGGCAGTTTCCTGGCGGGTGCGGCTTTTCGGTGGCAGCGAACCGTCGCTGGGGCCGGGCGAAGTGCACTGCACCAAGTGCCGACAGCCCATCTCTCGCCGTGCCAGTCAATGCCCGCATTGCGGCGTGCATTTCAGCGGTAGCGCTGCCGATTTTGCGCCACAACAATATTTTCTTGGCAAAACCTGGGTCAAATGGGTTTTTTTGCTGCTGATCCTGTCTTTGATTCTTGCTGCGTTTCAGGGGTGGGCCGGAATATGATTTTCTGCATCGATAGCGGCAATACTCGCCTCAAGTGGGGCATGCACGACGGTTCTGGCTGGCTGGAGCTGGGGGCTTTGCCACAGGCGGAAGTGGGGCAACTGGCGGAAGTGGTAAAACGCCTGCCACGGCCTCAGCAAGTGATGGTGGCCAATGTGGCTGGGGAAGAAATGGCGAGGGCGATTGCAGCGGCGTTGGCTGGCTGGGGTGTCTCACCCTGTTTTGTGCGCTCGGAGGCAAAACGTGCCGGGGTGAGCAATGGCTACGCCAATCCGGCGCAACTGGGGGTGGATCGCTGGTGTGCGCTGGTCGGCGCCCGTCGGCAGACGAAGACACCGGTTGTCGTGGTCGGCTCGGGGACGGCGACAACCATCGACACACTCGATGAAAACGGTCATTTCCTTGGCGGCTTCATTTTGCCCGGCTTCGACCTGATGCGTTCGGCGTTGGCGAAGAATACGGCTAACCTGCCTTTCGCCGACGGTGACTGGCAAGCCTATCCGCGCTGCACCGACGATGCTATTACCAGCGGTTGCATTGAGGCGCAGGCCGGCGCCATCGAACGGGCTTTCGAGCGCATTGCCGGTCACCCTGAGGCCAGCTGCCTGCTTTTTGGTGGTGGCGCACGATTGCTCGAAAACCGTCTGCATTGTCCGCATCGCCGCGTCGAAAATCTGGTTCTGCAAGGATTATGCGTTTTACCAGTTGAAAGTTGCTAAAGAGCAGTTCAGAATCCGAAAACCCACTTTCTGGATCGGGAGCAGCACATGTTTGAACAAGTCCTGAACACCCTGCCCAATTTCGCCATGTTCTTTGGCGCGGCAATTGTCCTTTTGGTGGTGTTCCTCATCATCTATGCCTTTATCACCCCCTATGACGAGCTGGCGCTGATTCGCGCCGGCAATACGACAGCAGCCATCAGCCTGGGCGGCACCTTCATCGGTTTTGTCCTGCCGATTGCCTTTGCTGTGGTGTCGAGCCACAACATTTTCATCATGCTGGCCTGGAGCGGCATCGCCTGTATCATTCAATTGCTGGTTTTCCTGGTGGCGCGCCTGATTTTGCCGCAATTGAACCAGGACATCCCGGCTGACAAGGTAGCAACCGGAATTTTTCTCGCGGCGCTGTCCATCGGCGTCGGCATTATTAACGCAGCCTGTCTCGTTTAAGGAGTTTTGCCATGGGACTGATGGACTTTATCAAATCTGACACTGTCTCGAATTTCGTCAAGAAACAATTCATTGACATCCTGCAATGGACAGAGAGCGAGGATGGTGTTCTGGCTTACCGCTATCCCATGCAGGACATGGAAATCCAGAACGGTGGCACGCTGGTGGTGCGCGATTCGCAAATGGCCGTGTTCGTCAATGAAGGCCAGATCGCAGACGTTTTCGGTGCGGGTTCGTACAAGCTGACGACGCAGACGCTGCCGGTGCTGACCTATCTGAAGAACTGGGACAAGCTCTTCCAGTCGCCCTTCAAATCGGACGTTTACTACTATTCAACCCGCGTCCAGCTCGACCGCAAGTGGGGCACGCCCAACGCCATCACCATCCGCGACAAGGATTTCGGCATGGTGCGCCTGCGCGCCTTCGGCATCTATTCCTTCCACATTGCCGACCCCAAGATTTTCTACCAGAAGATTTCCGGCACGCGCGAGACCTATACCCGCGACGAACTCGAAGGCCAGCTCAGGAACACCATTATCGGCAGCATGACCGATATGTTTGGCGAATCCGGCGTGCCCTTTATCGACATGGCCAGCAACCAGGAAGAATTCGGCAAGGCCTTGCGCGAAAAGATGACGCCGATCTTCGCCGATTTCGGCTTGGCGCTCGATTCCATGGTGGTGCAGAACATTTCGCTACCGGAAGAATTGCAGAAGATTCTCGATCAGCGCATCGGCATGGGCATGATCGGCGACATGCAGAAATTTACGCAATACCAGGTCGCCAACGCCATCCCCATGGCGGCGCAGAACGAAGGCGGTATGGCGGGCATGGGTGTTGGTCTGGGCGCTGGCGTTGGTTTTGGTCAGGTCATGGCGCAGTCGATGGCAGGCGCCATGCAGCCGCAACAGCAAGCGGTAGCCCCGGCACAAGCTGCTGCTCCAGCCGCCGCAGCTGCAGCTCCGGCGATGTCGTCCGACGAGGTAGTGGCGGCGATCGAAAAGCTGCATGGCCTTTGCGAAAAGGGCATCCTGTCCAAGGAGCAATTCGAGACCAAGAAGGAAGAATTACTCAAGAAGCTCGTCTAATTCGGAACTGTCTGGCAAATGGCCAAGACCGCCTCCTGTCCTTCCTGTGGCGCGCCGGTTACCTTCAAATCGGCCGCCTCGATTTTTGCAGTCTGCGAGTTCTGTCAGAGTACGCTCGTTCGCCATGACCAGAATATTGAAGACATCGGCAAGATGGCGGCTCTGGTCGAGGATCGCTCGCCCCTGCAAATGGGTTCCGAAGGCAAATGGAATGGGGTGCATTTCGCACTGATTGGCCGCATCCAGTTGCGCTACAGCCAGGGCTTGTGGAACGAGTGGTACATCATGTTCGACGACATGCGGACCGGCTGGTTGTCGGAAGCCAGCGGCGAGTATGTGCTCTCCTTCCTGAAGTTTGCGCCGGAACCTCTACCGGCTTTTACCGATATTCAGGTTGGCAACAATCTGACCCTGCTTAACCGCAACTGGCAGATCACCAATATCGAAGACGCCGAGTGCATCGCCGGCCAGGGTGAATTGCCCTTCAAGGTGGGCGCCGGCTACAAAGCACCCGTCGTTGATTTGCGTGAGGGCGACAATTTCGCCACCCTCGATTATTCCGAATCGCCGCCGCTGCTCTTCGTCGGCGCGCCAGTCAAGTTTGAAGCTCTGGCGATGGCCAATTTGCGCGACCTGACCGCCGGTGGCGCCATTCCGGATATCAACGTCCAGGCGCAGGTGTTCCGTTGCCCGTCTTGCGGCTCGCCCTTGTCGGCACGTTCGGCTGACATCAAGTCGGTGGGCTGCGCTTCCTGCGGTGCCGTGGTCGATACCAGCGACAAAAATTACCAGTTGTTGTCGAAAGCACTTAATCCCGAAGACGACCGCTACGCGCCGCGCATTGCCATTGGCAGCAAGGGCAAGCTCGAAGGCAAGCCGGTCGAAGTCATTGGCTTCATGGTCAAGCGCCAGATGTGCGACGGCATTGCCTACGACTGGCGCGAATATCTGCTGGCCGGCGAGAACGGCACTTACCGCTGGTTGACCGAGTACAACAACCACTGGAATGTGGCGGATGTGCTTTCCAAGCATCCGCACAGCACCCCGAAAATTCTCGCTCAGTTCAATTACGGCGGCCAGCAGTTCAAGCATTTCAGCACCTATCAGGGTCGTGTCATTCAGGTGGCCGGTGAATTTACCTGGCGGGTGGCGCGTGACGATGTGGCCGAGCTGGTCGATTACATCGCGCCACCGCTCATGCTGTCGCGCGAGCGCACGGACACGGAAATCAGTTGGTCGCTTTGCCGCTATATTGAGCCTGCCGTGGTGCAGGAAGCTTTCAAACTCCCCGTTTTACCGGAACCGCAAGGGGTCTATGCCAATCAGCCCTCGCCCTGGGAAGAGAAACATCGGCGCACCAGCCGTGCTTTCTGGTGGATGGCGCTGGTGGCGCTGGTCGTACAGCTATTGATGGTTTTTGCCATTGGTGGCGGCAAACTGGTCAATCAGGAAGTGGTCTTCAATCCGCAAAGCACTGACGAAATCTTTACTTCACGCGAGTTTTCCCTGAGCGGTGGCGGTAACAAGGTGACGGTAACGAGCAAGGCTAGTCTCAACAACAACTGGATCAGCCTCAACATGGCGCTGATCAACAAGACAACGGGTACGGCATGGCCGGCAGTGCGGGAGATCAGCTACTACTCCGGTGTTGATGGCGGCGAGAGTTGGAGTGAGGGTTCGAACCAGGATGATGTTGCTTTTGTTGACATTCCGTCCGGCAAATATGTGCTGACCATAGACCCTGAGCTTTCGCCTGAAACTCAGTCGCCGGTTCGCCTGACGCTGCAAGCCGAAACGGCATCTCCGGGTTGGTCTAATTACGTGATGGTGATGATCTTTCTGATGATTTTCCCCATTTGGTCACGCATACGCCGTTCCGGTTTTGAGAGCAGCCGTTGGGCTGAAAGTGATTACGCACCGGATTCCGATGAGGATGATGACGAATAATGCCTAAATTCAATCTGATCTCCGGCATTTTGGCGCTGGGACTGTTCAGCTATTCGCAGTATCAGGGCTGGAACATGTTCGACAATGTGGCCAATTCCGGCACTGGCGCCCGCGGCACAAGAGCCAGCAGCCTGATTTATCACAAATAAGCCACTGACCATATTCACCAACGATCTCGACTGCCTGGGGTTTTAACGGCCTGATGCATCACGCCCTGCTATTTTCTGTTTTTGTCATCGCTTCCTGCGGTCTGGCCTATGAGCTGATTGCTGCCGGCTTGTCATCCTATTTGCTGGGCGATTCGATCACCCAGTTTTCGACGGTCATTGGCGTTTACCTCTTTGCCATGGGCGTCGGCTCCTGGCTTTCCAAATATATCGCGCGTGACCTCATCGGCCGCTTTATCCAGATCGAGCTGATGGTCGGGCTGGTGGGCGGATTTTCGGCCGCCTTCCTGTTCTCGATCTTTACCTGGATGACAGCGCCCTTCAAGCTGGTACTCTATCTGGTGGTCTTTCTGGTCGGCGTGCTGGTCGGGCTGGAGATTCCGCTGGTCATGCGCATTTTGAAACGTGATCTCGAATTCAAGGAAGTGGTATCGCAAGTCCTCACTTTCGATTATCTCGGCGCACTGGTTGTTTCCATCATGCTGCCCCTGTTTCTGGTCCCGCACCTTGGCATGATGCGTAGCGGCCTGATGTTCGGCCTGATGAACGCGGCCGTCGCCTTGTGGGCGATGCATCTTTTTCGTACTCAACTTGCCGCCCGACGCTGGCTGAGATCGCAATGCTGGGCGGTCATCCTGATTCTGGCAGGTGGTTTTATTGGTGCCGGGCAACTGACCTCGCTGTCGGAAACCCATCTTTACGCCGATGAAATCATTTTCACCGAAAGCTCGCCCTATCAGCGCATCGTCCTGACGCGCTGGCGCGATGACATGCGCCTCTTTCTCAATGGCAATCTGCAGTTTTCCTCGCAGGACGAATATCGTTACCACGAGGCGCTGGTGCATCCTGGAATGGCCGCCATGCCTTGGGCGCGTCGTGTTCTGGTGCTGGGCGGAGGTGATGGTCTGGCCGTGCGCGAAATCCTCAAGTATCCGCAGGTCGAGTCGGTAACGCTGGTCGACCTTGATCCCGCCATGACCCGCTTGTTCGCCACGGCGCCGATGCTGACGACGCTCAACCAGAATGCGCTCAAGTCACCCAAGGTCAAAGTGATCAACGCCGATGCGCTGACCTGGCTGGAAAACGAGAAGGGCTACTACGACTTTGTCGTTGTTGATTTCCCAGATCCGGCCAATTTCTCACTCGGCAAGCTCTACTCCAGCGCTTTCTATCGCCTGCTGGAAAAGCGCCTGTCCGCGCGTGGCCAGATGGTGGTGCAATCCACCTCGCCGCTTTATGCCCGGCAATCCTTCTGGTGCGTCGTTACCACGCTGGAAAGCGCCGGTTTCAAAACCAGACCCTACCACGCCTTGGTGCCGTCTTTCGGCGAATGGGGCTTTATCCTGGCTGGCCGCGAAACGCAGCCAATACCAAGCAGCTACCCGGTTGCGACGCGCTTCCTCAATGCTGAAACGACGCCGGCGCTTTTTAATTTCCCGGCCGATATGGCGCGCGTACCCAGCGAGGCCAATCAGCTCAACAATCAGGTGCTGGTGCGCTACTTCGAGCAGGAATGGCGCAAGGTCATCCGTTGATCGGGTAAGGGCGGGCTGTCCGGTAGCCCTGCGCACCCAATTTTGCCAGGTTGTGGGCGATGGCGTTGTTGGTCGGCAAAGTTTTGGAGCACCAATCCGGCGCAATCAGGGTCGGCGCCCGGGCGCTGGCGCCGACGCGATGGAAAATCACTTCGGCTGGCGTGCGCCGGATCATCTCGGCTGCCGTGTCGACATAATCCGTCAGCGACAAAACGGCAAGTTCGCCCCGGTCATATTCCAGCGCCAACCGGCTGCCGCGCACGATCATCAGCGGGTGCAGCTTCAAACCCTGCACGCCCTCGGTTAGCACGCGTTCGAGACTGATCAGGCTTTGCTCGGGTGTCTCTCCCGGCAGGCCGATAATCAGGTGAGTGCACACCGGAATCTTGCGCGCCTGCGCCCGGGCGACGGTTGCGGTGTATTCGGCAAAGCCATGGCCACGATTGACGCGTTGCAGTGTCTCATCAAAGGCGCTCTGCAGTCCCAGTTCCAGCCAGACCTCCGAACCCTGCTCCTGATAAGCCGCCAGCAAATCGAGAACGGCATCCGGTACGCAATCCGGACGTGTGCCGACGCACAAGCCGACAACCCCGTGCGACGCCAAAGCCGAGTCGTAAAGACTGCGCAGATGCGCGATCTCCGCGTAGGTGTTGGTGTACGCCTGAAAATAAGCAAGATAACGCTTCACCCAGTCGATGGTCTGGCGGCCATGTGCCAGTTGCCCATCAACGCTGCCATCGCGCTCCTCGCTAAAAGAATCGACACTGCAAAAGCTGCAACCACCACGGCCGATGCTGCCGTCACGGTTGGGGCAGGTAAAGCCGGCGTGCAGGGGCAGTTTATGCACCCGCTCACCAAAACGACTTTTCAGGTGTTTGCCCAGGGTGTTGACGTAATGATCGAGTTGCATCCGGCGATTTTCAATATTTGGGGTGGTGCATCAAAGTCATCTCCCGAGTGGGTTTGACACGCAACAAGCCGCCAGCTTAGTTTATCGGGCAAGCCGTCTCAAGCAGAGCGCCATGTGCTGCAAAAATAGATCGTTCCGGAATAAGTAATAAATAATTGAGTATTTCACAGAATAAGCGTCGCAGCCTACACTGCAGCCAAGATCACCAATGTAAGGAGCTCTATCATGAAAATCGCCAACAACGTCACCGATCTGGTCGGTAATACCCCGCTGGTGCGCATCAATCGCCTGACCGAAGGCGCGGTGGCGACGGTCGTTGCCAAGCTGGAGTATTTCAATCCGGCGCATAGCGTCAAGGATCGCATTGCGACCGCCATGATCGATGCGGCGCAAGCAGCAGGCAAGATCAAACCGGACACCATCGTGCTGGAGCCGACTTCCGGCAATACCGGCATCGGGTTGGCCATGGTCTGCGCCGCGCGCGGCATCAAGGCGACTTTTGTGATGCCGGAAACGATGAGCCGCGAGCGCCGTTTGTTGCTGAAAGCCTATGGTGCCGAGCTGATCCTGACACCGGGGCCGGAAGGCATGAGTGGGGCGATTAAACGCGCCGAGGAACTGGCCGCTGCCGATCCGCGCTACTTCATTCCGCAGCAGTTCGAAAATCCGGCCAATCCGGAAGTTCACCGCCAGACGACGGCGGAAGAAATCTGGCGCGACACCGATGGTCAGGTCGATTTGTTCGTGGCTGGCGTTGGCACCGGTGGCACCATTACCGGCGTCGGCGAGGCGCTGAAAGCCAGGAAGCCGGGCGTGCAAATCATCGCCGTCGAACCCGATGCCTCGCCCGTGCTTTCCGGCGGTCAGAAGGGGCCACACCCGATCCAGGGCATCGGCGCCGGTTTCGTTCCGAAAATTCTCAATACGACCATTTACAATGAAGTGGTGCGGGTCAAGAATGAGGATGCGCTGACGACTGCCCGCCGCATGGCAACGGAAGAAGGCTTGCTGGTCGGTATTTCCTCCGGTGCAGCCACCTGGGCGGCGCTGGAATTGGCCAAGCGCCCCGAAAACGCGGGTAAATTGATCGTTGTGCTGATTCCGTCCTTCGGCGAACGCTATCTGTCGACGGTGCTGTATCAGCATCTGGAGGTTTGATCTTTGCCGCAAAGGCGCGAAGGCGTAGAGGGCCGCGAAGATTTGAAACTCCAAAAGCCGTTCTTGCATTTGATTTTCTTGGCGAACTTTGGGTCTTTGCGCCTTGGCGGTGAAAGGTTTTGAAATGTCTGAATTCGATCGGGTCATAGACCGGCGCGGCGGCGATTCGCTGAAGTGGAATCGCTACGCTGGTCGTGATGTGTTGCCGCTGTGGGTGGCGGATATGGATTTCGCTGCGCCGCCGGCCGTGCTGCAGGCCATACAGGCACGCGTGGCGCACGGTGTTTTCGGCTATTCCGAGCCTTGGCCGAGTTTGACGGAGTCAGTGCTTGCTCACCTGGAGAATTCCTACGACTGGAAGATCGAGGCACAATGGCTGGTCTGGCTACCGGGGCTGGTGCCGGGACTGAATGTCGCCTGCCGTACCATCGACGGCGACGTGCTGACCGCCACGCCGGTCTATCCGCCTTTTCTGACTGCACCGGGAAACATGGGGCGCAAACTGCGCCGCGTTGATCTCGTCGAACGGGAAGGGGTCTGGCAATGGGATTGGCCGGAGCTGGAAAAACAGGCGGCGCACAGTCGCCTGCTCCTGCTCTGCCACCCGCACAATCCGGTCGGGCGCTGCTGGCGGGACGAAGAGTTGGAGAAACTGGCCGCGGTGGCCGAGCGGCACGACTGGATTGTCTGCTCGGATGAAATCCACTGCGACCTGGTTCTCGATGAAGATCGGCAGCATCGCCCTTTTGCGCTCCTGAGTGAAAAGGCGGCGCGGCGCAGCATCACGCTGATGGCACCCTCCAAAACTTTTAACGTGCCCGGTCTGGCCTGCGCTTTTGCCGTCATTCCCGATGCCGGCTTGCGTCAGCGTTTCCGGACAGCGATGGCCGGTATCGTGCCGCATCCCAATACCTTGGGGCTGGCGGCTTGCGAAGCCGCCTTCCGGCATGGTGCCGGCTGGCGACAGAAACTCATCCGGGTTCTGCGCAGCAATCGCGACCGGGTGGAGCAGGCCGTTGCTGCATTGCCGGGTTTGCGCATGGCGCATGTGGAAGCCACCTATCTGGCCTGGATCGATGCGCGCGGCCTGGGTGTGGCCGATCCAGAAGCGCACTTCGAAGCACATGGCCTCGGGCTCTCCGATGGCGCGGCCTTTGGCGCTCCCGGCTGGGTACGCCTCAATTTCGGCTGCCCGGCCACGACTCTGGATGAGGCATTGGTACGTCTGAAAAAGGCAATCTCAGCACTGTAAACACTGAGGCCACCGCGAAGGTGGCCTCAGTGCAATTATTGCGGATCGAAAACGAGACCAATCCTCTATTCACCTACTTTACACAGTTTTTGTTGCCATCATAACGCCAGCCGTTTTTTGCGTCACAGCGCACGCAGTTGTCCTTGCCGTTGTATTTGGTATAAACCCAGCCGTTTTTCTCGTCGCAGCGCACGCAGTTGTCTCTGCCGTTGTATTTGGTATAGCGCCAGCCGTTTTTCTCGTCGCAGCGCACACAGTTGTCCCTGTCGTTGTATTTGGTATAAACCCAGCCGTTTTTCTGATCGCAACGAACGCAGTTTCCGCGGCCGTTGTATTGCGTAAAACCCCATCCGTTCCTGATGTCGCAAGCGTTATTGGCGCCGGCAGTTGTGACGCCAGGCGTCGTTACGCCGGGGGTCGTTACGCCAGGCGTTGTCACTCCTGGCGTTGTTGTCGCCGCCGCGAGGGCGAGGGAGGCGGCCAAATACAAGGGGATGGTCAAAAGCGTTGCAATCAGGGGATTTTTCATGTCAGTTTTCCTTTTCTCCGTTTGATTTGACGATTGACAAGAACTTGCTTTTCATTCGAGTCAGAATAGAAAAGCCGCGCTTGCATGTCAAGCAAATAATGGGGGCAAAGGTAATTTTGTAGTACTGTTGAAATTTCCGCTGTTCGCACGCCTGATGTTTGCCCGATCAACCCTTTGAGAACTCGCGCTCAGTCCTTTTTCGCCTCGCCGCGTATCATCACCAGCAGCATCTTGAAGCCGCCTTGCGGATGAACGGCATGCGGGATATTTGCCGGCATCAGCAGGGAGTCGCCTTCGCGCACGGTGTGCTTGACGCCACCGATGGGGATTTCGGCCTCTCCTTCAACGCCGATCACCAGCGCATCGAAGGGCGCGGTATGTTCGCTCAGTCCTTCATCGCCGTCGAAAGCAAACAGGGTCACGTTGCCGGCAGAGTTCTTGACCAGCATGCGGCTGACCACCGAGTTTTCCTGAAATTGCAGCATCTGCTTCAGGTTGTGTACTTGCGTCGTGTTTTGCTGGCTCATGGGGTTCCCCTTTCAAATCATGGTGATCAAATCGAAAATGGCTCAGGTTGGGTTGGTGTGTCCTGCGCTTGATTTCCTGAGACCTTGGCTATAAGATAGTAACAACATACTTACTTGTCAACGAGAAATGTCCACTGTCACACAGGAAGGCTCCAGACGTAAACGCTTGCCGACGGCGGAGCGCCAGCAGGAGGTTATTGCCGTCGTGCTCGAATTGGCGCGTACTTCCAGCCCGGAAGGTATTACGACGCAGGCGATTGCCGACCGCGTCGGGATTACGCAGGGGGCGCTGTTCAAGCATTTTCCCGATAAGCAGGCGCTGTGGATCGCCGTTTTCGACTGGGTTCAAGAACAACTCGGCGCGGCCATCCGGCAGGGTTTGCAGGGTGAAGGCGATGCGCTGGCACGGTTGCAACGGGTATTTCTGGCGCATGTTGGCTTTGTCGCCCACCATCCCGGTGCGCCGCGCATCCTGTTTTACGAGCTGCAAAGGCCGACCGATTCGCCTTTTCAGGCGCGCGCCCGTGACATGATGGGGGCTTACCGTCAGCGTTTGTGCGCATTGTTTGAGGAGGCGAGTCGAAGCGGCCAGCTTTCGCCCACGCTCGATGTCAAAATGGCGGCGCTGCTGCTTATTGGCACCATACAGGGGCTGGTGATGCAAAGTGCGCTCTTTCGCAACGAGGCTGAAATGCTGGCCGCCGCCAAGCGTATTTTCCCGCTGCTGCTCGATGGTTTTCGTGGCCACGCGGCAAACCCTGTTGCACAATCTTTGAGTGAAAACCATGAACCTGCTTGAGACTGCTCCTTCCCTCGACGAACCGCTTGAAATGCTCGAAGCCTGCCATGACCGCATCGAGGCGCAACTGAAAACGCTGGAGCGCTTGCTGCAACATCTGCCGGAACATGGCGCCGATCTGCAAGCCCGGCAGGCTGCGCAAGCCATCCTGCGCTATTTCGATAGCGCCGGCCCACATCATCACGAGGACGAAGAAGATAATCTTTTCCCCATGCTGATTGCCCGCTCGGGGGAAGACCCTGCAGTCTGTGCTTTGGTGCGCGATTTGCTGGCCGATCATGTCCTGATGGCGGAAGCGCTGGCCGAGGTGCGCCGGCAACTGCTATTGATTGCCGAGGCGAAAAGCGCAGCGCTGGAAGAAAACGCTGTGCGCCTGCTGGCTTCGCGCTATCGTCGGCATATTGCGCGCGAGAACGCCGAGCTTCTTCCGCTCTCGCAGCGCCTTTTGACCCCGCTCGATATGCGTTCACTCAGTCAGGCCATGACCGCACGCCGCACGATAAATCGTTGATTACTTAAGAATTTTTCAAACCTTTCTTTCAAGGAGAATTTTATGTACGAAACCTGGGCTGACCTGCTGATGGCGGATCACGAACAAACCGAACAAGTGATCGACGCGTTGGAAAAGAAGTGGCTGCAGAAGAAGCCGGCAACGGACACGGTGCAAAAGGCCATCCGCTATTTTTCCGAATTCGCCGATGCCTGCCATAACCAGAAGGAGGAACAGCACCTGTTCCCACGCCTATCCGCTGCCGGTATTCCGCGTCAGGGTGGGCCGCTCGGTGTCATGTTGATGGAGCACGAGCGCAGCAAGGAATTGTTGGCCGATTTTTGCGATCTCGGCAATCGCTACATCGCCGGAGAAACGGCGGTGGCGGATGATCTGGTCAAGGTGTTTCTCGAATACGGCGCCTTGCTCAAAAGCCATTACTGGAAGGAAAACGACATCCTCTACCCG
Organism: Pseudomonadota bacterium; assembly: GCA_018262285.1. Lineage (GTDB taxonomy): Bacteria > Pseudomonadota > Gammaproteobacteria > Burkholderiales > Rhodocyclaceae > UBA1934. The sequence goes on along the minus strand of JAGTRX010000019.1, from coordinate 5,476 downwards.
ATGGGTCGCAAGGTACTGGGGGCGGAGGAAGATGCGGCCATCGTCAAGGGTATCGAGGAACTGGAAGCTGCGCTCGGGGCAGATACCCGCAAGACTTACCAGAAGCTGGCACGCGAAATCACCGAAGGCATGCTGGAGGATTTGTCGGCGGGACTCGACAAGAATGTGCTGGCCGCCATCCTCAACACCCTGCCGATCGAGCTTTCCTTTGTCGATGCCGAAGATAGCGTGCGCTATTTCAGCCACGAGAATCACCCCAAGATTTTCCCGCGCACGCGTGGCGTCATGGGCTTGAAAGTGCAGAACTGCCATCCGCCAAAGAGCATGCACATGGTCAACCAGATTCTGGCCGACTTCAAAGCGGGCAAGCGCGATGAGGCTTCCTTCTGGATCGACATGAACGACAAGAAAATCCACATCCGCTATTTCCCGGTGCTCGATCCGCACGGCGAATATCTGGGTTGCCTGGAAACGGTTCAGGACATTACTGCCATTCAGCAATTGACTGGACAAAAACGGCTGCTGGATTGAGTCTGTAAAAAACAGCTTCAACGCAAAGGCGCAGAGAGCGCAGAGGGCCGCAAAGGAAAAGCCTGACTGGATTGACCCGTTTCTTTGCGACCTTTGTGCCTATGCGGTGAAAGTTGTTGCTTGTCTGGCGATGCCTTGGATTGTCGCGCCCGCTTGCTTCAAATGTACAATACCGGCTTTGCCGCGCTTGCTGCTTTAGCCGTAGCGTGGCATTCAATTTCCATTGAATTGCTGACAGGCCATGCCCATGAAAAGCGCTGAAATCCGCGAAAAATTCCTCAAATTCTTCGAATCCAAAGGTCACCAGATTGTGGCTTCCTCGTCGCTGGTGCCGCACGACGACCCGACGCTGTTGTTTACCAACGCCGGCATGAACCAGTTCAAGGATGTTTTCCTCGGTTTCGACAAGCGCCCCTACACCCGCGCCACGACCTCGCAGAAATGCGTGCGTGCTGGCGGCAAGCACAACGATCTGGAAAATGTCGGCTACACGGCCCGTCACCACACCTTTTTCGAGATGCTGGGCAATTTCAGCTTCGGCGACTATTTCAAGCAGGACGCGATCAAATACGCCTGGGAATTGCTGGTCGACGTCCTCAAATTGCCCAAGGAACGCCTGTGGGTGACGGTTTATGCCGAGGATGACGAGGCTTACGACATCTGGACCAAGGGCGTTGGGGTAGCTGCCGAACGCGTCATTCGTATCGGCGACAACAAGGGCGACCGTTACGCTTCCGACAATTTCTGGATGATGGGCGACACCGGCCCGTGCGGCCCGTGCACCGAGATTTTTTACGACCACGGCGAAGGCATCCCCGGCGGTCCGCCGGGTAGCCCGGACGAAGATGGCGACCGTTACATCGAAATCTGGAATAACGTTTTCATGCAGTTCAATCGCGACGAGGCCGGGGTTATGCATCCGCTGCCCAAGCCCTCGGTCGATACCGGCATGGGGCTGGAGCGCATCGCCGCCGTCTTGCAACATGTGCACGCCAATTACGAAATCGACCTTTTCCAGAAGCTGATCGCCGCCGCGCGGCGCGAAACCAGTTGTCCGGAGGCCGACACGCCCAGCCTGCGGGTGCTGGCTGACCATATTCGCGCCTGTTCCTTCCTGATTGCCGATGGTGTTATTCCTGGAAACGAAGGGCGCGGTTTCGTCCTGCGCCGCATCATTCGCCGCGCCATCCGCCACGGCTGGAAGCTCGGTGTGCGCGCGCCCTTTTTCCACAAGATCGTTCCCGATCTGGTGGCCGAAATGGGCGAAGCCTACCCGGAACTGAAGCGCGAGCAGGCCAAGGTGATGGATATGCTCAAGCTGGAAGAAGAGCGTTTCTTCGCTACCATCGAGCACGGCATGGAGATTCTGGATGGCGAACTGGCGGCGATGGCGGCTTCGGGCAATCAGGTTTTCAATGGCGAAACGGCTTTCAAGCTGCACGATACCTACGGCTTTCCGCTTGATTTGACGGCGGACATCTGCCGCGAAAAGGGCGTCAAGGTCGACGGCGCTGCTTTTGATGCAGCCATGGCGCGTCAGCGCGAACAGGCGCGCGCGGCCGGCAAGTTCAAGATGAGCGCCCAACTGGAATACGATGGTCCGGCGACGACATTCAAAGGCTATGAAACACTGGAAGCCAAGGGCAATGTGCTGGCGCTCTACAAGGACGGCACGCCGGTCAATGAACTGAAGGAGGGTGATCTGGGCGTGGTGGTGCTCGATCAAACCCCCTTCTATGCCGAATCGGGCGGCCAGTGCGGGGATTGCGGGGTGTTGCAGTCGGTGCACGGCATTTTTGCCGTCGAAGATACGCAAAAGATTCAGGCAGCGGTTTTTGGTCATCACGGGGTCGTCAAGACCGGTACGCTGACCGTTGGCAATGGCGTCACCGCCAGGGTCGATCTCGTCGCCCGCGCCCGCACGACGCGGCATCACTCGTCTACCCACCTGATGCACAAGGCGCTGCGCGAGGTTCTCGGCGGTCATGTTCAGCAGAAGGGTTCTCTGGTCGATCCCGACAAGACCCGCTTCGATTTTGCACATAATGCGCCGATGACCGCAGCGGAAGTCCGCAAGGTCGAAGCCTTGGTCAATGCCGAAATCCTGGCCAATGTCGCCGCCGAGTCGCGCGTGATGGCGCTGGAAGAAGCGCAAAAATCGGGTGCCATGATGCTGTTCGGCGAAAAGTACGGTGACGAAGTGCGGGTGTGCAGCATCGGTTCGTCGAAGGAATTGTGCGGCGGCACGCATGTGGCGCGTACCGGCGACATCGGTATTTTCAAGATCGTTTCCGAAGGCGGCGTCGCGGCCGGTGTGCGCCGGGTCGAGGCCATTTGCGGCGACGTGGCGCTGGCCTGGCTCGATGCGCAGCAGGAAACCTTGGCACAAGTGACGGCGACGCTGAAGGCGCAACCGAATGAAGTCGTTGCCAAGGTACAGCAGGTCGTCGAGCAGGCCAAAGCGCTGGAAAAGGAGCTGGCTCGTCTGAAAGGTAAGCTGGCGGCCAGTCAGGGCGATGATCTGGCCAATCAGGCGGCCGAGATCAAGGGCGTCAAAGTGCTGGCGGCAACGCTGGAAGGCGCCGATATTGCCACCCTGCGCGACACCCTCGACAAGCTGAAAGACAAGCTGAAAACGGCAGCGATTGTGCTGGCGGCCGTTGTCGATGGCAAAGTGGCGCTGGTCGCCGGCGTGACGCCGGACCTGACCGCCAAAATCAAGGCCGGCGAACTGGTCGGCATGGTGGCGCAGCAGGTTGGCGGCAAAGGCGGTGGTCGGCCCGATATGGCGCAGGCTGGTGGTAGTGATGCTGCGGCTTTGCCCAAGGCGCTGGCTTCTGTTCCAGCGTGGGTAGAAGGTAAGCTCTGATTATTTATTCCCGTCATTCCGGCGAAAGCCGGAATCCAGGAAAATCAACGAACTGAACACCGGCCTACGCCGGTGTGGCAAATTGTTACCTGATTAGAAGCGAGCGTCAGCTTGGCGATTCCTGGTGCCAAAAAAGTTCGAACCGTCATTCCGGCGTAGGCCGGAATCCAGGACTGCCTCAAGCGTGCTTTCTGGATTCCGGTTTTCGCCGGAATGACGAATTTATCGGCTTTGGCTATTTGGCTGGCGCTCATTGCTAATCAGGAATTGTTAAGCCCAAAGCATCCGGCATTTGTCATTTTTCGATTGCCAGTGTAACGTCATGCTCCGGAGGAATCGCATGAACGGAACGTTGGCAATTCAGGATCACCCAGAGCCATTCGGCTCCCAAGTCTTCCGCCACCTGCTCAGAATCCCGCTACCCTACTTCGAACACCGCCCCACCGGCACCCTCATCGCCCGTCTGCACGGCGTCGAAACCATCCGCGAATTCATCACCGGCGCTGCCGTCACCCTTTGCCTCGATCTACCCTTCCTGCTCATCTTCCTGGCCGTGATGTTCGCCTACTCCTGGCAACTCTCCCTCATTGCCCTGGGGCTGATTGGTCTGGTCGGCATCATCAGCTTTCTCGTTGTCCCCGTCTTCCGGGAAAAGCTCAACCGCCAGTTCATGCTCGGTGCGCGCAATCAGGCCTTCCTCACCGAATACGTCGCCGGTATGGCCACCGTCAAATCCCTGCAGATGGAACCGGACATCGACAAGAAGTACGGCGATCTCCTGGCCCAATACCTGGCCTCTGGCTTTGCCACCAAACAAGTCGGCAACACCTACAACGTCATCGCCAACAGTATCGAACAAGTGATGACGCTCTCCATCCTCATCGTCGGCGCTCTGCTGGTGATGAAGAACGAAGGCTTCACGGTCGGCATGCTCGTCGCCTTCCAGATGTTCGCCAGCCGTATGAGCCAACCCATGCTCAGACTGGTCGGGCTCTGGCAGCAATTCCAGCAAGCCGATATTGCCGTCAAACGCCTGGGCGACATTCTCGACATGCCGCAGGAACCGCATACCCTGACCCCGCAACGTGAGAACAAAGGCAAAGGCGAAATCACCCTCAACGATCTCGCCTTCCGCTACAGCGAACATCACCCCTGGCTCTACCAGAAGCTCAATCTGCGCTTCAAGCCCGGCCACCTCACCGTGATCATGGGGCCGTCGGGCTGTGGCAAGAGCACGCTGGGCAAACTGCTGCTGGGCTTCTACCCGCCCAGCGAAGGGTATATCGCCCTGGATGGTAAAGACATCCGCTACATGGCGGCTAATGAACTGAGAAACGTTTACGGCGTCGTCCCACAAGAAACCATCCTCTTTGCCGGAACGATCTACGACAACCTGGTCATGGCACATCCGCATGCCAGCTTTGACGATGTGATTGCTGCGTGTAAGGCGGCAGAGATACACGAGACGATTGAAGGACTGACCAACGGCTACCAGACCGAAATCGGCGAACGTGGGGTGGGGCTATCGGGCGGGCAACTGCAACGACTGGCTATTGCCAGAGCACTACTCAAACGCCCGAAGGTGCTGATCTTCGATGAGGCGGTTTCCAATCTCGACCAGCAGACGGCGGAACACTTTGCCAAGACCATCAACAAGCTCAAGGGCAAGGTCACCATGCTCTTCATTACCTACCAGATTCCGAGAGGGTTGCAAGTGGATGAGGTCATTCAGCTTGGCGCGGGGAGCGAACAGCGCGGGGTGAAACAGATGGGGGTGGTGGAGGAATGATGAGGATATGGCAAAGGGAAATAGCTTCGATGGGACTGAAGTTAAAAGCTGGATTTCAAGACGTGGCCGAAAAAGAATCGGCACGAAAAACAATTACTGCGAATGACAAACTTTGGAAAAAGGTGGCGTGATGAAACTGGAAAAGGTGATGAGAAAAATCGTGGTCTGTCCCCTGTTGTTGTTGCTGTTCGCGGATTCACAAAGTAAGTGCAACAAGTTCTCCAAAAAGGTGGGGAGCTGAGAGACTAACGGCATCCCATTTCCACCAAGAAGGAGGATGCCATGTT
>JAGTRX010000084.1 GCA_018262285.1 Pseudomonadota bacterium | reverse complement strand
CAGCTCGATCTTCTTCTCGGCTGGCGCTGGTTTCTTGAGAAGCGAGGCAGCATAGGCTTCTTCTTCGCGCTTCAATGAATCAGCGTTAACCATGCGCGAATCCATGCGTTTGCAGTAGGCATCGCCGCTTTGTGGCACAAAGAGAATTTTGCGTGACCATGGCCCGAGAAAATCAGAGGCCAGCAGCGGAATGCCTTCGCGCGCCAGCCATTCCACCGTGAAATCGGCATTACGCTTGCCGATGGACAATGTGCTGGGCAAATTACAATCAATAACATTGCCGCCGCCAAAGGCCTTGGCTTTGATACGGTGCTTTGCTGCACCGCGCGCCAGCATCGAATTCAGCAAGGCCTCCATGCAGGCATCGCCAGCCAGCAGGGTATCTTCGTCACTATGCCGGCTCTTGCTCATTTGCGGCAGCATGAAATGATTCATGCCACCAATTTGCATACCGGTATCGAAGAGACAGACCGACACGCAAGAACCCAGCAGAGTCGAAATGGGACGAGCCGACTCGATGACACAGCCGCCCGGCCCGATGCTGCGGGACATACGTTCGATTTCGGTCGAGGAGAGTTTGGCGTAGTCCATTGATCCGGCAGAACATCAGCAATAAATGCTGTCATTATTTCTATTGAAGCAAAGGCGCACTTTGTCCCGTGCGGGCATAATTCTTCGTCACACCGGCACAAGCCGGCGTGACGAGTTTTCGTGAAACACCTAGCCACCAGCTTCGGTCACTAGCGACTCGTTATCACCCATCTTTGAAAGCATGGCGATTTCCTCGATGGAAAGCACCTTGTTGACGTTGAGAATGATGACAAATTTGCCATTCACCTTGCCCATGCCGGAAATGAAATCGGTACGGATCTTGGCGCCAAAACCTGGTGGCGGCTCGATTTCGGTCTTGGCAATTTCCAGCACTTCGGAAACCGCATCGACCATAATCCCAACATCCTGACTAGCCTCGCCGTCATTTAACTCGATGATGACATTGCAGGTTCGTCTTGCCACCTCAGTTGCTTTGTTGCCAAAGCGACAGGATAGATCAATGACCGGCACCACGGCACCGCGCAGGTTGATCACTCCGCGAATGAAGTTCGGCATCATCGGAATTTCGGTAATCGCCCCGTATTCAATAATCTCCTTGACGTTCAGGATGGCGACGGCAAACATCTCGCCGCCCAAAGTGAAGGTGAGATACTGTTGCGGGGCGGCCTCGACCGCCTTGGCAATGGCGGTCTTGCTCGCTTGGCTCTGTTGAACCAGTTGTCCCATAGCCGTCTCCCCTTAGAACTTCTCGAAATCAGATTCATCCACCGAGGTAGAACGTTTGCCAGCCGGTTTGCGTGATACCTTGGCAGGTGTAGCGCGGCTGGCGTGAGTACTGAATGCTGCAGTTCCGGAACTGCGTTGTTGATCGATGGTAAAGAAGGACATCAACTGCTGCAACTGTCCGGCTTGACCACCCAGTTCCTCGGCGGTAGCTGCCAATTCTTCAGAAGCCGAAGCATTCTGCTGCGTCGCCTTGTTGAGTTGCGCCATAGCGCTGTTGATCTGACCAACACCGGAAGATTGCTCTTCCGAAGCCGAAGCGATTTCCTGCACCAGATCGGAAGTTTTCTGGATGGTTGGCACCATCTCGGAAAGCAGACTTCCGGCGCGTTCGGCCATTTTCACTGACGAACCGGCCAGTGTGCCGATCTCCTGCGCTGCCACCTGACTGCGCTCGGCCAGCTTGCGCACTTCGGCCGCCACAACGGCAAAGCCCTTGCCATGTTCGCCTGCACGTGCGGCTTCAATGGCAGCATTTAGCGCCAGCAGATTGGTCTGGTAGGCGATGTCGTCAATAATGCCGATCTTGTCGGCTATCGACTTCATGGCATCAACCGTCTTGCCAACTGCCTCACCACCCTCGACGGCTTCCTTGGCCGACTTGGTTGCCATATTGTCAGTGACCTTGGCATTTTCGGTGTTCTGGTCGACCGAAGCCGTCATCTGCTCCAGCGAAGCTGTCGTTTCCTCAACCGAAGCCGCCTGCTCGCTTGACGCCTGCGACAAGGACTGCGCCGTAGCCGATACCTGCCCCGCCGCGTTGTTCAGAGCATCGGACGCCGTCGTTACCTCACTGATGATCGACGACAATTTGCCAACCATGTTGCTCATGGATTGTTTCAACATGCCGGTCTCGTCCTTGGAATTGACATCGATTCTGACCGTCAGATCACCATCGGCCAGCGCATCGGCCACCTTCATTACTTCGCGCAATGGTTGGGTGATACTGCGGGCGATAAAATACCCGAGGATCGCCGTGAGAAGGATCGCAATCACAGAGATGACGATCATCAGGTATGTCGTCGAAGCCACCATTTTTTCGGCTTCCTCACCCTGTTTCTGCATCACCGAGCCTACATAATGGCTCAGGTTTTCAATCGCCCGAATGTATTCAGCCTGTGTGATGCGCAAATCGCCCATCAAGATGACGACTGCCTCATCTCTTTTGCCCGCGCTCAACAAATCGATAGTTTTTTGCTGAAAAGGTGCGTACTTGGCACGCGCTTCCATTACAGCTTTGTGCAACTCCTTGCCCTTTTCGGTAACCAATGCCTTATCGAGCTTTTCCAAGCGATCCGTCGCCATTTTGCGAGCCTCTGTGACCCGATCCAGCTCCCTGCGGATATCGTCGTCGGTTTTCAGCAAGGCAGCATTACGCAGGGCGCGTGCAACCAAATTAATGGCTTCGCCAACATCGTTGGCCATGACTGTTTTGGGCAGGTGGCCGTTAATCAGCGTATGGGTTTCTGCGGCAAGGGTGTTAAGACGCGAAATGCTCACCCCGGCGACAACCAGCAGTACCAAAATGGCAAAGATGAAACCGGCCGCGAGCTTGGTACCAATTTTCAAGTTTTTCAACATAATGTCACTCTCCTGTGGTGTTGCCTGAAATTCAAATTTAACCAACTCAATTTTGAGCCGCTGCCCGCAACAACGCGGACGTACCCATTTCTCTTTCCTCGATGCGGGCGCTGTGCTGCACCAGGGATTGCACATCAAGGATCAGCGCCACATCGCCGCTGCCCAGAATGGTGGAACCGCCAATGCCGCGCAGATGACGGAAGATGCTCGACAGCGGTTTGATGACGGTCTGGAATTCGCCCAGCAGTTCGTCGACGACGATGCCCGCTTTCTGCCCGGCGTACTGGACGACCACAATGTTTTCGCGTGGCGGCACTTCACCTTCGATCTCGAACATCTGGCGCAGACGCACAAAGGGCAGCACTTCGCCACGCAGATTGAGGTAATCGCGATCGTTGGTGTTTTCCTTGAGTTCGATACACTCGATGACCATATCAAGCGGAATGACGTAGGCCGCCTTGCCGACGCTAACCAGAAAGCCGTCGATAATGGCCAGGGTCAGTGGCAGACGGATAGTAAAGGTCGAGCCCTCGCCTTCATGCGAGACTACGTCAACAGTACCGCGCAGGCTCTGGATATTGCGGCGCACGACATCCATGCCAACACCCCGACCGGAAAGGCTGGTGACCTGATCGGCGGTGGAGAATCCGGGCTCGAAAATGAGATTGAGCGTTTCCTGATCAGTCAGTGACTGCCCCGGCTGCACCAAGCCACGCTCGATGGCTTTCTTCAAAACCTTTTCGCGGTTGATACCACCCCCATCGTCGCGCACTTCAATGACGATGCTGCCCGAATCGTGGAATGAATTGAGTTCCAGCCGACCCTGCCGTGACTTGCCGTGCGCCTCTCGCACATCGGCAGCCTCGATACCGTGGTCGATGGCATTTCTGACCAGATGCATGAGCGGATCACCGATCTTTTCCACCACAGTCTTGTCCAGCTCGGTATCGGCGCCGGTGATGACCAGCTCAATTTCCTTGCCCAATTCCTTGGTAACATCGCGCACAACGCGGTTGAAGCGGCTGAAGGTTTCGCCAATCTGCACCATACGCAATTGCAGGGCGGAATCGCGAATATCCTCGACCAGTCTTGACAGTACCGAAGTCGATTCCATCAGGTCGGAAATTCCGGTTTTCTGCGCCTGCAGGTTGGCTGAAGCGCCGGCGATCACCAGTTCGCCGACCAGATTGATCAACTGGTCGAGCTTGTCGGCCTGAACACGGATAAGGCGGGCATCGACCGTCTTCTTTTCATTGACTTTACTTTGCTTGCTGATGGCGGCCTCGACCACTTCCTTCTGCACCACCTTGTGTTCGACCAGGATTTCGCCCAGCGGTGGCGGCGGTAACGCTTCTTCGCCTTCTCGCATGCTGGCCTGGCTGCTTTTCATCTGGTCGACCAAGCCTTCATCCAGTTCGGACTGAGTCAGGGCGCCGCAACGCACCAGCATTTCGCCGATGCGCATGCTGTCTTCCGGCAGATCCTCAATCAATTGCAGGTATTCGCCAACCTTGCTGTTGGGCGGCAGAATGCGCAGTTCGCATTCGTCACGCACAAATTCAAAAACGCGCTCAATATCATTCTTGCTGGCACGGCTCTGGAAACGGATTTCGAAGCCGAGGTAGCAGGATTCCGGATCCATTTCATCGCCTGCCGGCATGGCATCCGCCAATGTCGTGATGTGCAGGATTTCGCCCAGAGAAGCCAGATAGCGCAGGAAGGAAAGAGGATCCATGCCGCCGCGCAGAACATTGAGGCCAAAACGAACGGAAATGTGCCAACTGTCAGTGATGAAGACACCGCCACCGCTCGATTCGACTTCAGCCTCGTGCTCGACAACGCTGTTACCAGGTTTTGGGCTGCCGTTGTATTCGGCCAGTTCATCCAAAAGGGCGTCACCCGTATTCTTTTGCTGGTCATTTGGATTGGCTGCGCCACTCGCCAGAACATCAATGAGCACGCCGAGATGGTCACAGCAACGCAGCAACAGGCCAACCAGATCGCCATTCAGGCTCAGGTCACCGGTACGCAGGCGATCCAGGATATTCTCGACCAAGTGCATGAAGCTACCGATATAGGGGCACTCGATCACACCGGAAGCGCCCTTGATGGTGTGGGCGGCACGGAAAATGGCGTTGATTTCCTCGTCCGTACCGGGAGATTGTTCCAGCTTGAGCAAACCTTGCTCCATTTCGGCAAGTTGCTCGCGCCCCTCCTGAATAAATGCGCCGGTCAATTCGTCCATATTGTGACCCTCTAGTGATTTTCGCTGGCAGTGATGATTACCGGGTCACCAAAATCAGTGGCCAGGTTGCAAAAGTCGATGGTTTCCTGCACTGCCTTGCTGTGGGCGACAATGCGAATTTCCTTGTTCAGGCGTGTCGACTCGCGTTTGGCGAAAATAAGCAACTGCAGGCCGGCGCTGTCAATCTGGCTGACCTGGGACAAGTCAAGTTCAATAAGCTTGTATTTATTGATGGCGCCAACCAGTTTTTGTTTGAGCGTCTGGGCGTTGTAGATGGTCAAATCATCGTTAATTGCCAGGCATTGTTGCGTTGCCATGTTTTTATCTCCCTTTTGCGCACCGCCAGCAGCAGCCGGTGTCGTACGTGCTAGTGCAATACCAACTTGATGGTGTTGAGCAAATCATCCGCCGTTGCCGGCTTGACGATCCAGCCAGAAGCCCCTGCAGCCTTGGCCTCGGCTCGGCGGGATTGCTGCGACTCGGTGGTCAGGAAAAGGATGGGCATGAACTTGTAGTCCGGCAAAAGCCTGACCTGCTTGATCAGTTCGATGCCGTTCATGCCAGGCATGTTGAGGTCGGAAATCAGCAAATCGACCTTGACACCGGATTTGAATTTTTTCAGCGCATCTTCGGCATTGGAGGCTTTTTCGATGGCAAATCCGGCCTTGGTGAGAATGCTGGAAATACTGAGCAATATGGTGGTGGAGTCATCCACCAGAAAAATTGTTTTCATCCGAGTTTCCTTTAACGCCATGCGTTTTTAACTGCAGCGTCAGACTACCTTGGTGAACGACTGGGATGTAAACGTAAATCTACGTAGACAGCTACGCATCATCGCCAATGCCGGCGATGGCGCCATAAAGGTCAAATACGGCTAACTGAGATATTGTTCGAGAAAGAGGTTTTCACACCGTGGCCTGCCAAATGACAACAAGAGAAGCGGATTGCCCTGCAGTTAGCCACGAAGTGCCAACTGCCGGCTCAACCCTGCCTGTCTTCGGTCGCAATTTTGCACCGTGGGATGGGAAATCAATGCCTTCCCTGCTCCGAAAAGCGCGAGAACAAAGTTGCCAATTCCACCGAGGTCGAGCAATTGGTCTTGATCAGCGCCTGCGCGCGATGCGCGTCCACCGTGCGCGGACTGATCGACAGCAACTCGCCAATTTCCCGGCTGGTCAAACCACGCGCAATCAATTCGGCAACCTCGCGTTCGCGCGAAGACAGCGCGCTCAAGCTGGCTTCGATTTCGCTGCGCACATTTTGATCAAGCACCTGCTGATGGACATGGTTCAGCATGGTCTGAACCGCATCGATCAATTCGGAATTGGCGAAAGGTTTTTCCAGAAATTCGATGGCGCCCAATTTCATGGCCTGGACACTGGTACGGATTTCGCCATAACCGGTCACGACGATTGCGGGCAGGTGCGAACCCAGAGTCTGCAGACGGCGCAATATTTCAATGCCACTCATGCCCGGCATGCGCAGATCAACGATAAGCCCGCCTTTCAAATCCTTGGACCAGAAACGGAAAAAATCCTCACCGTTGGAAAAAAACCGGGTCGAAACGCCAATGGAAGACAGCAGGTCATGGTAAAGCGTAACCATTCCATGATCATCCTCGATAACGAATACGGTTTGAGAACTGGTTTTTTTGCTTTCCATCGATTTGGGCGCTCTCGGATTGTAGGCGTTAGCATAGCCGATAATATTCTTCCTGTTGATTTGGCGTGAAGGGGTGTGAAGTGAATTTATTCAAACGCTTGCATTTTCGCCTAAGCCCAGCTTCGATAGCCCTGATTTACGCGGCTGTCGGTGCAGCATGGATTGTCGTTTCAGGCGCATTGTTAAGCTTTTCGGTAGCCGATGCGGCATTGCAAAAGCATCTCGAACTGGCCAAAGGTCTGGCCTATGTCGTGATTACCAGCGGCTTACTTTATTTGCTGCTTTGGCGTTGGCAACGACGTCGGCTTGCCGAGCAGAAACAGCTCCAGGAAGAAGCCACCCGCTCGCTGTCCCATTTTTTCGAACAACCCTTTGTCGGAATGACCCTGACCTCACCGTCAACGGGTGGCTGGCTCAAATTCAACGACCGGATGTGCGCCATGCTGGGCTATTTACCTGCCGAATTTGCCGAAAAAACCTGGCGTGACCTGATTCATCCGGACGATATTGCGGCAGCGGAAAGCCGGGTTGAGCGCCTAGTGCGAGGTGAAGTCGATTCCCTCTCCGGCGAGGCACGTTATCTGCGCAAGGACGGCTCGGCACTTTTTGCCCAGGTCAACCTCAACTGCGTGCGTTCATCAACAGGTGCAGTGGAATTCTTTGTTGTCACCGTGCTCGATATTTCACACCTCAAGCAGGTGGAGGAAAAGACCGCCATTCAATCCGGAATGCTGGAGGAAATGGCCGAGATTGCGCAGGTTGGCGGCTGGTCACTCGACCTGCGCAACATGGCGCTTTATTGGACAAAAGAGGTTTACCGCATCCATGAGCTCGACCCTGAAAGCCAGCCGATATTGCATGACACACTCATGTTTTACACCCCGGAAGCTCAGCCGATTATTCAGTACGCAATGCAGCAGGCCATTGAGGAAGGCATTCCCTTTGACCTTGAATTACCCTTTATCACGGCAAAAGGCAGGCGCATTTGGGTACGCGCTCAGGCCAAGCCGCTAGTCGAGAATGGCAAAGCCGTTCTATTGCGCGGCGCTTTCCAGGACATCACGGCACGTAAGGAAAAGGAGGATGAACTGCGCCTGATTCGCTTGCAACAGGATACGATGCTACGCAATGCCGTAGTGGGTATTGCCATCGTCAGGTCTCGCAAAGTGGTTTCATGCAATCGCCGCATGGAAGAAATTTTCGGTTATGACGAAGGCGAGATGAATAACCAGTCAACCCGACATATCTTCCAGAGTCAGGAAGATTATGAAAAATTTGGCAAGGCAGCCTATGCCTCCTTGGCAAAGAACAACAGCTATTGGGAAGAAACCAACCTGCTGCGAAAAGACGGCAGTCTTATACGGGGCGTCTTTAGCGGTAACGCCATTGATCCGGCGAATCCGCACGAAGGCAGCGTCTGGTGTTACCTTGATGTTTCCGAAGCGCATGCTTCAAGGCAGAAAGCGCAGCGATTACTGATGGCGGCCGAGCAAAGCCCTGTTTCCATTGTCATCACTGACCCGGCTGCCAAAATAGAATATGCCAATCAGGCCTTCCTGGACATTACCGGCTACACCCGGGAGGAAATCATTGGCCAAAACCCACGCATTTTGAAGTCTGGCGAAACCCCGGCCGAGACTTACCAGGAGATGTGGAAGGCACTGATGTCAGGCAAGAACTGGCAGGGCGTGCTGAGAAACCGCAGGAAAAATGGTGAGCTTTACTGGGAAAACGCCAGCATTTCGCCAGTTTATGATGAAACTGGAAAAATCACCCGCTATCTTGCCGTGAAGGAAGACGATACAGAGCGCAAGAATTTCATCGAACAACTTGAGCGTTATCGGCTCCACTTGGAAGAAACCGTGCAGGAGCGCACCGCTCAGTTGTCGGAGGCCTTGGAGGCGGCATTGCTTGCCGATCACGCCAAGGATGAATTCCTGGCCAATGTCAGCCATGAGCTGCGCACCCCGCTCAATGTTGTCATCGGCCTGTCCGATCTCGCCCGGCGCATCAGCGATGATCCCAAACTGAACGACTATCTCGACAAGATCACCGGTGCCGGAAAAAACTTGGCCGGGATCATCAATGATCTTCTTGACCTGTCGAAAATCGTCGCCGGACATCTGGAATTTGAAAACGTAACGTTCAACCCCCGCCAAGTGCTTGAACACTGCCGGGCAGCGATTGCCCTTCACGCCGAGAGCAAGGGACTGGAACTAATCCTCGACGCTGACGAAAGCGTACCGGACGTTTTGATTGGTGACCCGATGCGCGTTGAACAAATTATGCTCAACCTGCTCAACAATGCCGTCAAATTCACTGCCAGCGGTCACATCAAGGCTCGCATGAGCATGGTGGCGCGCGAATCCGACCGGGTCTGCCTCGGCATCGAGGTGGAGGACACAGGCATCGGCATCAGCCCCGCTGATGCCGAAAAACTGTTCAAGCCCTTTTCACAGGCCGACAATTCCATTACGCGCAGATTTGGCGGAACCGGACTCGGTCTGGCCATTTGCAAGCGTTTGGCGGAAATGATGGATGGCAGCATTGCCACCAGACCACGCCCCGGCGGCGGATCGATTTTCAATGTTCGCCTGTGGCTGCAGACGGGCAATGTGGAGGCAGTCATGGCGGACAAGCCCGACCAGCAAACAGAGGCAGAAGCGCTGCACTTTCGCGATGTGCGCATACTGGCGGTCGATGACCAACCGGGAAATCTTGAAATCGTCGAAGCTCTGCTCAGGGCTGTCGGTATTACCCCGACCATGGCCAAGGATGGTCAGGAAGCCATTGGTTTGTTGAAGGCGGAAGGCCGCTCGGCCTTTGATCTCGTCCTGATGGATATCCAGATGCCGGTGATGGATGGGCTGACGGCGACACAGCAAATCCGGCAATGGGCCCAATTCACCGATTTGCCGATAATTGCCTTGACGGCGCACACCATGGAGCATGAAAAGCGCAGGAGTCTTGACGCCGGATTCAATGACCATATCGGCAAACCCTTTGACAACGACAAGTTCTACAACATCCTTGCCAAGTGGATTCCGCGCATAAAACAACAACCGCTGGTCGCCAGTGGCAATCTTTCAGGATCAGGCTTTCCAGCCATCGCCGGCATCGATACCCGTGCCGGCCTGTCACGACTTGCCGGCAATGTCGAACGTTATCGTCACTGGCTGCTGACCTTTACGACAGAAGCGCCGCAAATGCTGTCACAAATTTCCGAGCACTTGATTCGCGGCGATAGCGATGGTGCGCGCAAACTGGCGCACGCCTTGCGCGGCAGGGCCGGAATGCTTGGTGCCAATAGCGCCCAACTTGCCGCCACAACGCTGGAGGATGCGCTGTACAAGGGTATGCCGGCAGCCGAGCCACTTGCAAGAACACAGGAAGTGATTCATGGCATTTGCCAGGCAATCAATGACACGATAGAGGCGGAGGCAAAATGAGTGATTTTTTTAGGGTATTTGTTGTCGACGACGATGCCGCCACGCTCGAAATGATCCGAACGGTTCTTGAGTCAGAATACGGCGTGGAGACTTTCGACAGCGTTGAAGCCTGCCTGCCACGACTGGAGCAAAACAAACCGGATCTGTTTCTGCTTGATGTCAGCCTGCCGGGAATGGATGGTTATACCTTCTGCCGCCAGATCAAGGATGATTTCGCCCTAAACCGCATTCCCGTAACTTTTGTTTCCAGCCACGAGAGCAGTGAAGCACGCCTCAAGGGTTATGAGGCTGGTGGCGAGGACTTTGTTGTCAAGCCTTTTAATCCTGAGGAATTGCGACGCAAAGTGCGCGTAGCGGAACAGATTGCGCGCAGCCGAAAAAACCTCGAAGAACAAATCGAATCGGCCGAATATCTATCTACCCTGGCTCTGGCCGGCATGGACGAAGGCGGTATTGCCTTGCAGTTCATGAGCGAATTGATTGCTTGGGAAAGCGAACAGGAGGTTGCCGAAGGTCTGCTGCGGCTCATGCAGCGCTACCGTCTTGACGGTGCGGTGCAAACCCGCATTGGCGGCAACAAGATGACGCGCAGCGCTGCCGGGATTAATTTGCCGCTGGAATCCTCGGTGCTCGATCACGTCAGCAAGATGGATCGTATTTTCGAATTCAAGAATCGCGCCGTGCATAATTTCGAGCGGGTTTCGCTCATGGTCAACAACCTGCCGCTGAATGACCCCGATTACTGCGGGCGTTTGCGCGACAATCTTTCCATCGCCGTCCAAGGCGCTGATTCACGCCTGCGCGCCATTGAAATCGAGATGGCCAATCGGCGCAGCCAAGAGGTGGTGTTGAATGCCATGGCAAGCATTCGAGATTCCATTACCGATTTGCAGCACTCCCATGAGCAGGATAAAAACCTGCGTTCCTTGCTGATCTTCGATTTCGAAAAGGGTTTGATGGATTCGTTCGTTCACCTGGGATTGACTGAAAAGCAGGAAGCCTTCCTGATGGACTTTGTCAATAATTTCATGCAGCGTCTGGTGAGCCAGTTTGATCGCAGCCAGGAGACTTTCGGGGCATTGAACGGACTGAGCGAGCAACTCAGGCAATTGCTGCCTTAGATTCAACGTTGAAGTGCAACAAGTCTCAGGACCCATGATAGACCTCCATGGGGGTTTTGAATTTGTGTCTTTTTCGGGGCCGTGT
This sequence comes from Pseudomonadota bacterium, assembly GCA_018262285.1. Lineage (GTDB taxonomy): Bacteria > Pseudomonadota > Gammaproteobacteria > Burkholderiales > Rhodocyclaceae > UBA1934. Next base: position 7 of record JAGTRX010000084.1, on the reverse strand, counting down.
GTTTAGT
>JAGTRX010000083.1 GCA_018262285.1 Pseudomonadota bacterium | reverse complement strand
CTTCTGAAAGCTGCCGACGACGGCCAAGGCGGTTTTTATCCAGTCATTATGGATGCCAGTACCTGCTCAGCGCGCATGCAGAAAAAACTGGCTGGCCGCCTGGAAGTGCTCGACTTTCACCAATTCGCCCACGACGCCCTGCTACCCCGCCTGATCATTACCCGCAAAACCGGACCAGTGGCTCTGCACATCAATTGCAGCGTCCGCACCTCGGCCTCGGAGGACAAACTGCGCCGCCTGACCGCCGCCTGCGCCAACGAAGTGATCGAACTGACCGAAGTCAGTTGCTGCGGCTTTGCCGGCGATCGCGGTTTTGTCGTGCCAGAACTCAACGTACACGCCCTGCGCCGGGTGCACCTGCCGGAAAACTGCCGCGAAGGCGTTTCGACCAACCGTACCTGCGAAATCGGCCTAACTGCAGAAACCGGACGTCCCTATCGCTCCATTGCCTACCTGCTGGAAGAGTGCAGCCGCCGCGAAAATATTGTCTGCTGACCGCCTGTCGGACAAGCAGCGAATCCTGTCTTTTTGAATCGTGCTGGATGTTTTCATGCTGAATCAAAAAAGATTATGATTGCAAACAAACTAAAAACAATCAGCACCATAGGAGGAACATGGCAGGGACGGCGGCCCAGGGCAGCGCTGACGCAGCGCTATTGCAAGAGCGGGTTCACGAGCTCGAAGGTCGGCTCGCCTGGCTTGCCGGGCAAAATATCGAAAGCATCACCAGCTTTGCCGGTGTCGACTACGGACATTTTTCGGCAGCGCAATCCGTGCCTTCGACCAGCCTGCCGGAATTGTTTGAGCATTTTGGCGCGCGTCTGTTTTCCCTACCCCAGGTTGACGGCTGCGCGATCATCCTGGCCAACGAGGAAAACCAGACGCTGGTCACCGCCCACCTGAAACTAGGCGAGGAGTTGGTCGCCGTTGAAAAGATCTACCGCGGCTATCACCACCAGTTTGACCAACCCGACGTCAATATGGAGGTTTTCCGTAGTGGTCGTCCGATCCTGGTCACTGCCGACAATCGACGCATCTTTGGCGTCAATACGCAAATGCGCTTCCAGAACATGAAAATGCGCAGCCTGCTGGTAATTCCGCTGATGGCCAGCTCGATCAGTGGAAAACCCCAGATCATTGGCGTCGTTAGTGTTTTTAGCCATCACCATCTTCTTGAACTCACTCTCTCTGAAACAATTTCGCAGATCGCGCAGGACTACGCCTGGCAAATCCGGGCGCTCTGGCAACACCAGTTGTTCTCGGACTGGGGGCGCAAGATCAAGGCCATGCACGAAGAAATCCGTCAGCATATCGCCTTCATCACGGCAATGAACAGCATCATCAGTGTCGAGGAGGTCTACTCCCTGATCAGCAAACGCTTCCTGAAGCGCTTTGGCTTTGATATGGTCGGTATTCTGATGGCCAAACAGGAAGAACTGGCAATTGTCCATATTGCTTTCAGCGATCATTTTCACCACTTGCAAGAACCCTTCGAGAGCTTCCGCGCCACCACGCGCTATGGCATCACTGTTCCCGACAGCACCACCTCAATTGCCTTCCTCAACAACCAACGCTTCCTGTTCGACGATGTCGCTCAAATCACTCATCTGACAATGACCAAAAAGGATTCAGAATCGATTGAACTGCTGCGAACCATGCGCACCCTGATTCTGGTTCCCATCTGCCTGAACGGACAACCGATCGGCATACTCTGGCTCGGCACGCTTGACCAGCCCGCCAAATTGCCGGAATCCGATCTGGCGCTGATCGAATTGCTCGCCTCGTATATCAGCACCGCCATCCGCAACGCCGAAGCACACGCTTTGGTGGAAGAGCAGAAAAACCGGATTGAAATACTCAACCGCGACCTGCAGAGCAAGATCGTCTTGCTCAACCAGCTTGCCCATAAAGACCGGCTGACCGGCCTTAACAATTTCGGCAGCTTCGAGGAGGAACTCAAGCGCCGCACCCTCGAATATAACAGCGACCGCAGCGATGGTTCGCTTTCGGCCATCCTGATCGACATTGACCACTTCAAACGCTTCAACGACACTTTTGGCCATCCGGCCGGAAACCAGGTTCTGCAAGAAATTGCCACCCGCATTCTCAAGTCGATGCGCGAAATCGACTTCGTCGCGCGCTACGGTGGCGAGGAATTTGTCGTATTGCTGCCGCAATGCGACCTGGAAGGCGCTGTCCAAATCGCCGAGCGCATCCGCTCAAGAGTAGGCCGAGAGACTTTCGTTATTGACTCCAGGGAACACACCATCACCCTTAGCGGCGGGTGTGGCGAAGTTTTGCCAAGCGAGAGCGGCTACGATTTCATCAACCGCGTCGACGCCGCCCTTTACGCCGCCAAACAGAATGGGCGCAATCGAATCGAGACTGCTTGCGAACTGTGCGGATAAGCGCTTATTCGGAAAGTGCTTGTCTTACAGCCGCTACCAATTTTTCGGCACAAGCCAGCACTTCTGTCTCATCCTCGCCCTCAACCATCACCCGCAGCAAGGGTTCGGTGCCAGAAGGGCGCAACAACACCCTGCCCCGCCCGGACAGTTGCGCTTCGACTTCTGATTTGGCGACTTGAATCGCAGGATGCTCTCGCCAGGCAAAGCCCTTTTCGATCTGGACGTTGATCAGTTTTTGCGGATAGAGAGTAATGCCACTCAAGAGTTCCGCCAGACTACCGCCTTGCTGGCGCAGCGCCGCCAGCACCTGCAGAGCGGCGATAACGCCATCGCCCGTGGTATGGCAATCCAGACAAAGAATATGGCCGGAATTTTCGCCGCCGAAGAGCCAGCCTTTTTCCTGCAGCATTTCCAGCACATAACGGTCGCCAACCGCAGCACGGCCAAAAGGGATGTCCAGTTTGCCCAGAGCATGTTCCAGAGCCAGATTGGTCATCAGGGTGCCGGCCACTCCGGCCACCGGCGCGCGTTGTTTGCGGCCGCAAATAATAGCGTAAAGCAACTGATCGCCGTCATAAACCTGTCCTGCTGCATCGACCATCATGACGCGGTCGCCGTCGCCGTCCAGCGCAATGCCAAGATCGGCCTTTTCAGCCAGTACCGCGTTGCTCAGTGCCTTGGGCGCCGTGGCGCCAACGCCATCATTAATGTTGAGACCATTGGGCTGCACACCGATGCTGACCACTTCGGCGCCGAGTTCGTGAAACACGGCCGGCGCGACGTGATAATCGGCACCATGCGCACAATCGACGACAATCTTGAGGCCGCGCAAATCGAGATCGTTGGGAAAAGTGCTTTTGCAAAATTCGATGTAGCGACCAGACGCATCGTCAATGCGTCTGGCGCGACCGAGCTCGGCGGGGGCAACGCATTCAAACGGCGCATCAATGCCGGCCTCAATGGCCGCTTCAACGTCATCCGGCAATTTGGTGCCTTGCGCCGAAAAAAACTTGATGCCATTATCGTAGTAGGGATTGTGCGAGGCGGAAATGACAATACCGGCCTGCAGGCGCAGGGCGCGCGTCAAATAGGCAATGGCGGGGGTCGGCAACGGCCCGACCAGGCAGACATCAACGCCCGCCGCCGAAAACCCCGCTTCCAGCGCCGCTTCCAGCATATAGCCGGACAGACGGGTGTCCTTGCCGATCAAGACAGCCGGCCGCTCGCCCGTTGGCAGGCCATCCCGCGCCATCAATACCTTGCCCGCCGAGTAGCCCAGCTTCATGACAAAATCAGGAGTAATCGGCATTTTCCCGACCCGTCCGCGCACACCATCGGTACCGAAATATTTTCTGCTCATCGTTGTATTCCTTGGCAAAACTTAAAAATCTTCAACGCAGAGGCGCAGAGATTCAGGAGCACTGCAGAGAAAATTTGATCTTCTCTGCGGCACTTTGCGTTCCCTGCGCCTCTGCGTTGAAATACACTTAGTCGTTATTCCCTTCAATCGCCGCCCAGACTGCCAGGGCATCTCGCATTGCAGCAACGTCGTGTACGCGCAGGATGGCGGCACCCCGTTCTGTCGCCAAGACTGCTGCTGTCACGCTGGCTGTCAGCCGATCTTCAACCGGTTTGCCGGTAATCGCGCCCAGCATGGACTTGCGTGAAACGCCGACCAGCAGCGGGAATCCCCTGCCCAACTCCGGCAAATGCCGGAACAGTTCGAGATTATGCGCCAGGGTCTTGCCAAAACCGAAACCGGGGTCAAGCACCAGACGTTCGTCCGCAATGCCGGCTTGCCGACAGGCAACGACGCGCTCGGCCAGAAAACCGCCGACTTCTGCCACAACATCGCAGTAAACCGGCTGGCTCTGCATGGTGCGGGGCGTACCCTGCATGTGCATGATGCACAGCGCACAGGAACTGTTCGCCACCGCTTTGAGTGACTCGACATCGCCAAAGCCGGTAATGTCGTTGATCATGTCAGCACCGGCCTGCAAGGCCGCTGCCATAACTGCCGGCTTGTAGGTATCGACCGAAAGCGGCACACCACAACCCTTGAGCACCTGCAAAACAGGCAACAGACGTGCCAGTTCCTCGTCCAACGAAGTCGGCTGTGCGCCGGGACGCGAAGATTCGGCACCAAGATCGAGCATGTCGGCACCCGCCGCAATCTGTGCTTCGGCATGCGCAATAGCCCGCGCCGTATCGTTGGCCAAACCGTCGCCGGAAAAGGAATCTGGTGTCAGGTTGACGATACCCATGACCAACGGACGGGAGGTTTCGAGCTGAAATTTTCCGCAGCGAAGTTTCATAATGAAAACGGGAGAGCCATGCCCTCCCGTAATGTCGTCAGTTTCTGAAATCAAGCCGTAGCCGCAATTCCCGTTTCTGCTCCCGGTGCATCTCCAGCAGCCGGTGGTTGTGAAGTCGCCGAAGAGGGTTTGGGCGGACGCGGCGGTTTGCCGTTCATGATGTCGTCAATCTGCTCGGCATCGAGAGTTTCCCATTCCAGTAGCGCAGTGGTCATGGCCTCGACCTTGTCGCGATTGGTTTCGAGCAGATTACGTGCCCGTGAGTATTGATCATCAACAATGCGCCGAATCTCGGCATCAACCTTCTGCATGGTGACTTCGGAAATGCTCTTGTGGGTGGTCACCGAACGCCCAAGAAACACTTCGCCATCATTTTCAGCATAAACCATGGGACCGAGAACATCCGACATGCCATAGCGCGTCACCATATCGCGGGCAATCCCGGTGGCTTGTTCAAAATCGGCTGAAGCGCCCGTCGAAATATCGTCCACAAACAACTCTTCCGCCACCCGCCCGCCAAAAGCCATGCAGATCTGCGCCAGCATCTGTTCGCGATAAAGGCTGAATCGATCCTTCTCCGGCAGCGACCAGGTCAGACCAAGGGCACGTCCGCGCGGAATCACCGTCACCTTGTGCACCGGGTCGCAACCCGGCAGCAGGTAACCAATGATGGCATGACCGGATTCATGGTAAGCCGTCTTGCGCTTGTCCTCGGGCGAAATGATCATGGATTTACGCTCGGGACCCATGAAAATCTTGTCCTTGGCCTTTTCGAAATCTTCCATGTCGACCAAACGTTTGTTACCGCGCGCCGCGAACAACGCCGCCTCGTTCACCAGATTGGCCAGATCGGCACCGGACATGCCCGGCGTGCCACGGGCAATAATGTCCGGCTTGACGTCACCGGCAATCGGCACTTTGCGCATGTGTACCTTGAGGATTTCCTCGCGACCACGAATATCGGGCAGCGGAACCACGACCTGACGGTCGAAGCGACCCGGACGCAGCAGAGCCGGATCAAGGATGTCGGGGCGGTTGGTGGCGGCCACCACAATAATGCCAGCGTGGCCTTCAAAACCATCCATTTCGACCAGTAACTGGTTCAGCGTCTGCTCGCGCTCATCGTTACCGCCGCCAAGCCCAGCGCCACGATGGCGACCGACGGCATCAATTTCGTCGATAAAGACGATACAAGGCGCGTGCTTCTTGGCATTTTCGAACATGTCGCGCACGCGGGAGGCGCCGACGCCAACAAACATTTCAACAAAATCGGAACCGGAAATACTGAAAAAAGGCACCTTGGCTTCGCCGGCAATCGCCTTGGCCAGCAAGGTCTTGCCAGTGCCGGGGTTGCCGACCATGAGCACTCCCTTGGGAACGCGGCCACCCAACTTCTGGAACTTCGATGGATCGCGCAGAAAATCGACAATTTCCTGCACCTCTTCCTTGGCCTCGTCACAACCAGCAACATCTGCAAAGGTGATGGCATTGGCCGACTCGTCCATCATGCGCGCCCGGGACTTGCCGAAGGAAAAAGCACCACCGCGACCGCCGCCCTGCATCTGGCGCATGAAAAATATCCAGACACCGATCAGGATCAACATCGGGAACCAGTTAACAAAAAGACTGACCAGGAAGGAAGGCTCTTCCTCCGGCTTGGCCTCGATCTTGACATTGTTTTTAAGCAGATCGGAAACCAGCCACAAATCCTGCGGGGCATAGGCCGTGACCTTCTTGCCCTCGGTCGTGGTGGCTTTGAGCGTACGCCCTTCGATCGTCACCTTGGCAATGCGCCCCTGACTGACGTCCTCCATGAATTGCGAGTACTCCATGGAATTGGGCGTCGCCTGCCGCGTGTTGAACTGGTTGATCACCGTCATCACCACCAGAGCGATCACCAACCAGATCGCCACATTTTTGAACATGTTGTTCAAGCTTTCACTCCTTTTACTGCGTCAAGCAAAACCCGTTCATTCTAGCGTAATGTACGCCCCAGCATGTAAAGTTCAGCACTGCGATCACGCGATGCTTTCGGTTTGCGTGTCGCCACCGTTACAAACATTTCCCGCATGGCCTTGACGAAAGTCTCAAAATCACTGCCCTGAAAGACTTTGACCAAATAAGCACCATCCGGTTTCAAATGCTGGCGACAAAATTCCAGCCCCAGCTCGGCCAAGTACATTCCACGCGCCTGATCAACCAGCGGCACCCCGGACATATTGGGTGCCATGTCCGATAAAACAAGGCCAATTTTGCGCCCGGCCAGCTTTTCTTCCAGCTTGCGTACCACTTCGTCCTCGCGAAAATCGCCTTGAATGAAGTCAACAGCATGAATCGGCTGCATCTCGAGCAGATCGAGCGCGATCACCTTGCCCGTTTCGCCCACCCGCTTGGCGGCCACCTGTGACCAGCCGCCCGGCGTAGCGCCCAGATCAACCACCCGCCTTCGCCTGCTGGACGTAAGTGTCGTTAATATGTTCGCGCATCCACGCTTTGCTGGTTCTTGTTCGTGCCATCCGATAAAATACCGTTTTGAAAAAAGGTTAAACAATGCTGCAACTCACCACCGACGAAGTCCGCGCCCTGCGCGCCCGCGCCCACAGCCTGAATCCTGTTGTCTCCATCGCCCAGAACGGCCTTACCGAAGCCGTGTTGAAGGAAATCGACGCCTGCCTGAAAGCCCACGAACTGATCAAAATTCGCGTCTACAACGATGAACGCGATCAGCGCGAGGCCTATTTGACCACTATTTGCGAACAACTCGAAGCGGCTCCGGTACAACACATCGGCAAACTCCTCGTCGTCTGGCGCCCGATGTCGGACGAGGAAAGAGCCAAATCAATCAAACCCAAGCGCAAAGAACCGCGCCGAACAAAGCGCAGTTTTCAGGGCACCTGATTTTGTAAGGTGGGCAATTTATTTGCTCACCATTCATTCCGCACACCATCTTCCGTGTGGGCAACACACTGCCTACCCTACGCCTGCTCAAGAACAACACAGCCCTAAGCGGAAATTTTTTCCAGTTCTTCAATCGAATCCGACATCAGTGCCGGTATTGCCTCGGTAATTTTTTCAATGGGCCAGTTCCACCATTGAATTATTGAAAGTTTCTTGATGATATCAGGGCTGAACCTGGAACGGATTTCTCGGGCAGGATTGCCGCCCACAATCGTATAAGGAGCAACATCCTTTGTAACGACGGACATGGCACTTACGATTGCACCATCGCCAATTTTGACCCCAGGCATTACAACAGAACGGTAACCAATCCAGACATCGTTGCCGATAACGGTATCACCTTTGAACGGCCAGTTGGCATCGATATGCTTTTCCCAGCCGCTACCCATAATGGGAAAAGGATAGGTCGACAAGCCGCTGATGACATGATTAGCGCCATTCATCATAAATTTGACGCCGCTGGCAATGGCACAGAACTTTCCGATGATCAGGCTATCCTTACTAAAGGAATAGTGATAAAGAACCGTCTTTTCAAAGCAATCATAACCCTCTTCGTTGTCGTAGTAACTGTAGTCACCCGCCGATATCTTGGAATCATTGGTAAAATTCTTGATGAATACAATCTGCTTGATCGGAGGGATCGGATTCAACTGGTCGGGGTCTGGACCTTGCACCAAGGCTTTTTGAAAAAGCTTTTTGAGCATGTTAACAGCGCTTTCTGAGGGAAAACGGACAGACTGGAAAGAGCCCCCTTACCGGCCTTGTCCTACTCGTAGCGCACATCAAGAATCTCAAACTCCCGCATCCCCCCCGGCGCCTGTACCTGGGCGACATCACCGGCGAATTTGCCGATCAGGGCGCGCGCCATCGGGGAAGCGACAGAAAGCTTGCCGGCCTTGATGTCGGCCTCATCCTCACCAACAATCTGGTAAACCACCTGCTCGCTGGAATCCTGATCTTCCAGATCGATCGTGGCGCCGAACACCACTTTGCCGTCGGCATCGAGCAACTTGGGGTCGATAATCTGTGCGTTCGAGAGTTTACTCTCGACTTCACGAATGCGACCCTCGACAAACCCCTGCCGCTCCTTGGCGGCATCGTACTCGGCATTTTCGGAGAGATCACCATGCGCGCGCGCCTCGGCAATCGCAGCCACAACGGCCGGGCGCTCAATCGTTTTCAGTCGGTGCAATTCGGTGCGCAGCTTCTCGGCGCCACTAACAGTCAAAGGTGTTTTAGTCATTTTTTACAAACCAGAAAAACTTCACCGCAAAGAAGCCGGGCGCAAAGAACACGAAACTTCGCGAACTCTGTGCCTGCGCGCCTTTGCGGTAAAAGCGGTTAATTCAATTGTGAGTGCAGGGTCTGGATAGGATACACCACCACACCGCTGCCGTGGCGTATGCCTTCCGCCGCTGCTTCGGCGCCCCACAGCGTGGTGTACATGGTGACGCGCTGTGCCAGTCCGGAAATCCGGATGGAACGGGAATCCTGGACGGCCAGCCGCTTTTCTTCCACCGTATTGATGATCAGGACAATTTCGTTGTTCTTGATCATGTCGACGATGTGCGGCCGGCCTTCCGCCACCTTGTTAACAATGGTGACCGGAATTCCTGCTGCATGAATAAAACGCGCTGTGCCGCGCGTTGCGACAATCTGGAATCCTCTGTGATAAAGGGTTTTTACCACACTCACCGCTTTTTCCTTGTCGCCATCCTTGACCGAAATAAAGACTTTCCCACCCTGCGGCAGGCGTACGCCCGCCGCCAGTTGCGACTTGACGAAGGCTTCGGCAAAACTTTCGCCCACGCCCATGACTTCGCCAGTTGATTTCATTTCAGGGCCGAGAATGGTATCGACGCCGGGGAACTTGTTGAAGGGGAAAACAGCTTCCTTGACCGAATAGTACGGCGGCACGACTTCTGCCGTCACCCCCTGCGACTTCAGGCTCTTGCCAGCCATGCAGCGTGCGGCAATCTTGGCCAGTTGCAAACCAGTGGCCTTGGAAACGAAAGGCACGGTGCGCGAGGCGCGCGGATTGACTTCCAGCACATAAACCGTTTCGTCCTTGATGGCGAACTGCACATTCATCAGGCCACAAACGTTCAAAGCCTTGGCCATCAGTTTGGTCTGACGACGCAGTTCGTCCTGCAACGCTTTGGAGAGTGAGTACGGCGGCAGCGAACAGGCCGAATCGCCTGAATGGACACCCGCCTGCTCGATGTGTTCCATGACGCCGCCAATGATGACTTCCTCACCGTCGGACAAGGCATCGACGTCGACCTCACAAGCATCGTTCAGGAAACGGTCGAGCAGCACCGGTGAATCGTGCGAAACCTTGACGGCTTCGCGCATGTAGCGTTCGAGGTCTTTCTGCTCATGAACGATTTCCATGGCGCGACCACCCAAAACATAGGACGGACGCACGACCAGCGGATAGCCTATCTCCTCTGCCATGCGGATCGCGTCTTCTTCGGTCCGCGCCGTGCGGTTGGGCGGCTGTTTCAAGCCAAGTTCGTGCAGCAGCTTCTGGAAGCGCTCGCGATCTTCGGCGATGTCAATCGATTCCGGTGTCGTGCCAATGATGGGCACGCCGTTGGCTTCAAGCGCCAGCGCCAATTTCAGCGGGGTTTGCCCGCCATACTGGACGATGACGCCAACCGGCTTTTCAACCGCAACGATTTCCAGCACGTCTTCCAGCGTCAGCGGCTCAAAATAGAGGCGATCGGAAGTATCGTAATCAGTCGAAACCGTTTCCGGATTGCAATTGACCATGATGGTTTCGTAACCATCCTCGCGCATCGCCATCGCCGCGTGCACACAGCAGTAGTCGAATTCGATACCCTGACCGATGCGATTCGGGCCACCACCCAACACCATGATTTTTTTCCTGTCGGTCGGCGCGGCCTCGCACTCTTCCTCGTAGGTCGAATACAGGTAGGCGGTGCTGGTGGCGAATTCGGCGGCGCAGGTATCGACGCGCTTATACACCGGGCGGATACCCAGCGCATGGCGGCACGCCCGTACATCGGCTTCCTTCGTTTTGGTCAGATAGGCCAGACGGCGATCGGAGAAACCCTTGCGCTTGAGATAGCGCAATTCATCTGCCGTCAGCGTGTCGAGCGCAAACTTTTCAATTTCCAGTTCGAGATCGACGATTTCCTTGATTTGCGCCAGGAACCAGGGATCAATTTTAGTCAGTTGATGAACCCGTTCCAGCGGCATGCCGACACCAAAGGCATCGGCTACGTACCACAGGCGATCCGGCGTGGCGTTGGCCAGTTGCTCATCGATAGTGTCGGGATCAACCGATTTCAAATTAAAGCCATCGACGCCAGTTTCCAGCCCGCGCAAGGCTTTTTGCAAGGATTCCTGGAAAGTACGGCCAATCGCCATCACTTCGCCCACCGATTTCATCTGCGTGGTCAAACGGTTGTCGGCCTGCGGGAATTTCTCAAAGGCAAAACGCGGCACTTTGGTGACGACATAGTCGATCGAGGGTTCGAACGAGGCCGGCGTCTTGCCACCAGTGATTTCATTGGCCAGTTCGTCCAGCGTGTAGCCTACCGCCAGTTTGGCGGCGACCTTGGCGATCGGGAAACCGGTCGCCTTGGAAGCCAATGCGGAGGAGCGCGAAACGCGCGGATTCATCTCAATCACGACCATGCGGCCATCATCGGGATTGATGGCAAACTGCACATTGGAGCCGCCGGTATCGACGCCGATTTCGCGCAGCACCGCAATCGAGGCGTTGCGCAGGATCTGGTATTCCTTGTCGGTCAGCGTCTGCGCCGGTGCGACGGTGATCGAGTCGCCGGTATGGACGCCCATCGGGTCGAGATTTTCGATTGAGCAGATGATGATGCAGTTGTCCTTGCTGTCGCGCACCACCTCCATCTCGAATTCTTTCCAGCCGAGCAGCGATTCTTCGATCAGCAGTTCATGTGTCGGCGAGGCTTCCAGACCGCGCTTGCAAATCGTCTCAAACTCTTCAGGGTTGTAGGCAATGCCGCCACCGGAACCGCCGAGCGTGAAGGAGGGGCGGATAATGGTCGGGAAGCCGATCATCGCCTGCACCTGCCAGGCTTCTTCCATGCTGTGCGCCATGGCCGAGCGGGCTGAACCGAGGCCAATCTTGGTCATCGCATCCTTGAATTTCTCGCGATCCTCCGCCTTGTCAATGGCATCGCGCGAAGCACCGATCAGCTCAACATTGTATTGCTCCAGAACACCCTGGTGCGCCAGATCGAGGGCGCAATTCAAGGCCGTCTGGCCGCCCATGGTTGGCAGTAGCGCATCCGGACGCTCTTTTGCAATGATATTGGCCACTACCTGCCAGGTAATCGGCTCAATGTAGGTGACATCAGCCATTTCCGGATCGGTCATGATCGTGGCCGGATTGGAATTGACCAGAATGACCTTGTAGCCCTCCTCGCGCAGGGCCTTGCAGGCCTGGGCGCCGGAGTAGTCGAATTCGCAGGCCTGACCAATGATGATCGGGCCAGCACCGATGATGAGAACGCTTTTTATGTCTGTACGCTTGGGCATGATGGCTCTTCTTGTCTTGCTAGGACGACTGCAGGGCAGCTACGCCACGCGCCATGGTGTCGATGAAACGGTCGAAAAGGTAGGCCACATCATGCGGCCCTGGGCTCGCTTCCGGGTGACCCTGGAAGGAAAACGCTGGCACGTCGGTGCGGGCGATGCCTTGCAGAGAGCCGTCAAAGAGCGAAACATGCGTCGCCCGCACATTATCCGGCAGGCTATCGACATCGACGGCAAAGCCATGGTTCTGGCTGGTAATCAGCACCTGACCAGTATCGAGATCCTTGACCGGATGGTTGGCGCCGTGATGGCCGAACTTCATTTTCCGGGTCTTGGCGCCGGAAGCCAGGCCGAGCAACTGGTGGCCGAGGCAGATACCAAACGTTGGCACACCACGATCAAGAAACTCGCGAATGGCAGCAATGGCGTAATCGCAAGGTTCCGGATCGCCAGGGCCGTTGGACAGAAAAACCCCATCCGGTCGCATGACCAGCACTTCCGAGGCTGGCGTCTGCGCTGGCACCACGGTCAACTTGCAGCCGCGCGCCGCCAACATGCGCAGAATGTTCTTCTTGACGCCGAAATCGTAGGCGACAACCTTGAAGCGTGGCGCGGTGCCGGGCAAATAACCCTTCAGCGTCCACTCGCCTTCGCTCCATTCGTAGGCCGACTTGACCGTCACTTCCTTGGCCAGATCCATGCCGGCCAAACCGGGGAAAAGTCGAGCCAGTTCCAAGGCCTTGTTCTGATCCTCTTCACCAGCAACGATGCAACCCGCCTGCGCCCCCTTTTCACGCAGAATGCGGGTGAGCTTGCGGGTATCGATACCGGCAATCGCCACAACATCGTGCTTCTTGAGGTATTCAGGCAAAGACTGCTGCATGCGCCAGTTAGAGGCCAAGGGCGGCAGATCGCGAATCACCAGTCCGGCGGCGTAGTTGGCGCCGGATTCAAAATCCTCGGCATTGCAGCCAACATTGCCGATATGTGGGCAGGTCAGCGTAACGATCTGGCGGCAATAGGAAGGATCGGTCAGAATTTCCTGGTAGCCAGTCATGGCGGTATTGAACACCACCTCTCCACTGACAACTCCAGAAGCCCCGATAGAATGGCCTCTGAAAACGGTGCCGTCCGCGAGGACAAGAAGGGCCGGAATATGGTCTGGCAACAGCCGGGCGTGCGAGGACACAAGAAACTCCTGAAAAACTTGGGGCAAAAGATACCTGGGGGCTTGGCCGCAAGCCAAAAGCCAACATTCCTGCAGGCAATCGCGGTTACGGCGACCAATTCGGCCAAACCTTTGGATTCTAGCCGAACTCACCCGTTTACGGCAAATTCAAAAGCCGCTTTCGCCACGCATGAAGCGTTTGATCTCCGGTTTCAGTGTGTTCAATTCAGCCATAAGTCGGTCGAAAAGCTGTTGGCACTGTCCCCAAAGACCATCACCGCCCTGCATGCTTAATTTTTCCAGCTCCTGCGCCACCCGCCGCGCTCTTTCCGCGTGAAAAATGGAAAGCAAACCCTTCAGGGTATGAACGTGCATGCGCAGTTCCTGCGCCTGCTTCGATTGCAGCGCCGTTTCGATACGAAGCACATTGCCCTTCCATTCATCAAGCATCATGCGCGCCATGTGCACAAGCAAATCGCGATCACCAAGATTTTTCAAGGCAGACTTGATATCCAGAACCAGTTCATCAACAGGCAAACCAGTGCCCAGCGAGGCTAACGTTGCAGTGACCTCTTCCCCTATAGCCTTTTTCAGAACCGCTTCCAGACTACCCGGAGTGAGTGGTTTGCTGAGAAAATCATTCATGCCGGCCTGCAGACATTTATCGCGATCACCTTCCATGGTATTGGCGGTCATGGCAATGATATAGGCGGTTTTGAGATCGTCGCTCATCACCCAGCTACGGCGCATTTCACGCGCCCGGATGGCTTCTGTGGCTTCAAGTCCGCCCATGACCGGCATCTGCATGTCCATGAGGATGACATCAAACCTCTTGTTTTCAAACCAGTCCACTGCCTCGGCACCGTTATTGGCTATAGTGACCCGATGGTGCAGTTTTTGCAGAAGCTTGGCCGCCAGTTCCTGATTGACCGGGTTATCTTCGGCCAACAGGATTTCAAGGCCATCCGGTTCATCGACAAGGGCATCGTCGAGCTGGAAGTCACACAACTCGACCGATGCACCTGCTGCCTGCTTTCCTTGCGGAATTTCGGGAACCTCAACCGTTTCCATCGCCAGCAGCAGCGCCTCGATCAGATCCTGTCTCCCGACAGGCTTGACCAGATGCGCACGGACACCCAGTTCGCGCAAACGCGCCAAGTCAGTGCGCTGATTCTCGGCTGTGATCAACACAACCAGCCGTTCCCGCCGGCCGCTGGAACGCCAGGCCTCAGCCAGGGCAAATCCGCCGGGGTCCGGCATGCTGGCGTCGAGCAAAATGAAGTCGAAAGGCAAATTATGCAAACGCGATTGTTCGATAGCCTCATGCGCCTCGGCCGCATGGGCAAGTACGGAAGCCTGGACGCCGATCTCGCGCAAAAAATCGCCAAGCTGCGCCGCTGCCCGCAAATTATCCTCAATCACCAGCACCCGCTTACCCTGCAGACCGAGCGGAAAGACAGCCTCTCGTACCAGCGCCTCGCACGCCAGCGGTACGGAAAAATAAAAGCTGGTTCCCTGCCCATCAACACTCTCCAGCCACATCTGCCCTTCCATCAACTGCACTAGGCGCTGGCAGATGGCCAGCCCCAGACCGGTTCCGCCAAAACGGCGAGTCGTGGAAACATCAGCCTGCGAGAACGCTTCAAAAATGGCCTGCTGTTTATCCAGAGGAATACCGATTCCAGTGTCGCGCACGACAAAGCAAAGGTGGGCAATATTACCTTCGAATTTCTCGACCAGGACTTCCAGGCAAACCTCGCCGCGTTCCGTAAATTTGATGGCATTGCCCAGCAAATTGGTCAGCACCTGGCGCAGACGAACCGGGTCACCGATCGCCCGCGCCGGCACATCGGGTGCAATATCAACAATGACTTCCAGCCCCTTCTTGTGCGCCCCCACCGTCAGCACGCGCACCGCGTCGAAAATCACTTCATGTAGCGAAAAGGCAATCGCCTCGAATTGCATTTTGCCGGCTTCAATTTTGGAGAAATCCAGAATGTCGTTAACGATGCGCAACAGTGAATCGGCTGAAGACTTGACCGTTTTCAGGTAATGACGCTGCTCGGCATCGAGTTCGGTATCAAGCGCCAACTCGGTCATGCCGATGATGCCATTGAGCGGGGTCCTGATTTCATGGCTCATGTTGGCCAGAAAAGCCCCGCGTGCCCGGCTTGCCGATTCCGCCGTATCCCTGGCAGCACGCATGGCGACCTCGGTTTCCTTGGCATCACCAATATCGCGATGCAAGACCAGCATGCGCAGCGGATCGCCATTGGCATCACGCGCCGTCGCCAGGCCGCGCAGCAACACCCAGACCCAGTTGCCAGACTTGTTGCGCATCCTGCATTCGGCATCGAACACTTTTTCGCCACCCTGGACATGGGCGGCAATACGCGACTGCAAAACCCGCAAGTCGTCCGGATGCAACAACTGTTGCCAAGCCGAAAGACTGTTGCCGATATCCTCCGCCTCGTAACCGAGCAGGCCTTTCCACTGCCGACCCGATTCCACCTGACCGGTCTTCATGTTCCAGTCGGAATAGGTTTCGCCGGAAATTTCCGCCTGCCAGTGTTGCAAACTGGCGTATTGGGTGTAGGTATTGTCGGCGGCAACCAGCAGGCGTTCCAGACTCTTTGCCAGCGCCGCATCTTTGCCCGCCACTGCCGCCAGCAGTTGCCGCAACTGCGGCTCGCCATCCACCCCGAAAATTTCCCGGAGCTGGCGGACGAGCAAGGCGGATTTCATTGGGCTCTTATCTCAAACCGAGCACATCCTGCATATCGAACAACCCGCTTTTTTTCCCCGACAGGAAATGTGCCGCGCGCAGACTACCCAAAGCATAAGGCATACGGCTCGCTGCCTTGTGGCTGATTTCAATGCGTTCACCGATGCCACAGAACATGACGGTATGGTCACCGATGATGTCGCCACCGCGTACCGTGGCAAAACCGATAGTCGACGGATCACGCACCCCGGTCACACCTTCACGTCCATAGATGGCGCATTCCTTCAAATCGCGACCCACCGCTTCGGCCAGTACCTCACCCATGCGTAGCGCCGTACCCGAGGGCGAATCAATTTTCAGGCGATGGTGCGCCTCGACAATTTCCATGTCGTAGCCCTGGTTCAGGATGCGCGCCGCCGTATCGAGCAGCTTGAAAACGAGATTGACCCCAACCGCCATATTGGGCGAAAAGACAATCGGAATCTCCCTGGCCGCCTCGGCAATCTCTGCCTTGCCCTCGGCCTCAATACCGGTCGTGCCAATCACCATTGCCACACCCAGTTTACGGCACAGCGCCAAATGTTCATGCGTCCCCTGCGGACGTGTGAAGTCGATCAGACAATCACACTGCGCCAAGCCATTCAGGTCATCGCCAACCTTGAGGTCGCAGGGCATCCCCACCAGTTCGCCAACCGGCCTGCCGACAAACGGACTCCCCGGCACTTCGAAAGCACCAGCCAGCCACGCCGCGCCATCCTTCAGCGTTGTCTCGATCAACATCCGACCCATGCGCCCGCCAGCGCCAACAATTCCGATGCGCAAACCCGTCGATTCACTCATATCAAAATCCAATCTTTTCCAGCATACGTCCAAAGAAACCCTTTTCTTCAATCGGCGGCAAGGGCTTGCCATCGGCCGGCGCACTGCCCAGGTCAACCATCTGCACCTTGGCCACCGGCGCCGTCAGTTCGCTCGCCGTTCCCACCTCGACATCGCCAAGCACCTTTTCCAGCCGTCCTTCCTGGTTAAAGAACACCGTCAGGCGGCGGGTTTCAACCGCATTGGTACGCCCATCCTGCAAACGATAGACATAATCCCAGCGGTTAGCGTGGAACATGTCGGTCAGCATCGGCGTCCCCAGGATAAAACGCACCTGCTCACGGGTCTGCCCCGGTTTAAGTTGCGAAACCATTTCCTGGTTGAGGACATTACCCTGCTGCACGTCGATCCGGTATTCGGTAACGATGCGGGGCACATAGGAACAGGCGGACAGGCACAAAATGGCCAGGCCAGAAGCAAGAATTCGGCTGATAGGCATAGGAAAAAGGGAAATGCGACGTCTCATTGTCAATCGGAGCGTTATATCATAACCGAATTCGGCCATCTCACCCCTGCCATTGAAATGGAAAATCAAGCATGAGCGACCCGCAAAGTCTTAAGGAAAAAGGTCTTAAAGCCACCGTTCCGCGCCTGAAGATTCTCGAACTATTCGAGCGCAGCGCAGTTCGCCACCTCGCCGCCGAAGACGTTTACCGCATTCTCGTCAGCGAAGGCATCGAAGTCGGGCTGGCAACGGTCTATCGGGTGCTCACCCAGTTCGAGCAGGCTGGTCTGCTGGAGCGCCACAATTTCGAAGGCGGCAAAGCCGTTTTTGAAATCAACCACGGCAAGCACCACGACCATCTGGTCTGCATCGACTGCGGCCGGGTGGAAGAATTCTACGACCCCGAAATCGAGGCGCGCCAAAACCGTATCGCCAAAGAACGCGGCTTCGTCATCCAGGAACACTCGCTATCGCTCTTTGCCACCTGCACCAAGCCAGATTGCCCGCACCGCAAGGGAAAGGAATGAGATTCAGCGATCAGTTCAAGCTCCTGATGTCTTCCCCGGATGTACCCATTAAATTCAAAACCTTTGATGCTAAAAAAGGGCAGATCACTCTGCCCTTTCCTTGTTCTCAACCCCGGATTACTTCAGAACTGCGAGAACCTTGGCATTGTTTTTAGCCGTCGCGACATCGAGCGGCGTCTTGCCCTCGGCATCCTTGGCACCCTTGTCCGCGCCATTCGCCAACAGCACCTTGGCAGCTTCGGCACTATCAAATTCAGCGGCGTAGTGAAGTGCCGTTTCACCATTCTTCTTCTTGGTATTCACGTCCACCTTGTTCTTGAGCAAGGTTTCGATGACTTGAGCGCGATCCATGCGGGCAGCCCCGAGGATGGGGTAAACACCATAACTATCAAACGCATTGGGATCGGCCTTGTTTTGCAACAGAAACTCGACCATTTCGTTATTGCCCCTGAAGGCCGCGATCGCCAGTGCAGTTTCGCCAATATCCTTGGAAACAGCCTTCACCAGATTCGGATCTTTGGCCAGCAGTTCCTTGACCTTGGCAAGATCCTTGTCCTTAGCTGCCTGATCTGCCTTGTTGCCACAGGCAGACAAGGTAACCAAACTGGCAGCAGCAAGGAACATCACTAGCTTTTTCATACTGTATCTCCTTGAAATAACAAAAAAGGGACTGCGTCAAAGCCTTGGCATCCTAGCCTATTCAAGTAAGACATGACAATACGGCATTTCGAAAAGATAAGCTTACGAGACAAAGAATTTCCTGTATTGGCAAAAAGGCACTTGATCGTCAAATCCCAACAGCGCCATTTTCATCGCCTTTTACAGATTGAAATGGTGCTATATTTTCTGGCCGCGCAGGTCTGATGCCCCTGTGCGGGGAGACAACTTCGCCATTTTCGTTCAAACGGAGAAATATCAATGAAACGCACGATTCTAATTTTTGGAGCGACCATCATGGCCGCTGGAAATCTTTATGCGGCAGATTGCGCCAAATCACTTCCCGGCAACTGGGAATTCGATCTGGGTGGTGGCGTTGCGGCCTCGGTGGAATACAAGGCAAACGGCACTTTTATCCAGAAAATTCCCTCGATGAAAATTGAGGTCAACGGCACCTATTCTGCAACAGGAAATTCCTTCAAAAGCACGGTTGATGGAAAATCCAAGGAGTTCACCATCACCAAGTGCGACGCCAAATCCATGACCACGAAGCGCACAGAAGATGGCAAGACCATGGAATACAAGAGAAAATAGGCCTTTCACAGCGATGGCAGGACATGGTTTGCGCTATGTTCTGCTTTATCGGCCGCAGTAGAAAAGAAAATCAGGTTTGCCTTTTCGATTTCCTAAAACGCCA
>JAGTRX010000082.1 GCA_018262285.1 Pseudomonadota bacterium | reverse complement strand
CTATATGATGAATAATTGTTGCGTATTGTACTTGTAAGCAAGGATTTCAAGTTTGCGACGGTCAATGTATTACTGAATCGGAAAGGAAATAAATATGTCAAAATCAAGCGTGAATACCTTTGGGCTAAGCATTTTTCTTGTTCTTGCTAGCCTTTGTGTTAACGGATCGGCGATTGCTGAGAGTGTGCAGCTTAAATATCTCAAGCAACTGGTGAAATCGGCCAATCCAAATCGGCCCTGGTCGCCAAACGAAGAGCTTGCGCAATGGATAAGTTTATGCTCCAAAAAACCGCAGGAATTCAAGGAATCCAAAGGAATCTGTCGGAAACACAAAAACTTGCCTGGTGCCGCTTGCGACTATATCAATCAACTGAGTAAGGAATGTTCGCTTTAAGCGGAAAGGTAATACTCATGGATGATAAAGCTTCTTCTGCCTTAACATTACCAATATTTGAGGTTCCCTGGCTATATGTTTCGCCTTCACCCCAGTGCAGACATCATTGAATTTGGAAGGCAGCGAGATTATTGCTAAGGTATGCTGAGAATCTTTTCAAAAGAAAGTTGTCGAGAACCAATATTTACCCCGTGATCACCTTTACATAGGAAGCCAGACGATGCGAAGACCTTTAGTTTCGAATGCCGGCATGCCAGATGGCTCTCCACAGGGAGCACTCGACAGCATATTTGAAGATGGTAAAACTATTCCGCCACGAGTGCTGTGGTTCATCGGACTCATATGGGTAGTCACTCTCGCTGTTTACCGCTTGTACGGTGTCGATTTCGATGCTTCAAAATTCTTTCATAGTGACGCCAGCACTAAGTTCTTGGCGGATTCTGGTCTTGCGGTAGCAACCAATATCTTTGCGGGTACGCTGTTCGCATACTTTCTCCGAACAAGAGAATCCAATCGGGAACGCCTATTCCGCTCTCTTGGCGACAAAGAGTTTCTTAAAGAACTAATTGACGGTGTTCTCCACTACCGCCACATAACGAGGCAAGATTTTAGAGTTACGGCACGGCTGTATCCTCACCCGACCAACCATGGCTATTTCATGCTGGCCCTACGATACGAATATCGCCAATCATCAATAAATAAAAATTTCCGTGCTGTCATCTATCGGAAGACAGCAGAAACAAAGGTCGATTCGTATCCGAACATCGCCGAAGAGTGCTTTATTCACGAGTTCGTTTGGTATGCCGATGAATCAACATTCCCATCTGCCCCAACAGTTGACGACTACTGCATTACGGAGCTGACGGTCGATAAAGCTCGGCATGTGATTCAGAAAGAAGAAAAGACCGGTAACATATATTTTTCATGCGACCTGCCACAGCAGCCCGAGCCGTACGCCTATCTAAGCTACATCGTTATGCTCCCTATTGAGAAGGCTGGCGCAATCACAATCTCAGCGGAGTTTCCGACGGACGGGGCTACTGTATCTTTTGACTACAAGGAGGTAGTGGCCCAAATAATCCAGCCGTCCTGTTTTCCAAAAGCGGGCTTAAAGTATCTTCCTCTTGATATGAGTAATCACGATGTAGCCAAGTTTGAGTATCGTCATGATGGATGGCTATTGCCGAAGGATAACTTCACGTTCGTATGGTGGCCGAAATCGAACTAACCTCAACTGAATGTGGACGCTCCGCATTTAACTTCGCAGCATCCACATTGGGGCAGCCTAGCATCACCTATTCAATTAGGAATGCTCGACAAATGGTCAAAGCTTGGGCTGGGGTGGGTGTTAATGTAATCGTGCATGTTCCATCTTGGTTTCGCTTGTTTCCTACGTGGTGGATACATCGAGATATCGTAAGCCGAGCTAAGTTTTGCGAGTTGATTGCGGAGAAGAAAGGTCTGAACCAGTTCGCCATTATCCATTGTGTCTCTGGCCGTGACATTTATGGACTTAACGTTTCATGGTCGCATTTTGTTGCAGAAGCGTTTGCGGTAGAGGGAGGGCGCACATACTTTGACCCATTCAAAGCGCACCTGTTTGAGGAATATCCGGAGTTTGAAATGGAATCGTATCGGGTGCCATCGCAAGTCAATTTGATGAATATGATCGGCCTAAAACTAATGTTACACACAGCGAGAGGAGAAGCATGAATATCGCATACTTCGGATATGATTTTTTTTGGCCCTGCCTGTCGAAACTCATTGAGCGCGGTCACTCAATTCAGTCGGTCTTTACTTTTGGGACAGACAACAAATACAACTACAACGATCGGGTCATCCAGCTTAGCTCCACTAATAATATCCCCGTTCGCTTTGATCGGATTAGAAAGGAAGACCTTACCCAACTGCGTCAATCGGGATGTGAGCTGCTGGTTTCTGCCGCCTACCCGTTTCGTATCCCATTGGCAGAAGACTCCATACACGGAATCAACATTCATCCGACATTGCTACCATTCGGGCGAGGGCCTTGGCCGCTACCCCACTTAATCATTCATTCACCCGATAAAGCTGGAGTAACTATTCATAAGCTGTCCGAGGCTTTCGATTCGGGAGACATTCTTGCCCAACAAGGTATTGAGATTACATCTCGCGAGACCCTAGAATCACTTTCTGCGAGAACACAGATACTTGCTACGAACCTACTGGCGAGTGTATTGGATGATTTTGAAGGATTTTGGAAGAAATCAACTCCTCAGGGCGATGGAAGTTACTGGCCTATGCCAACTGATGCTGAGCAAACAATAGATTGGAGCGATTCTGTTTATGCTATCGATAGAAAGGTTAGAGCATTCGGGAAGTTCGATACCAATGCAGTAATAGGGGAGAGTAAGTTTTTTGTTTATGATGTATCTGTTTGGCAAGAGACCCATAATTTTCAACCGGGAACCTTGATCCACGAGATGAATCGTGAAACTGTAGTGGCAGCCAGTGATGGGTTTGTGTGCATTCGATTTTGTGAACCAGTGAAGGAGTAGATCATGTTCAAGACTTTAGTTGTATATCTGAAGACCATGTGTCACGTACTTGATATGGGCGCGGGGGGGAAAGTAGGTAGAAAAGAGCGCGGCCACGTAGCACGGCGATAGGAGTTGCCTCTCGGTCAACCGGACCGCGCGCATATAGTCGCGCGAGGCCTCAGTACGGCAAAGAATTGTGTGAAATTTCGACTAAAATTTCTGTGAATGGACGGACGCCAAAATCGCACCAGAGGAGCCCCGGTGCGTTTTATGGCCTGATAATGGTTATTATCGGCGTATCGTTTACGGGTATAATTCTTGAAATCGTACTTTCATGCAGGGGTTTTGGCCATGATCGAACCTTCCCCGTTAAAGCTCACCTTCAGCCAAGACACCTGGTGGCGCTGGGAAAGCCCCACCCGCTACTACCTCGCCTGGCTGCATCGCGACCTGCTCGGTGACTGGGTGCTGTCACGCTGGTGGGGCGGCCTCGCTAACCGCCATGGCGGACAGCGCCACGATCCGGTTGTCGGTTTTCATTGAGTTTCGAACTTCTTGCACTCAGTTCTGAACTCCAAATGGCCTAAGGCCCTCCCCAGAAGGAATTTTCATCAAAACGCCCGTTCTTGTGTGCTCGGAGGGCTGATTCAATGGTTCGTCTGAACACCAAATTTTTCCGGTGGCACTTAGGACGCTACTTGGTCGCCCCTGCAAAATTCATTTTGCCGCCAGCGGGACAGAGTGCGTCTGCCAAACCGGCATAGCCATCGAACGAATGACGAGAAGCTGTTGAAATAGAGCCACCAAAAACAGGCGCAAAAAAGAAGCCTTGAGACCCAAACGCAGCATTGCCCGCATCAACCAGCGCAGATTGTAGCCGGCGGCGCAAAGAACAGCATGCAGTGCGTCACCCAATTGTCCCTTCAGCCAGCACCGATCCATTCGGTTGTCTGACTTCAGATGACCGATTGCAGGTTTTACGGCCTGGCGCCGTTTCAACCAGCGCCGCTGCTGACGGGTGAGTGACTTGTACTTGCCCCGGTGAATGATCTCCACATCAGGGTTAGCATGATCCACTCCGCGAAAGCCCAGATCGACCACCACCTGTTTTGCTCTTCGTCCGGTATCCTCCAGCAAGATGTTGGTCTGCTCGATCTGCTCCGCCAGAAGATGTCCATCATAGGGGTTGCCTGGAAAGGTGCGCGCACCAACCATCAGGCCGCTTTTGTGGGTAACGGCAATACTCGCCTTGACGCCGAATTCGTAGGGCTTTCTCGCTTTGCCCTTGCCGATGCATTCAACTTCCGGGGCATGCAGGGCGTAGAGCTTGTTCTTGTCTTTGTTCTGCTGCGTGCGAATCCTCTCAGCACGCTCAATCAGGATGTTCAGCCGATGCATCGAGACCGGGGATTCGCTGCTTGCCGTCGGCAGTTTCCTTCGGATTTCCCGTAACACAATGCCCAGGATGGTGCGCTGGCGTTTGACAGTGCGCCGCAAGCGCCGGAATTGTTTGGCGTGCGCATAGCCACCTGCCTTTCTTCTGAGTTCCTTGCCTTCCTTGGCGAAGGTTTGCTTCAGGGCAATGCCGCAATGTTTAGCGGCTTGCACTACTTTTGCACGGGCGATTTCAAGAAGGCGACTGTCGACCGGATGGGCAATGGCTTTCTCTTGCACCGTGGTGTCAACAATGATGCGCTCAAATTCTGCCGGTTTGATCGCCTTGCATTCTACGGCAGTGTCGATGGTGGCTTTCAGGAGTTCTTCTACGCCGGCTTCACCAATGGCAGTGCGAAAGCGTCCGATCTGGGTGGCGTCGCAGGGCTTTCTCGGTTCGTAGTACTCCTGACCACTGAAGTATTGCCACACCACATTCTCCGACCAACGACCTGCCACTTCTTCGTCACTGAGATTGAAGGTGTGCTTGAGGTAGAGCAGTGAGGCCATGAGCCGGATCGTCAGGCGCGGCCTGCCGGCCGCACTGGCTCCGCTACCCGCAACCACCAACGTCGGCCCAAACAGGTCGTCGTTCCAGATGACTTTTCCAGTGCGATTCTTGCGCTCAAAGTGCGGCGTCAGCGCTGCTTCAATCCGATCCCACGGAAGACGATGGGACAGCACTGCCAAAGGATGCCGCAGGTCGATCATCTGATCCAACCGAGATCGAAAAAAATCGTCCGTCGCCATTTCTTCTTACCCCTCATTTCCCTCAGGTTTTACACCTCATATTTTAATTTCTCAGGGATTTCAATGGGGAAATTTATGGCCGAAATCCTTTGCACATAAGGGATTCAGCTATTTTTGCAGGGGCGACTATATATCCTGCTCTCGGGGGAACAGGGGTTCCGTGCAGAGCCCTCCATCACGGTAGGGCTTGGCCTAAAATCCCCATAGGCCGCACTTCGCTCAAACCGCGCAGCAGCATTCCGCGGTTTCCTCCTTCGAGGTTTATTCAACGTCTGCCCACCAGCGTATGCGCAGCATTCATCTCCGCGCGTGTCGGGCAGACATCGAACAAACCTAAACCAATCCAGCCGTTCGAGTGCCTCCCGGTCTCGGTCAGCAAAGTGTCGGTTACCTGCCATTCGGTCGGGAATCGCATTGAACGGCAGCTTTCTGATCTGACGAACTCACACTGCGACCCAAAATGGCCGGTGAGATTTCTCCAAAGCGGCCGTTCTGCCAAACCCAATTTCCACGAAATTGGAATCTACGAAGCAGCTATCGAGTGAACGTTATTGCGAGGCTACTGGGGAGAATACCACCATGCATCTTCCCATTCGGCATGTTATCTTTCTTGAAGGATTGGCCGGCAGGATACCTCAGACCAATCCCTTATTGACCTCATGCCTTCACATCGACATTGCCACCTGGTTGTTGCGTCGACGTCTTGTTGTCCGAAGAAGTCACAGCAGGATGCTTGAGTTCGTATACCAGCTCTTCCGCAGGCGTGACAGTCCCGTCTTGATTAATATCCTCTTTTTCGTAAGTCTTGGTGCTGCTTGTTGCTGAGCCTCCAGTCTTCCCCGCGCCACCAGGAGCGCCTGCGCCGCCAGGACTACCTCGCGAGCCGCCTGACGGCGGTTTCAGGTTGCCATTTTCAATGGCGGTTTCAATATCCGATTTGGTAATGCTGCCGGTACCTTTGGTATCGATCGATCCGTACATCTTAGTGGCGTCAGCCGCCGAAACGCCCTTTGACTCCAGCGCCGACACGAATTGGTCTTCGGTAACTTTGCCGGTGTTGTTGGGATCGAGGTCGCTCATCATCTTGGAGGCCATCATGGAGGCCATCTTGGATGTATCAAAACCGCCTGAACCGCCGCTTCCGACGGCATTAATCGAAGTGGACATGCTGAACTCCTTGGTTAGTTTAGAGACCCCAACACGGGCATCCTTGCCACCATTAACGGCAGTCTGGTAACCCACATTAAGGTTCCCCGATGTAAAACGGTGTAAAACCTAGTGTCCTCGCCGACACTGTAGTGGATTGGATGGGATGCATTTCAGAGTGAAGCAGCCGTTAAGATGACCGGTCTACGGAATTTTCGAACGTCAGGAACGGGCTGAGTCAAGGCAGTATAAGTGCCTATCAGCGTTTCCGGGTTCGGAGTCTGGTCGAAAAGCAGCCCGAACACAGCTCTCTCCCTTTTCGAAGGAGAGAGCTGCCAAGACTTAATCTAGGCTGAAGTAGACAACAGGCTACTGATTCCAGATTGGGTGGAATCCTGGCTGCCGTAGGCGTGTATCAATTGCATAATGCGCTTCAGCACGCCTGCCTCACTGTCGGTCTGACTGGTTGATGAAGAAGCATCGTTTGCATTCGAAGAGGAACTCGTGCCAGAGGCCGTTTTTTCTTGATAAGCCATTGCTTCCTTGAAACTCACTTTGCCGTCACTATCGGTATCGGCTGCTTCAAAATTATTGACGACACTGTTAATCAGGCTGGAAGCCTTGCTGTCGGTCGAGCCAATTTCTTCAAGCTGGCTTTGCAGCTCATCCTTGGTAAAACCGGCGTCGTCCTTCGGTGGTGGGGGCGGAGGGAGAGGCATGCCGCCGGCGGCCTGCATGCGCGACTGATTGAACTGGCTATCGAGTTCATCGGCAAGTTTGCTTAGGGTATCGGTCAGTTCATCCTCGGTAACCTTGCCATCGCTGTCGCTGTCGAGTTGCTTGAATACATCCGAAACGCTGGTGGAACTGTCGAAACTGGACGCGCTGGCAATCTGGTCAAACGCCGATTGCAGGTCGCTCTGTTCGATATAGCCCTGCCCTTTGGTATCTAGTTTGGAAAACAACTTGCTGGCCATCTGCGCCGGGTCTGGACGCTGCATGGTGTAACTACTGCTGATCGTGCTACTCATGTTTTTCTCCTTTTCCCTTCAGTTAATAAATGCTTCGGACGAAACAGGCGGATTGCCCTATTGCATCCGTGCCGTAACTACGAGCAAGTTGTCGGCCAAAACCCCATAAAATTGGCGGCGATTCATGTAAAGACAGGTAAAATTTAGTTAATAAAAAATGATAAAGGGGTAATGCAGGGCATTCCTGACACTTAACGAGTGCGGGCGGCAATCCTGCTTTGCCGCCCGGCAATTTTTACCTCCGCCCTATGCCCTTGCTACTCACTTCTTTAATCTGCTGGCGTTGATCCGGCGTTAACAGGGCGAAAATTTTCTGATCGATTCGTAGACGCAACAATTCCATCTCTGCCGTAGCACGGGCAATCGTATCAACGAGCTCTTTTACCCTGGGTTCATCGACCGACCCAGAAAATGTCAGTGTGTTCAATTCTTCCCTGCTCTTCCAGAGCGCCTTTCCCTGCTGGTGCAGCGCGGGAGCAGCCTCATGCATGATATTGAAAATCGCGTCCCGCTGCGCCTCACTCAATGCAAGCCCACGCAGAAAGTGGCGGTACTGGGGACCGCCGGGCGCATGAAACGGCGCGCCCTCTGGCGGTGAGTGCATGGAGCCACTTGGCTGTGCGCCGACTACCAGCGGCAAGGCCAGTCCGGCGGCAAGAGCGATAGTTCCGAGTTTTGAATACAATTTCATGGCGCGTTCCTCATTTCGTTATTCGGCAAGCAAATCGGTCGATCCGATAGCGCCATTTTTCTCCCTTCGCAGGTAAAGCGCGGTTAATTCCAGGTAAAACTCTGTAAAGTCAGCGCCATGCCCTGTTATGGCGCTGAAGGCTTGTTTATGATTGAAACAAATTTCTGAGCTTATTCGCCATGCCCAAAGTCCTGCTCATAGACGACGATGCCGAACTGATTAGCCTGATTGCCGAATACCTGGAGCGTGAAGGTTTCGAGGTGATGACCGCGCACAACGGCGAAGCCGGTGTTGCCGCAACGCTTTGCGGACAGCCCGACATTGCCGTACTCGACGTGATGATGCCCAGACAGAACGGCATCGACACCCTGCGGCGCATCCGCAGCGCCAGCAGTCTGCCGGTCATCATGCTGACGGCGCGTGGCGATGAGGCCGACCGGATTATCGGCCTGGAACTGGGGGCTGACGATTATGTACCGAAGCCCTGTACGCCGCGTGAATTAACAGCGCGTATTCGTGCCATTCTGCGCCGAACTCAACCCGCACTGAACGAAGAATCAGTGGGTCGCCCACTGGCGCGTTTCGATCGCAGCATCGACGTTCACGTCAGCAGTTTGCGTCACAAACTTGGCACCATGCTGGATGGCAGGTCTTGCATCCAGACCATTTTTCGTCAGGGTTATCAAATGGTATCGGAATAAATCATGGGCCGCCTATTCTGGAAATTCTTCTTTTTTATCTGGCTGGCGCAACTGGCAGCCATTCTTGGGCTTTCCGCCATTTTCTCGCTGGAGCGGCAACATGATGTTGCCCGGTGGCAAGCGATGCACGCCCAGGGTGAAATCCCGGCCAACGCACTGCAACCACCACACCCTCCCGAATTTATCCCTCCACCTCCCATGGAAGGCAAACGGCCTTATCCACCGCCGCCGAACGGCTGGCCACCACATCCTCCCGCCCCTCTGCCCCTCTTGCCGCTGGCCGTATGCACGCTAGCCAGTTTGATTTTTGCCGCCTTGCTGGCCTGGTATTTTGCCAAGCCCATTCGTCTCCTGCGTTCTGCACTATCCTCAGCCGCTACCGGCAATCTTGAAACACGGATCGAATCGGTGATGAAGCGGAACGACGAACTTTCCGATCTTGGGCGCGATTTCGACCGTATGGCCAGCCAACTCCAGTCGCTGATAGACAGCCAGCACCGCCTCTTACACGACGTTTCGCACGAATTGCGTTCCCCGTTGGCACGGCTGCAGGCAGCCACCGGCCTGCTCCGACAGCAGCCGGAAAAGACCGAATTCTGTATCGAGCGCATCGAGCGAGAGAGTGTGCGCATGGATCGACTGATCGGCGAACTGCTCACTCTGTCGCGACTGGAGGCTGGAGTTACCGGAAAGATGGACGAGGAAATCGCCATCGACGAATTACTGGCCGATATTGTTGAAGATGCGCGCTTTGAAGCCGAAACCTCGGGACGAACCATCTGTCTGAAAAACCCGGCCGGAACTCAGGTTTGTGGCAATCACGAATTGCTGCATCGCGCCATCGAGAATGTGGTGCGCAATGCCATTCATCACACCCCGGAAGCCGCCAGCGTTACTGTTGAATCCCGACTTCTGGCAGACGGTCGGCACCTGCTGCTAACCATTGAAGACGAAGGCAGCGGTGTTCGCGAGTCTGATCTGGAGAATATTTTTGAGCCCTTCTTCCGCACTGGCAGCGCGGTAACGACCGAAGGGCACGGCCTTGGACTGGCCATCGCCCGGCGCATCGCCAAAACTCACGGCGGCGGCATCCGGGCCGAAAATCGCGCCACGGGCGGCCTGCGCGTTGAACTGATACTGCCGATCGCTTCGCGCTGAGATCGCATTAGCGAGCAGATCGTCCCTTAACGCAAATTAACAAACTCCCGTGACAAAATGCCCTTCGTCTTGTCACGGCATGGTTCATGCACGAAATAGATGTTCCCAGGCGCTTCGAAAATGTTTTCTATTACAGCACCACGATATTTCAAACCGGTTTTGGCGGGATGCCTTTCCGTCTTGCTGCTTTCCTCATGCGCCTTGTTTCCCTCCGTTGGCCCGGATTATCAACAGCCCAAATTGTCTGTGCCAGAAAAATGGTCCAATGGAAAAGCGAGCCAGAGCGCGTCAGTAGCAGTACCGACAGCCCTTTCCCAATGGTGGCGCCAACTGGGTGACCGCGAACTTGATGATTTGATAGACCAGGCCTTGACCGGCAACCTTGATTTGAAGATTGCCCAGGCGCGCTTGCGGCAGGCCCGCGCAAGCCGGTCTCAGGCGGTGGGCGCTTATTTTCCGACGCTATCAGCATCCGTAGCGGCCAGTCGCGCGAAATACCCGGCCGCAATGTCTTCGCAGCCCACGCAAACCTTTTATGACGCAGGCTTCGATGCCAGTTGGGAGATCGACCTTTTCGGCGGCACGCGCCGTGCCGTCGAGGCGGCTGATGCAGATGTCGCCGCCAGTGCGGCCGACATGCACAACGTCCGGGTCTCGCTGCTTGCCGAAGTGGCGCAAAATTATATCGATCTGCGCTCCTACCAACGCCGTTTGACCATTGCGCGCAACAACCTCGCCAGCCAGGACGAGACCCTGCAGATCACGCAGTGGCGTAATCAGGCAGGACTGGCCAGCAGCAACGATGTGGAACAGGCGCAAATCAACCGGGAACAGACGCGGGCAAGCCTCCCCGACCTCGAATTGGGGCTGGCCGCCGCCGAAAATCGGCTGGCCATCCTTTTGGGACGTAACCCCGGTTCCTTGCACGACCGGCTTGCCGAAACCAGGCCGCTCCCCAATCTGCCCGCCAGCGTGGCCACAGGAATACCGGCTGACGTACTGCGCCAGCGCCCCGACCTTGTTGCCGCCGAACGCAGGCTGGCGGCGGAGACCGCCCGCGTTGGCCAAAAGCAGGCTCAGCGTTTTCCCAGCCTTTCCATCAGTGGCGCTTTCGGCTGGCAATCCTACAGCTTTGCCGCTTTGGGCGGCAGCGCCAGTCTGGTGCGAACCGTGGCCGGCAGCCTGGCAGCGACGCTGTTCGACGGTGGCCGCCTCCGCAGTGCGGTGGAGGTACAAAGCGCCGTTCAGGAACAGTCCTTGCTGTCCTACGAACGCAGCGTCCTTTCCGCGCTGGAAGAAGTCGAAAACGCCCTGATTGCCCATGCAGCAGCACGCGAAAGGGTTGACGCACGGCAGACGGCCGCTGGCTCGGCCCGCAATTCTGCACTATTGGCACGCAATATGTTCGAATCGGGCTTGAGTGATTTCCAGCGCCTGCTCGAAGCCGACCGTACCCGCCTGTTTGCCGAAGACAGCCTGGCGGTGGCGGAGGCAACGCGCTTTACCACCCTGATCAAACTGTACAAAACCTTGGGTGGCGGCTGGGAGCACTCCGGCAGTGCGCCGGAAACCCCTCCACCGTCCAATAACAGCAAGTGATGACCCGCCCATGAACAATACGCAAAACAACCTGCAAGGACTTTTGGACACCGCCGCCCAACCGGGCATCCTTACCGGCAAGAGGCGCTGGCTGGCCGCCGGTGCGGTTGTCTTGCTCGTCATTGTCGCCGCAGTCGGCTTGCTCGGGCGTAACGACACCTCCATTCAATACATCACCGAAGAGATCGCAGCAGGCAATCTGGTGGTGACCGCCTCAGCCAGCGGCACCCTGCAACCCACCAAGTCCGTAGAGGTGGGCAGCGAGCTGTCCGGCACGCTGGCGAGCGTCCTCGTCAATGAGAATGACCAGGTCAAGCAAGGGCAACTGCTGGCGCAATTCGACACAGCCAAACTCAAGGATGCGGTGACTAAGTCGCAGGCCAGCGTGGCGGTAGCGGAAGCGAAGGTCGCACAGGCGCGGGCAACCGTCGCCGAAACCAAAGCCTCCCTGGCTCGGATGCGACATGTTGCCGAACTCTCCGGCGGCAAGGTGCCATCCAAGACCGAGTTGGAAAC
Source organism: Pseudomonadota bacterium (assembly GCA_018262285.1). Taxonomy (GTDB): domain Bacteria; phylum Pseudomonadota; class Gammaproteobacteria; order Burkholderiales; family Rhodocyclaceae; genus UBA1934. The sequence goes on along the minus strand of JAGTRX010000082.1, from coordinate 8,167 downwards.
GGCCGAAGCGGCTTTGCAAAGGGCCAATGCCAACAAGGCGAGCGCCAGGGCCGAGGTGGTGCAGGCACGCGCTACGCTGAAAACCGACGAGACCAATCTGGCCAAGGCGACCATTCGCTCGCCGGTTGATGGTGTAGTGCTGACGCGCAAGGTCGAGCCGGGCAATACCGTGGTGGCGGCCATGAACACGCCTGTTCTCTTTGTCCTGGCGGAAGATCTGACCCGGATGGAACTACAGGTCAAGGTTGATGAGGCCGACGTGGCCAACGTCAAGCCTGGGCAGCCCGCCACCTTTACCGTGGCAGCATGGCCCGGCCGCAAATTTCCGGCCAACATCGAGCGTGTCGGGCTGGGTTCCACGACGACAGACAATGTCGTAACCTACAAAACGATCCTGCAGGTTGAAAACAAGGAGTTGCTGCTGCGGCCCGGTATGACGGCGACGGCTTCCATCGTCACGGCCCAGCGGGAGAACGTTCTTCTCGTGCCCAATGCCGCTTTGCGTTTCAGCCCGCAAAAGCTGGAAGAGGGGAAACCGGGCGGCGGCTTGGTCAGCAGCCTCATCCCGCGTCCTCCTCCAGAAAACAAGCGAACATCCGCCCCGGCCTCGGGTAGCCAGCCGCAGGTCTGGATACTGGGTAAAAATGGCCCTCAGGTCGTCTCCGTGCGCACCGGTGTCAGCGATGGCCGTTTCACCGAAGTTCTGGGCGGAGACCTGAAAGCTGGCACGGCGGTCATCACCGACACCCGGGAAACCAAGCGATGACTGGTGAATCCTCACCGATCATCGAACTGCGCGCCATCACCAAGATTTACGGTCAGGGTCGGGTAGCTTTCCAGGCCTTGAGCGGTATCGACTTGCGCATTTCCGCCGGCGAGTTCGTCGCCGTTATGGGGCCGAGTGGTTCTGGAAAATCCACCGTGATGAATCTGCTCGGTTGCCTCGATTCGCCGACTTCGGGCGAATATCTGTTTCGCGGTATCCATGTCGAGACGCTCAACCGCAATCAGCGCGCCCTGTTGCGGCGGGAGTGCCTGGGCTTTGTCTTTCAGGGTTTCAATCTTCTTGCCCGGACATCCGCCCAGGAAAATGTGGAATTGCCCCTGCTTTATCGGGGCGAACCTGCCGGAGCACGCCATGCCGCTGCCAAAGCGGCATTGAAGCAAGTCGGCCTAGACGGCTGGGAACACCATACGCCTGCCGAATTGTCGGGAGGGCAACAGCAGCGCGTTGCCATCGCCAGAGCCATCGTTACCCGCCCGCTGGTTCTGCTGGCAGACGAGCCGACAGGCAACCTGGACACCAAATGCAGCAAGGAAGTCATGGAACTGCTAGTCAATCTGAATCGCGAACAGGGTATTTCCGTGCTGATGGTGACGCATGAGTCCGATATGGCCGAATACGCAAGCCGCATCGTCCACTTCGTCGATGGCAAGATCGCCAGCGATACGGCAAGCCAGGAGGCTGCATGCTGCTGAATGCCCTGCTTCTGGCGCTGCGGGAAATCCGCCGCAATCTGCTGCGCTCCTTCCTGACGGTACTCGGCATCGTCATTGGCGTTGCTGCCGTCATTACCATGGTGACGCTCGGCAATGGCGCGACCCGAATGGTTTCCGACCAGATTTCCAGTCTCGGCAGCAATCTGTTGATGGTGCGCCCCGGACAGCGCCTCGGGCCGGGCCGCGAGGCCGCCGGCGCCCCCAATTTCAAGATCGCCGATGCGGAAGCCATTCAGGCGCAAGTGAGCGGCCTGCAAGCCGTTGCCCCGGTAGTGGGCAGATCGGTCACCCTGGTGGCGGGTAATAACAATTGGTCCTCGACGGTCAGCGGCACGACCAACGCCTATTTCGCCACTGGCAACTGGAAGCTGGCTGCCGGCAGAACATTCACCGACGACGACGAACGGACGGGAAAGGCCGTTTGCGTCATCGGCAACACGGTGAGAAAACAACTCTTTGGCAATCAAAACCCGCTCGGCGGCGAGGTGCGGATCAAGACCTTCTCCTGCGAAGTCATCGGCCTACTGGCTTCCAAAGGCCAAGGCGCGATGGGCATGGATCAGGACGATACCGTGCTGATGCCGCTGCGCACGGTACAGCGGCGCCTGAGTGGTAATCTGGACATTTCGATGATTATGCTTTCGGTGAAAGACTCCGTCCGCGCCAGCCAGGTGATCGAACAAGTGAACCGTCTGCTGCGTGAACGCCGCAAGCTCGCCGAAACCGACGATGACAACTTCAACGTGATGGACACCAAGCAGATTGCCGAAACGCTCTCCGGCACCATCCGCACGATGACCGGGCTGCTAGGCGCCGTCGCCGCCGTCAGCCTTCTGGTTGGCGGAATCGGCATCATGAACATCATGCTGGTCTCGGTGACGGAACGCACAAGGGAAATCGGCATTCGTCTGGCCATTGGCGCCCTCGAACAGGAGGTGCTCTCGCAGTTCCTGATTGAATCGGTGGTGCTGTCGGGCTTTGGCGGAATCATCGGGGTGGTTCTGGCCCTGATCGCTTGTATCGGGCTTTCCAGCCTGATGAATCTTCCCTTTGAGTTCAACCTCACCATCAACCTGGTGGCCTTCGCATTCTCCGCCGCCATTGGTGTGATTTTCGGCTTCGTTCCCGCCCGGCGGGCTGCCCGCCTCGACCCGATTGAAGCGCTGAGGCATGAATAGACCCGAAAAAAATTGCCCTTGGATTTTATTCTGACAGATGTGTGCTCGATCAATCAGAGTTGGCCAGCGTGTACTGCGAACGCCTTATCTCCAACGATCAAAGGTCTGCTTTTCAAAGGCTTGAAGGGTCTCAGGGTCGGTAGTGTGAGTTCGTCTGATCGGGAAGCTACCGTTCACCGCTCTCGCTGATCGAACGGCAGGTAACCGACGCATTGCTAACCGAAGCGGGATGGGGCGCTAACGGCCGGATTGGCCGAAATCCGGACAGATGGCTCCAAATCCGACCGGCTTCCGCAGGCGTTTTATGCGTGAAATCCCATGGCCCACGCTCCCTTTTGGGCCATGAAATGGCTGCTTTTTGGGTGATCTATAGGTCACGTTTTGCCGAATATTTTGGCTGTTTTGGCTTCGTTTTGATGAAATTGGATCCATAGGTCAAAGGAATTTCGCCCTGGAAGGAGATCGGCTTGCGCGTCAATTTTTTACCCTGAAGCTCTGTCAATATTGGGTTAGCGGCCGATTGTGGGCCATGGCTTTGTGGCCCAAATGAGAAAAAATGTGTCCATGGGTCATTTATGCCATTGGGCAATATTGACCGAAAGAGCACGTGGGCCATGAACCAATCGGTCAAAATGGGGAAATTCGGCGAAATTCGAGAAATGCTACTTGGATGGTTTGGGCCATGGATGGGCCACAGATGGACCATGGCCCAAAATGCGAGCGGCCACTATCGCTAGTGGCCGCATAAATACTGGTGGTGATGGGCAGAATTGAACTGCCGACCTGTGGGTTATGAATCCACCGCTCTAACCAACTGAGCTACATCACCTTTCCCTGAGGGCGCGGATTATACCAGCAATTGTAACCACGGCGGGTTTCTGCGTCCATTTGTGATCAGGTTTTGTAGGCGTAGTCGATGCTGAGCGGGGCATGGTCGGAAAAACGCTGTTCCTTGTAAACGCTGGCTTGCTTTGCTGCTGCGGCGAGTGCCGGGGTGGCGATCTGGTAGTCGATGCGCCAGCCGACGTTCTTGGCCCAGGCCTGACCGCGATTTGACCACCAGGTGTAGGATTCTTCCTTCGCTTCGGGAAAAAGTTGGCGATAAACATCGACCCAGCCCAGTTCATCGAAAGCGCGTGATAACCAGTTGCGTTCTTCCGGCAGAAAACCGGAATTCTTCAGGTTCGATTTCCAGTTTTTGAGGTCGATTTCGCGGTGGGCGATATTCCAGTCGCCACAAATGACGATTTCGCGTTCTTCCTGCCTGAGTGCTGCCAATAGCGGGAAAAACAATTCCATGAAGCGGAATTTGGCTTCCTGGCGTTCTGGTGCCGAGGATCCGGAGGGTAAATAGAGCGAAATGATCGTGAGTTTGCCAAAATCAGCGCGCAGGAATCGTCCCTCGGCGTCAAATTCCGGGTTGCCGATGCCGGCCACAACCCGATCCGGGGCGTTTCGGCTCCAGATGCCGACACCACTGTAGCCGCGTTTTTCTGCGTAATGGTAGTGGGCATGAAAGCCTGGGGGTGCCAGCATTTCGGCCGAGAGATCCGGGGCTTGTGCCTTGAGTTCCTGCAGGCAGATAAAATCGGCTTGCTGTTGTTGCGCCCATTGCAGAAGGTTCTTGTTGCAGGCTGAGCGGATGCCGTTGAGATTCAGAGAGATGATGCGTAACATGTCAGGCTTGGCGAGGTGAATGATTCGTGTTGAAGGGGTGATGGGTGACCAAAAGCGTTTGTCAGGAGTTTATCGAGTTTGCAGTGGCGCGTGAGGTTTTGCGTTTTGGCGAGTTCAAAACCAAGGCCGGCCGGATTTCTCCCTATTTTTTCAATGCCGGTTCGTTCAATGATGGCGATTCGCTCGGTTGTCTGGCGCAATTTTACGCGAGTGCCGTTGCGGACGGGGGCGTGCCTTTCGATATGCTTTTCGGCCCCGCTTATAAGGGGATTCCTCTGGTGGCAGCTCTGGCGGTGGCGCTGGCCGGGCGCGGCAGCAATTACCCCTTTGCCTTCAACCGCAAGGAAGCCAAGGATCATGGCGAGGGTGGTACGATAGTCGGCGCGCCGCTCAAGGGGCGGGTGATGATTGTCGATGATGTCATTTCAGCGGGGACGTCGGTGCGTGAGTCAGTCGAACTCATTCGATCCGCCGGGGCAGAGCCGGCCGGGGTTTTGATCGCACTGGATCGCATGGAACGCGGCCAGGGTGAACTTTCAGCAGTGCAGGAGGTTGAGCATGATTATGGGATTCCGGTCATTGCCGTTGCCAATCTGGCGGATCTGCTCGCCTTTCTTGCCAATCGCGCCGAATTCGCGGTTTATCGCGCAGCAGTTGCAGATTATCGGGAGCGCTACGGTGTGGTCTAAGTTGATAGGTCTTCCCTTGTTTGCCGGTCTTTTGGCCGTAACGACGGGGGTTCAGGCGCAGAATCTTTATTGCTGCCAGGATGCGACCAGTGGACGGCGCAGTTGCGCCGATGTGCTGCCCAAACAGTGCAAGGGGCTGGCCTACAAGGTTTATGACCGTTCCGGCAATGTCATTAGCGAAGTCGGGCCGCCGCTGACACCGGAACAAAAGGCCGCGCAGGAGGCCGAGGCTAAGCGCAAAAAGGAGCTGGAAGAGGTCATGCGCGAGCAGCGGCGCAAGGACGCGGCGCTGCTTGAAACCTATGGCAGCGTCAAGGATATCGATTTGATGCTTGCGCGCAGCGAGGCAGATTTGATCAAGGCCATGGAACTGGCGGAAGAAAAGATTGAGGCTGCCCGCAAAAAGCGCAAGAAATTCGAGAACGAAGCCGAGTTTTACAAGAATCGCGATTTGCCACCCGAGGTGGCGCGCGCCTTGCGCGATACCGATGATGAAATTAAAGCCAACTGGAGTTTATTGAACTCCAAGAAGAGCGATCTGGAAAACATGCGCGCCAAGTTTGCGGCGGACAAAAAGCGTTACCTGGAAATTATTTCGGGCGGCGGGCTGAACAGCCATCCGGACGCTAGGCGGTCGCCCGGCGTCCCGAAGAAATAATCAGCAATTTGCCAGCTTCTGGCGCAGCAGTTCATTGACCTGCTGCGGGTTGGCTTTGCCTTTGGTGGCTTTCATGGCCTGACCGACCAGCGCATTGAAGGCCTTTTCCTTGCCGGACTTGAATTCGGCAACCATGCCGGCGTTGGCCGCCAGCACCTCATCGATCAGGGTTTCGATGGCGCCCGTATCGGTAATTTGCTTGAGCCCCTGTTTGTCGATGATTTCGTCGGCCGATTGACCTTCGCCCAGCCAAAGAGCCTCAAAAACCTTTTTGGCAATGTTGTTGGAAATGGTGTTGTCGGCAATGCGGGCGATCAGTCCGCCGAGTTGTGCGGCTGAAACCGGCGATTGGGCAATTTCCTTGTCTTCCCTGTTCAAACGCGCCGCCAGATCGACCATGACCCAGTTGGCGCAGGGCTTGGCTTGGGATTTTCCGGCGATGGTGACAACGTCTTCATAGAAATCAGCGACTTCCAACGCTGAAGTCAGGGCGCCAGCATCGTAGGCGGATAGGCCATAGGTGGCCATGAATCGCGCTTTTTTGGCTTGCGGCAATTCGGGCAACGCGTCGTGCACGCGGTTGATCCAGTCGTCGCCGATGACTAGCGGCAAAAGATCGGGGTCGGGAAAATAGCGGTAATCATGCGCGTCTTCCTTGGTACGCATGGTGCGTGTTGCGCCGCTTTCCGGGTCGAACAGCACGGTGGCCTGGATAATCGAACGGCCTTCTTCCAGTTCGTTGATTTGCCATTGCACTTCGTAGTCGATGGCCTCCTTGAGGAAACGGAAGGAGTTGAGATTTTTGATTTCACGCCGTGTGCCAAGTGGCGCTCCCGGGCGGCGCACCGAAACGTTGGCATCGCAGCGAAAAGACCCTTCCTGCATGTTGCCATCGCAAATGCCGATCCAGCGCACCAGCGCGTGCAGCGTTTTGGCGTAGGCCACGGCCTCGTCGGAGGAGCACATATCGGGTTCGGAGACGATTTCCAGTAGCGGCGTGCCGGCGCGGTTAAGGTCAATGCCCGACTTGCCGTGATAATCCTCATGCAGCGATTTTCCGGCATCTTCTTCAAGGTGGGCACGGGTCAGACGAACAGTTTTCTCATAAGCTTTTTCGCCCTGACCAACGACAATATTCAGCTGTCCACCATCGACTACCGGCAATTCGTACTGGCTGATCTGGTAGCCTTTGGGCAGGTCGGGGTAGAAGTAGTTCTTGCGGGCAAAGACCGACCGGCGGGCGACGTGGGCGTTCACGGCCAGACCAAAACGAATGGCGCAGTCCACAGCCTTTTTGTTGAGGACAGGCAGAACGCCGGGCAAGGCGAGGTCAACCGCGCAGGCCTGGGTGTTGGCTTGGGCGCCAAAAGCGGTAGGCGCGCCGGAAAAAATCTTGGAAACAGTGGCAAGCTGCGCGTGGGTCTCGATGCCGATAACGACTTCCCAGGGATTCATGGCGGCTTCTTTCAAAGGCAGCGGCCGGATTTGGCATCAACCAGAATCGGCCAGAGATAATCAAAGGTATCGCCGTTGCAGGCGGCTGTGCAGGAATTGAAAGCGATGGTGACTTGCCGGCGGCGCTTGTTGTCCTGTTCCCACATGCGTATGGTGCAGGCGGAACCGTCTTTGGCGGCCAGGATGACCTGCGGCATTTTTTGCTTCTGGGTAAAATTTGCCAGATCAAAACTGCAGGTGCCACGTTTGGAAATGCTGATTTCGGCATGGAAATTTTTGACTTCAGCGTTCTTGACCTGCAAATCGAGGCGGGTGCGGGTGCCGACAGCGTCGCGATGCGCACAGCGTGAACGGATGTTCAGCGCCTGGGTTGTTTGCGGATTGAAGGTGCGCCCGGCCATATATTTAAGGGGCTGCGATTGCAGACGGGGTGGTGTTACTTCAGCTTTGGGCGGTGGTTCCTGCGGCGGATTTTCGGCGCAGGCGGCTAGCAGACACAAAGGCAGAATGACCAGAAATTGTCGCATGCTCAAAGATCCGGGTTCTGTGTGTGCCAGTTGGTGGCCTGCTGAAAGCAATTTGCCAGTCCGAGAAGGCGTGCTTCCGAAAAGTAGTTGCCAATCAACTGCAAGCCGACGGGCAATCGTTTGCCTTCTGATTCGCTAAAGCCGCAAGGAAGCGACATGGCCGGCAGTCCGGCCAGATTGACGGCAATGGTGTAAATGTCGGAAAGATACATTTGTACCGGATCGGCTGATTTTTCGCCGAGCTTGAAGGCGGTGCACGGACTGGTCGGGCCGAGGATGATGTCGCATTGCTTGAAGGCTTCGACAAAATCGTTGGCGATCAGGCGCCGGATACGCTGGGCTTGCAGGTAGTAGGCATCGTAATAACCGTGCGACAGGACATAGGTGCCGATCATGATGCGGCGCTTGACCTCGGCGCCAAAACCTTCGGCGCGGGTTTTGCAGTACATGTCGTTGAGGTCGCTATAGTCGGTGGCGCGATAG
>JAGTRX010000018.1 GCA_018262285.1 Pseudomonadota bacterium | reverse complement strand
AATTTTAAGGATAGCCTGCAATCCCTGCGCGCCCTGTTCTGAGCTGCTAACAGACTTGACGCGGCGCCGCATCGGGTGTTTGATGCCGCCTGATCGTTTTTCTCAACCACCCCGGAGTCTGAAATGAAAAAGGGAATCGCCATCGCATCACTACTGTTCTCGACCTTGCTGGCAGCCTCGCAGTTTGCCCAGGCCGCCGACAACAAAAAAACAGACACTTCCAACAAAGAAACCAAGGACACCTTTACGCAAGGCAAGCAAGGCGAAGCCAAAGACGCTCTGGAAAAATCGGCTGGTAAAAAAGCCGAAGACGTCAAGGTTCCGGATGTTCCAAAGCCCACCCCGGCCAAATAAGGCGGCAACGTCCTTCACTTTGGACTCTATCAGCGCGGCAGGCACGCCTGCCGTGTATTAAAATTCGCGAATGGCCAAACCATTCTCCTTGCAGCCCCTGCTCGATCTGATGCAGACGCGAACCGATGAGGCGGCTCGCCGCCTCGGGCAATTGCTCGCCGCCGAACAAAGCAACAAAAGCCGTCTGAAACTGCTGGAAGAGTACCGCGAAGAATACAACCAGCGTTTCCGTGAAACCTCCCAGGCCGGCATGACACCGCTGGCCTGGCGCAATTTTCTCGACTTCCTGAGCCGTATCGACGAGGCCATCGAACAACAACGCCAAATCGTGGCGGGCTCCGAACGGGAAACCACCATGGGCAAGAATCAATGGCGCGAACAGCACAAAAAACTGAAGGCCATCGACACTCTGTCGGATCGGCACGAAGCTAGCGAACGTCAACTCGAAGGCAAACGGGAACAAAAACTGCTGGATGAGTTTTCTGCCCGCAAGAAAGACGGTGGCAGTGCCGAAGAATAATCGGCCAGCAAACCACAAAGTCAGGCATAGGGTTTGCTTTAAAGAAGCACCATCAATGTCTTTCGAGGAAAGATCATGGCTATAACGCTTGTGACCTCTGGCACTGCAAATGCGGCAAACCCTGCGCTTTCCGGCGGTTTGTTGCCGGGAACCGAGGGCGCCAACAGCCTCAGTTTTGGCGACCTGCTGAGTTTCCAGATCAATGGCTTACCCGCTCTGACCTCTGCCATCTCTCAAGCACCCGCTCCCGAAGCTGACAGCCAGAGTGAAGCGGCCAACGACGCCGTCGATGCTGGAAGTCTTCTGGCCGGCATGCTGGCGGTTTCACCGGAAACAGCACCGGCTACCAAAGTTTCCCTGCCTGAAGCCAGCGCACAAATCGCTCAAGCCAGCATTCAGGCCAGTGACACCGCAAACAACAGCAAGGCCGATGACCAGTTGTTCAGCCTGGCGCAACAAGCGCAACCAGGATCGCCCGCCAATCCACTGACTGCGCTGCCTTCCGCCACTGAACAGGCAAACGCTTTAATGGCTAAAACCACCCCGGCGGCAATTCTTGCCGCACCGGCAAATCAGCCGGGCGAAGCCGCACCAACAGATTTTGCCGCCGCACTCAATCTTCAGGCTGCCAACCAGGGCGCAACCACGCAGCGCCATGACGCTGTTGCCACCACCTCGGTCGACACACCCATCCAGGATCAGCGCTGGGCACAAAACTTCGGTGATCGCATTGTCTGGCTGGCCAAAAACGACCAGCAAAGCGCCCAGATCAACATCAATCCACCCCAACTCGGGCCCGTCCAGATTAACCTCAAAATTAACGGCGACCAGGCAACCATGGCTTTTGCCTCACCCCACGCCGAAGTTCGTCAGGCCATTGAGGACGCCATGCCGCGCCTGCGCGAAGTCCTGGCCGGTGCCGGTATTGATCTCGGCCAGACCAATGTCGGTGCCCAATTGGCACAACAGGATCAGCGAAATCAAGCCTCGAGCCCGGATTCATCCCGTTTTTCCGGCGATAAGGCTATACTTCGCGACAATACCGGCCGTAGCGGCGAGTTGCCCGCCATGACCGGGCGCAGTGGCCGCAGTTTGGTTGACCTCTTCGCCTGAGCGGAAACAAGCCGGCTTTCGCGAATTAGAAATGATAAGGAATACGCACGATGGCAAAAAAGGAAGAACAGCCTGCAGAAGAGGTCACTGAAACCCCCGCCTCGCCCAGCAAAAAAAAGAAAATCATCATTCTCGGCATTGCCGCTCTGCTTATCCTGGCGCTGGTCGGTGGTGCCGCTGCACTTCTTCTGAAGAAGCCGCATCCAAAGGACGAGGCAAGCGCCGAAAACGAAGAAGCTGTTGCTGCCCAGGAAGAAGAAAAAGCGAAAAAGGAAAAAGAAGAGAAGCGCAAAAAATCACCGCCGGTCTTTGCCAAACTCGACACCTTTACCGTCAATCTGGTGCAGGAGACTGGCGATCAATACCTGCAGGTAGCCATCACGCTTGAACTTGAAGACGCAACAGCTGATACCAATCTCAAAGCCAGCATGCCGAAAATTCGCGACGGAATCATACGCCTGCTTGGCAGCAAAAAGGCTTCCGAACTCGCCACCACCGAGGGCAAGGACGAACTTGCCGGCGAGTTGAAGGACACCCTTAACGAATTACTCGTTCCACAAGAAGACGCTCCCAAAAAGCCCAAGAAAGGCAAAAAGAAGAAATACGTTATCGAGGGTCCCGTCCTTTCCGTTCTGTTCACGGATTTCATCATTCAGTAGGGGTCTATGGGTCAGGACTTTCTTTCCCAGGACGAGGTTGACGCCCTACTCAAAGGCGTCACCGGGGAAAGCGACGAGCCCGAAGCGGGGGGAGAGGAAGATGGCACCATACGTGCCTATAACCTCGGCACCCAGGAACGCATCGTCCGCGGGCGCATGCCCACGCTGGAACTCATCAACGAACGTTTCGCCCGCTATCTGCGCATCGGCCTCTTCAACTACATGCACCGCAACGCCGAAATTTCGGTGGGGCCCATCCGCGTCCAGAAATACAGCGAATTCATCCGCAACCTGGTCGTTCCGACCAACCTCAATCTTGTGGTTGCCAAGCCGCTACGCGGCACGGCGCTGTTCGTCTTCGACCCCAACCTGGTCTTTCTGGTGGTGGATAACATGTTCGGCGGCGACGGCCGCTTCCACACCCGGGTTGAAGGTCGTGATTTCACGCCCACCGAGCAGCGCATCATCCAGGGATTGCTCAATGTCGTGTTCGCCGAATACAGCAAATCCTGGAAACCGGTCTATAACATCAATCTGGAATATGTGCGTTCAGAAATGAACTCGCAGTTTGCCAACATCGCCACCCCGTCTGAAATTGTCATTTCGACCTCATATACCCTTGAATTTGGCGGCGCTACGGCAGACATGCACATCTGCTTCCCCTATTCCATGATCGAGCCGATCCGTGACTTGCTCTACAGTTCCATGCAGAGCGACCAGATTTCGAGCGACAAGCGCTGGACGAGCACCCTCAGAAAACAACTGCAGGGAGCTGAAGTGGAAATCGTCGCTCATCTCGGCAATTCATCGATTTCACTCGGGCAAATCCTCAAGCTCAAGGTCGGCGATATCATTCCAATCCAGATTCAGGAAAAAGTGGTCGCCTGTGTCGACGCGGTTCCACTCATCGAGTGTCGCTACGGCCAGCAAAATGGCCAGTATGCCCTGAAAGTGGAACGTTTTATTGCCTCAGAAACTGCCAACGCTGTACCCGGAGAAGCCAATGGCTAACGAATTTGACCCCGAAGAAGTAAAAACCACTGCGGAAGACGACGGCCAGATCAGCGAGGACGACTGGGCAGCCGCCATGGCCGAGCAGGTCGATGCAGATGCCCCAGGCGCGGCGGCCGCTGCTGCCGACATTTTCCCCGCTTTCGGCGGTTCCTCCTCGATGGGCAACAATGCCATGATGAACGAACTCGACATGATCCTGGACATCCCTGTCCAGATCACCGTCGAGTTGGGGCGTACCAAAATCACCATCAAAAACCTGCTGCAACTGGCGCACGGCTCTGTCGTTGAACTTGATGCCATGGCTGGCGAACCAATGGATGTACTGGTCAACGGCACCCTCATCGCCCAGGGCGAAGTCGTGGTGGTCAACGAAAAATTCGGTATCCGCCTGACCGACATCATTACGCCATCGGAGCGTATGCGGAAGCTGAATCGGTAGGCTATGGCACCTCTAATAATTCGTCACACCGGCGAAAGCCGGTTTCCAGTTCGTTGATTTTTCTGGATTCCGGCTTTCGCCGGAATGACGATAATGAATTATCAGGATGCGCCCATTACCGCTTTTCAGGTTTAAGATAGCACCTCCCGGAGAGTGATCGTGCCAAAAAGACTGTTTTTTTTATTAGCCTGTTTAACCTGTCTTACCCCAAGCGCCTTCGCCGCCGGCGAAGCCACCACCCCAGGAGTCTCGTCTGGCAGTTTCATCCAGGCCTTTTTCGGCCTGCTGGTCATTGTCGCCCTCTTGGTCGGAACCGCCTGGTTTGCCCGCAAACTGACCGGCGGGCGCGGCTTCGGGCAAGGCGGCATGAAAATCGTTGGCGGAGTTGCCATCGGCCCGCGTGAACGCATCGTACTGGTCGAAGTTGGCGAACATTGGCTCGTCATTGGCATCGTCCCCGGCCAGATCCGCAAACTACATACCCTGCCCAAAGGTGAACTGGAGAATTTTCCCGCTTTCAATCTGGCCGAAAAACCCTTTGCCCAGTGGCTCAAAAACATGACCGAACGACGGAATAATTCCAATGCTGCGTAAGATTCTACTCGGCCTGCTTCTTCTGCTTCCCGCCGGTTTGGTGCTGGCTCAAGCTGCCGGCGGCTTGCCCATGGTGACCAGCACACCTGGAACAGGCGGCAGCACGACCTACACGCTGTCGATCCAGACGCTGATCACCATGACAGCGCTGACCTTCATCCCGGCGGCCGTATTGATGATGACCGGATTCACCCGCATCATCATTGTACTCTCGCTCCTGCGCCACGCCATGGGTGTACAAACCGCACCACCCAACCAGGTGTTGATCGGCCTGGCGCTGTTTCTTACATTCTTCGTCATGTCGCCTGTTCTCGACAAAATCTACACGGATGCCTACGTACCGCTTTCGGAAAACCGCATCAACATCATGCAGGCCGCCGATAACGCCGCTGTTCCGCTACGCGGATTCATGCTCAAGCAAACACGTGAAGCCGACCTCGCGCTCTTCGCCAAACTCGCCAAAATCGACAAGATCGAAAAGCCGGACGCCACACCCATGCGTATCCTGATTCCAGCCTTCGTGACCAGTGAACTGAAAACCGCCTTCCAGATCGGCTTCATTATTTTCATTCCCTTCCTGGTCATCGACATGGTGGTGGCCAGTATTCTCATGTCACTCGGCATGATGATGATGTCGCCGGTAATGGTGGCGCTACCCTTCAAGCTGATGCTTTTTGTGCTGGTTGATGGGTGGCATTTGGTAATCGGTTCGCTGGTGCGAAGTTTCGGCGTATGACCCCCGAAACCGTCATGGAAATCGGCCGTCAGGCGGTCGAGGTCACCCTGATGGTGGCGGCGCCAATGTTGCTGGCCGCACTGCTGGTCGGCCTTGTCATCAGTATTTTTCAGGCTGCAACCTCGCTTAATGAAGCTACCATTCAGTTCGTCCCTAAATTGGTGGTCATGTTCCTTGTCCTCGTCCTCGCCGGCCCCTGGATGCTGCAAACCATGATGGATTTCATCACCCGACTTTTCAACAACATTCCGCAGTTGATCGGATGATCAGCATTACCTCGCTGCAGCTTGATGCCTGGATTGCGGCCATTATTTACCCTTTGACGCGAATCCTGGCGCTATTTGCCAGCGCCCCGCTGTGGAGCAGCGCTGCCATGCCGCGCCGCACCCGACTGATTCTCGGTTTTGCCGTGACCATCGGGATTGCACCAGCACTGCCCGCTATGCCAGCCATACCCCCCGCCTCGATGATGGGTCTGTGGATCATGGCGCAGCAAATCCTGATTGGCGTCGGCATGGGTTTTGCCATGCGCATCGTTTACACCGCCGTCGATCTGGCCGGGCAATACATCGGCTTCCAGATGGGACTGGGCTTTGCCACCTTCTTCGATCCGATGAGTTCTTCCCAGACAGCCGTCATGGCGGAACTCCTGGGCTTGTTGGCGCTGCTCTCTTTTCTCTCCATCAACGGCCACCTGATGTACGTCGCCACACTTTCGCAAAGTTTTGTCGCCATACCAGTCAGCATCACGCCCCTGGGCAGTGGCAGCTGGCTCAACATTGTCGAATTGGGCGGCAAAATTTTTGCTGGCGGATTGCTGCTGGCGCTACCCGTCATTGTCGCGCTGGTCATCACCAACATCGCACTCGGCGTTCTCACCCGCGCCGCACCACAGCTCAACCTGTTTGCCGTCGGCTTCCCATTAACCTTGATGGGCGGTTTCCTGACGCTGGGGCTATCGCTGAATTATCTTTCAAGACCCTTGCTCAACATTTTTGAGACCGGCCTTTCGGTCATGCTGAGTTTCCCCATGCCGCCTTCGTGACGATTTATCTTGGCAAAGGCAGTTTCACTGCAAAGACGCAGAGAACGCCAAGAGCCGCAAAGGAAATACTTTACTCTACCAACTTACCCATAGCTGAGCGCACAGCGCCTCACAACGTATTGATTCTTTGTGCCTTGGCGCCTTTGCGGTGAATATTCTGGGGGTTAATTGCGGTCTTTTTTGGGTTTGTGTTGGGCTGACGCAGCATCCACCGCTGACCTCTCGCCTGGGGCGACGAGTTGTGGCGGGACAACAAACGGTGGTGGCACAGCGGCAAGCTGTTCGGTGGTCGCCGCAGGCTGGTGACGCACCAGCTTGATCGTCCCTTCAGCCACCCTCTGGGCCCCCAGGGTTTTGGATTCGATCCCTTCGGTGTATTCGAGCAACTCGTAGCCATCATAGCCACGTTCGCGCTGCAAACTCACCGCCCGGCGTCGCAGAATCTGCATGGACTCACCCGCGCCACCGGTGTTGTAGCGCTTCATTTTCATGTCGAAACGGTAGGTGTCATCGGATAAACGCGACTCTTCAATCTCCCAATTGGGCGCTAGGGGATCATATATAAAATAAATCGCCACGCCAGCAAGAACTGTCGCCGCCAACTTGCCGGCCGAAAGGCTGAAGCCGGACATCAGGTTGAGCGACTTATCCGGAATCAGCGGTTTCGATCCGCAAGCGGCAAGAAAAACAAGCAACAGGAACGGCAGCAGGCGTTTCATATGTAATTAAACAAAGACAACTGGCTGGTCTTGGCAAACGTAGCCTGTGCCGCTTCCAGTTGCATCTGCTTTTTGGTGAAATCGGAAATCGCCTTGGCGTAGTCCAGATCCTGCAGATCAGACAACTTTCCGGAATACTGCAACTTGTTGTTTTCGGACACATCTGTCAGGGCATCCAAGTCATTCAAGCGGCTGCCAACCTGTGAACGAATCCGGCTGACATTATCGAGTGCCTGATCAACATTGACCATTTCGCTGCCAATGGCGTTGCTGTATTCCGTGCTGCTGTAGACCGTACCGGAAATCGGTGTTGTCAGCGCCGTGATGATGTTCTGCATGGTATCGAACATGCTCTGGTTGCTGCTCTGGCTGATGGTGAAACTATCACCAACCGCTGGTGCGCCGTTGATGACAATGTTGGCACCAAAATCAAGCGTGTCGCTGCGCAGCGCAATCGCCTGCCCCGGCGTGAAGGTTGCGGCTGTCGCAAGCAACGGTACAGGCGTTGCAGGGCTAGAGTTGTCATAAATCTGATAGGTTGTTGCTGTTTCGAACACCACGCGCAAATCACCCGCATTGACGTCATCTGCCCAAAACGTATCCACCATCGCCGCTTGCCACTTACCAATATCGGTAACCGAACCCGCATCCATTCTTGCGGCGCCTTGATTCGTTCCGTTAACGGTAATCGTTGGCGTCGTTGCCGGCAGCACCGGCGGCAAAACAGTCACAGCACCGCCGGTCTGCACCTGGAAAGTCCCGTTGCCATTTTTAACCCGCATGAACAGATCGTCACCAGCAACGCTGGTGCTCATCTGGCGGCTGCTATCGACCTGCAACTTGCGCTCGCCAGAATCGCCGAAATAGGCCATGGCGCTTGTCGAATCCAGCGCAAAGGGCCGCGTATCGCCTTTGTAGCCAGAAAAGAGAAATTCACCCTGGCCGTCAGTGACATTGGCTAACGACGTCAGCGCTTCCAGCCGAGCCTGCATTTCGGTTGCGATCGACTGGCGATCCGTCTGAGACAATGTGGGGTTGCCAGCCTGAACTAGGCGTTCGCGCACATTCTGCAGCAGATCGGTCAATGAACTCAGTTGCCCTTCAACCGTTGCCAATTGCGTTCTGGCATTACCTTGAGCGTCAAGGTACTGTGTGTTGACCGCTTGCGACTGTGACACCACCAAAGCCTGTGCAGCCGCAACCGGGTCATCGGACGGGGTCAGCACACGCCGACCGGTCGACAACTGGTTTTGCAGTTTGTAAACATCGCCCTGATTACGAGTCACCCCCAGAATACCGGTGTCAAAAATCTGGCTTGAACTTACGCGCATGATCATCTCCCCTTTGCGGCTTAACCGAGAGCCAACAAGGTTTCAAACAGTTTGCTGCCGATTTGCAGCATCTTGGCGGAGGCCTGGTAGGCCTGCTGGAAACGAATCAGATTGGCGGCTTCTTCATCGAGATTGACCCCGGACATCGCTTCACGCGAATTGCTCGCCTGCTGCAACAAGGCCTGTTGCGCCTTGCCAGTCACTTCGATCTGGCGCGTCCGGTTACCGTTATCGCTCACCAGCTGGGCGTAGGCATCCTGATAGCTGGCGGAACCGCCAGCGACCGTTTTTTGCGTCTGCAGTTTGCCCAAGGCCAGCATGTTGCGTCCGTCCGCATTGCCTCCTGTGTTGCGTTCGATCGTGAATGTGTCGCCAAAATTTGGTGTCCCATTAAGATCAAAAGCAATGCCATTGACAGTAACTTTCGCCCCCGTAGCCGGATCGTAGGGAAATATTCCTCCAGAATAAACCGTCGTTGTTCCACCGATCGTCACTGAAAAATTCTGTGCAGCAGCTGCAGCCGGCGAAATGGTCAAGGTTCCCGCAGCAGCTGGCGTGCCTGCCGTACCTGCCGAGTTGACAAAACCGGCAGCCATTGCGTTGACATCCGCATTAGTAATTGTAACTGGCGCCAGCGATCCGTTTCTACTAATGCTGATGTCGCCTGGGGCATTAACGGTCACCGTATAACCGGGAAGTTGGGATTGCAGATCGGCGCTCAGGCCGGCATCATCGACAAGGTTTGTGGTCAGCGTAACACCAATCCCATCAACATCGAATTGTGCCAAACCGGCACCCGAAAAATCGTAATTGCTAATCCCGGACTGCCGGTTGTATCCATCGAACTGCGCAGGCGCTCCATAGGTCAGAGTGAATGGCAGTGTTGCCACCGCTGGCGAATATCCGGCAATCGTCCGCGTATTCGAAATCTTGGCATTGCCGGTATTGGCTACACCAGAACTGTCCCGCACCGGCATGGCAGCGGCCACCAGTCGAGGATCATTGGCAATATTGACGTTGACGCCAATACTGTCGGCAATCTGTTTCGTTGGACGAATTATGAAGGTATCGCCAACATCCATCGTCCCAGTACCGGCAAGCGTAAAACCTTCGCTGTCATCCACCAGATCCGAAAGCGTCGCAATAGATGCCGCCGACCACGAATTATTATCGTCCAGGCGCTTGAGCGTGTAATTTGTTCCGTCGTAACTTAGCCGGTAATCGCTTGCAGAAAGATTGGTGTAGAAATTGGTCGAGTAGTCTGGTTCAACAAAATTGGCACTGATGTCGGCCGTTCCGGTATTGATGGCATTGCCCAGCACCACTGGCGACGGAATGGTAAAGAAATCACCCTGAAAATTTCCTTCGCCGCTGGCCTGGCCTAGCAAATCCTGGCCAAGGGCATGCTGGGCATTGAAGGTCAAGGCCATGCTGGCCGCAATACGGCCAAGCTGATTGAAAGCGGGATTGAGCGCTTCACTACGGAAACGTAGCAAGCCGCCTAATTGCCCACCGTCAACCAGCCCTTCCGGCAATTCCTGAACATTACCAGTCGCCGTTTTCAAACCAATGACAATGGTCGATATATCGGCAATAGCGGCAGTAGCGGTCATTTCCTGCGTCTGCGGACCAACCACCAGGGTTTGCCCACTACCGATAAAGACGTTGTAGGAACCGTTGCTGTCCTCATTGACCTGCACGCGCACCAGTTTGTTGAGTTCGCTAACCAACTCGTCACGTTGGTCGCGCAGGTCATTCGAGGGCTGCTGTACCGAAGACTCGGCAACAACGATGCGATTATTCAGCTCGGCAATCTCTCTGGCGTAGGAATTGATATTTTGGACGACATCGGTCACCTGACCATTGATACCGTCAGCCAGTTCGTTCAAACGGCTTTGCAAGCCTTGATAGCGCGAAACCATGCTTTCCGCCATCGAGATCATCGACTGGCGCGCCGACATCGAGGCTGGATTGGCGGCAACCTGCTGTGCAGCCGAAAAGAATTCCTGCAGAGCGGGCGACAGACCTGAACTCGGATCCGCCAGCATGTTGTCGATCTGGGCGATCTCGGAATAATAGGCATCAAGCTCACTCACACCGGTCTGCGCACGGTTGACCTGACCACTCAGAAATTTGCTGTACATGCGCTCGACGGTCGCGACGTGCGTTCCCTGCCCCATTGACCCGGCGCCAGTCATAATCGGGATATTGGTAGCCTGGATGGTACGCTGCCGGTTATAGCCTGCCGTCATGGAATTGGCGATGTTGTGTTCGGTCGTCAACAGCCCCAACTGGGCGGCATTCATGCCGGTGACGCCGATACTATATAGCCCTGAGCTCATTTGATGCCTCCGTGGAGGTTAACGGCACGAATGCCGAAAAATTGAGCGGGTCAGCCGATTAATGCCTGACGCAGGGTTGGACCGTTGATGATACTTGCCAGTTTGTTTGCGTACTGGGGATCGGTGGCGTAACCCGCTTGTTGCAACCTACGAGCAAACTCCGTGCCATCTTGCGAACCGATCACTGCACCGTAGCGCGGATTATTGCGCAACAGCGACGCGTAATCGCGAAAAGCATCGGCGTAAGAATCATAGGCGCGGAACTTCGCATTTTCCTTCTGCGCCTTGCCTTCGACGTATTCTGTCGTCGCCGTCTCGACTGTCGCCCCATCCCAGCGCTTTCCCGCCTTGATACCGAACAGGTTATGGCTGGACGTGCCGTCAGCGTGGCGGATTTCATGTTTGCCCCAACCGCTTTCAAGCGCCGCCTGTGCCACCAGGAACTGTGGCGGGATACCCGTGCTGCGGCTGGCCTCAACAGCATCCGGCCAGACGCGATCAACAAACTCCTTTGTCGTCGGCGGAGCGCTTCTGGAAACTTGACCGCCAGGATTTACGGCAGCGGCTTTGGGTGCAGCATTCATTGCCGACACCGGATCAAACCGACCCGAATATGGCCCATCGAGCCGATTTGCCGCTGCCAGCGGCAAGCCCTTGCCGGCGGCAGCATTTGCCGGCAACAAGGCATCTTCGGGTGTGACAGTCGTTTGCAGATTGCGCCCCAATTGCTGTTCGATCAGACGGGCAAAACCCAACTGCCCCGAAGTAGACATATTCTGTGCCAGTTGCTGGTCGAGCATGGTGGTATAAAAGCGGCTCTGGTCGCTATCTAGCATGCCATCCTGCGGGGTGACGTCACGCATGCTTTTAAGCACCATTTGCATGAACATGCTCTCAAACTGCTGGGCAGCCGCCTTCAAACCCGCCTGTGGGTCACTTCTGAATTTTGCTCGCAGATCCGCCGTGATGGCGGTATCGGTCGCCAATCGTTGCGGCATGCTGTCAATTTTGATGGCCATCAGATGATTTCCAGATCAGCCCGTAAGGCGCCTGCCGCCTTCATGGCCTGCAGAATGGCAAGCAAATCCATCGGGTTGGCACCCAGAGCATTGAGTGCCTTGACCACATCAGCCAGACTGGCACCGGCTTTGACGCTAAGGATTTTACTGCTTTCCTGCTTCATCTCGACACCTGCATCTTGAACGTCGGTTGCACCGCCAACGACAACAGAAAGATTGCCATGCGCCACAGCACAGGACTCCAGTGTGACCGTCTGATTCATCACTACCGAGCCGGTACGCGGATTGACGATAACTTTGGCCATGGCCGGCATCACTTTAACATCGAGATTTTCAATGCGACCCAGGAATGCAACCCGTGCATTCATATCATCTGGCGCCCGCACACGAACCTGCCGACCATCGACCGCCTGAGCAAGCCCGGCGCCCATTTCACGATTGATGGCCTCAACCACGCGCTGCACAGTGCCAAAATCGGTTGTAGATAGTTCGTAATGGACATAGGCGCCCTGCCCAACCGGCGTCGACACCACCCGCTCCACTGTTGCCCCGGCCGGAATACGGCCCGCCGACAAATGATTGACTTGAACACTTGCGCCACCACCTGCAGATGCACCAGCACCGCCAACCGCCACGCCGCCTTGCGCCATGGCATAAACCTGGCCGTCAGCGCCTTTCAAAGGCGTCATCAGCAAAGTGCCACCGCGCAGGCTCTTGGCATTGCCCATGGAAGAAACGGTCACGTCGATATTTTGCCCGACCCGGGAAAAGGGCGGCAAATTGGCCGTCACCATGACCGCCGCAACGTTTTTCAGTTGCAGCTTGCTGGCCTGATCGGTCGGCAGGTTGACGCCCAATTGACTGAGCATGTTGATGATGGCCTGCGTGGTAAAGGGGGTTTGCGTCGTCTGGTCGCCGCTGTTATCGAGCCCGACAATGATGCCATAACCAATCAACTGGTTGTTGCGCACGCCCTGCAGCGAGGCCAGATCCTTGATACGCTCAGCCTGAACCGGCGCAGCCAGAAGCAAGGACAGCATTGCCGTACTCACAATAACCACCTGCCAGATCAGTCCTTTTCCCGCCTTGCGCATCACAGCCCTCCTCAGAATGGTAAAACACTAAGGAAGAAACGTGCCAGCCAGCCGATCACCTGCGATTCGCTGACTGAGCCCGACGACTTGTACTCAATGCGCGCATCAGCAATCTTGGCCGAATCAATTTCATTGGCGATGGAAACAAAGGCCGGATTGACCACACCGGAAACCCGCACATACTCGGTCTGACTGCCAATACCCAATTGCTTCTCGCCGGAAACCAGCAGGTTATTGTTAGGCAAAACTTCAATCACGGTTGCCGTCATGGTGCCAGTAAAGACATTATTGGAGGCCGATTCGCCCTTGCCGCTGAAATTATTGGAACTGTCAGCATTGAGCGACATGCCTGAGAAAGACTTGCCCGGCACCCCAACCATGGGATCGACCGAGGCGCTAATGCTGCCGGCGCGCTCGGACTTGGTATTACCCTTCATCGAGGCGGAAGTGTTCTCGGTAATCTTGATCGTAATCGTATCGCCAACATAGCGTGCCCGCCGATCCTCGAACAGCGGCCGGCTTTGGGCTACCTGGTAGATCGAGCCGTTATTGGCCACCACCGTCGGGCGCGGATGCGGCCGCGCCGACATCGGCTGATGCACGTTGGTCGGCGGTACCGTCTGGCAAGCGGCAAGGATTGCCACCAGCATCGGCAATAACAGCAAATTTTTCATCCGCTTACCCTCACATCTGGACGAGGCGCGCCAACATCTGATCGGAAGTCGACACCACCTTGGAATTGAGTTCATAAGCACGCTGAGTCTGGATCATGGTCACCAATTCCTCGGCCACATTGACGTTGGAAGTCTCGACATAGCCCTGACTGAGGATACCGGCGCCATTCTGCCCCGGCGTATTGGGGGTTGGCGTGCCACTGGCCGCCGTTTCGATAAAAATATTCTGACCCATGCTCAAGAGGCCGGCCGGATTGATGAAGGTCGCCAACTGGATACTGCCGAGTTGCGTCGTTGCCGCACTGCCGGCCTGGGTAATGGTCACGGTGCCATCCTGGCCGATACTGATTGAAGTGGCATCGGCCGGAATGGTGATATTCGGTTGCAGGGCATAACCATCGGCGGTGACGATCTGCCCCTGATTATCTTTCTGGAAAGATCCGTCGCGGGTATAACCCGTCGTCCCGTCCGGCAGCAAGACCTGCAGGAAACCACTGCCCTGAACGGAGATATCGAGCGCGTTGTCGGTCTTCTGGATATTGCCCTGCGTAAAAATCCGCGCCGTCGATACCGGACGGGCGCCGGTTCCCAGTTGAAGCCCGGCCGGTACCTGGCTCGATTGCGACGATTGCGATCCGGGCTGGCGCAGAGTCTGGTAAAGCAAATCCTCGAACACAGCGCGTGAGCGCTTGAAGCCATTGGTACTGACGTTGGCCAGATTGTTCGCGATGACATCCAGTTGAGTCTGCTGGGCGTCGAGGCCAGTACGGGCTATCCAAAGTGAGCGGATCATAATTTTTTCCTTTTGTGGGGATCAGCGGCTCATCGCATCGAGATGATCTGATCTGCCTGCCTTGCATTGGTATCGGCGGTCGTAATCAACTTGATCTGCATTTCAAACTGGCGCGACAGGCTGATGAGATTGACCATCGCGTCGGTCACATTGACATTGCTGCCTTCCAGCGTTCCCGAAGACACCCGGACATTGGTATCCACTGGCGCTGGTTGTTTGCTGGTCAGGCGAAAAAGACCATCAGCACCACGTTCCAGATCCTGTTCTGGCGGATTCACCAGCTTGATGCGACCCACCGCATTCGAATTGTTGCGGCTGCCGTATTCCGGAATCACCGAAACCGTACCGTCCGGCGCAATTTCGATAGAGCTGTCGGGCGGAATATTGAGCGGCCCGCCATCGCCTAAAACCGTATAACCCGTCTTGGTCTGCAAAAGACCATTCACATTGACATCGAGACTGCCAGCACGAGTATAGGCCTCACTACCATCGGGCAACTGCACGGAAATCCAGCCCCGACCCTCAACCGCCACATCGAGATTGCGGCCGGTATACATCAATGGGCCTTCGTCGAACACATCCTTGACCGAAGCATCGACAACAAAGGCACGGGTCGGCATGCCCTCGCCCTGCACCGGCACGGCGCGGAAGCGATGCTCCTGCGCCTTGAAGCCGATGGTGCTGGCGTTGGCCAGATTGTGCGCAGTGCCGGCCTGCTGCATGAAGACATGCTTGGCGCCAGTCATGGCAGTGTAAATCAGGCGATCCATGGCGAGACTCTCTCAGTCTTTCAAACGACTTAGCGCAAATTCACCAAGGTGTTCATGATTGAATCCTGCGTCTTGATGGTCTGGGCATTGGCCTGGTAATTACGCTGCTGGGTAATCATGTTGACCAGCTCTGCCGTCAGATCGACGTTGGACTCTTCCACCGATGCCGATTGCAGCACTCCCAGGCTGGCGGTATTGGGCGCTCCGACCAAAGGTGCGCCGGAAATTGCGGTCTCGATCCATTGATTATTGCCTTGCGGCGACAGGCCGTTCGGGTTGGTAAAGCCGGTCAGCACCACCTGCCCCTGGTTACGCGTCTGACCATTGCTGTAGCGCCCTTGCACCATACCGTCACTGGTGACGGATAGGCCAATCAGTCGGCCGGAGGTATAGCCGCCCTGCGCCAACTCTTCGACGCCGGAGGGACTGCCGTACTGCGTCGTGCCGGTAAAATCGATATTCCCCGGCGACCATGGCGTTGCGGCTCCTGTCGTCAAAGCAAAGCCCGGCACGGGATTGATCGTTGCGCTGGTCATGCTGCCCGAGTTATTGAATGCCATGTTAGCAAATGGCGGGTTTGTGACAAAAGCATTAGCGCCACCGGTATTGACAAATGTATTCAGTCCATCGCCACCCAAGTCCGCACCAACAATTGAAATAGCGGGTTGAGCTGCAGCCGAACCGGTTTCGCCACTAGAAAACACCAGTGCGCCACCTACGTAGCTTGCGAGTGTGTTTGACCCAGCAAGTCCAAGCTGAGTGTTGATCGCAGTGACCATCCCGGCTTCGTTACCAGTCCAGTCGGTGCCAGAAAGATCAATCAATATGGCTCCAGTGTCATCCGTAAGCGTAAATTGCGCTGCGGCTCCAGATAATGTGTAGTCGCCTGCCGTAAACGGGGCACTCGTGGTAACCCTGGCGGTAGCCGGAGTTACAGGCGCTCCTGCCGGAGCGGCACCGTCAAGCGTGGCATACGCCTCCCAAGCTCCCGCGCCAGTCCTCACGTAGTAGGTGGTCAAGGTATGTGGCACACCCAAAGTGTCGTAGACTGAAAGACTAGTCGTGTAGTTGTAGCTCTCCGGATCGATGGAACTGAAAGGCGCTGTAGCAGGATTGCTCTGACGTGAATCAAGATTAATGACTGCCCTGATATCACCGGCTATCGGATCGTCCGTCGACCGCGGTGCAATTTGCGCCGAAGAAATCTGCAGTGGAGCCGGCGCCGCGCTAACGACGTTACCACTGTTATCAACTTGATAACCCGTCAGTCTAAGCGACTGATCATTGATGATATAACCGTCCTTGTCGGTATGAAACTGACCGTTGCGGGTATAACTCACCGCGCCATTATTGTCCATGCGAAAAAAACCACCACCGTTGATCGAAATATCAAGCGGATTATTGGTCGACGTAATGTTGCCTTGCGAGAACTGCTGCACAACCGCCGCCAAATTGACACCAATACCGACCTGGCCGGCACCGCCGCCTGCCAGAGAATTCGCATAGACATCACCAAAATGGGCTTGTCCCACTTTGAAGCCGACAGTGCTGGAATTGGCGATATTGTTGCCCGTCACATCCAGTGCCTTGGCGCTGGTATTGAGTCCGCTCAAGCCTTGTTGGAATGCCATGATGCTCTCCTAGAGAATTTGTTGTACTTCGTCGAACTTGACGCTGCCGTAACTACCGAGGTCAAGAACGAACCCGTTGCCGCTTCTGGTCACAGCAGAAACCATGCCAAGCTGCAGGGCAGTTGCATCAATCTTGCTGTCGCCACTGACGGCTTCGACCGAGAATTTGTAGACACCGTCCGCCAACTGCTCGCCCGCGTCGTTCTTGCCATCCCAGGTAAAAGAGAAATTACCGGCTTCGCGCGCGCCCAGGTTTTGCGACTGAACGACTTTGCCAGAGGCGCTGAGTATCTTGATGGTGACCTGATCGGCCGCCTGGTCGAGCTTGATGCCGCCAGCCGCCAATCCACCGGACAAGGTCAAGCCATCGCCGGCTACCAAAACCGCCCTACCAATCAAGGCCGAGGACTGCATGGCCTGCGAGCTGTCGTAAGCCCCCAAAAGTTTACCGAGCGTCGCATTCAGGCGCTCGATGCCATTAACAGTGTTGATCTGTGCCAGTTGGCTGGTAACTTGGGCGTTGTCGAGGGGATTGAGCGGATCCTGATTCTTCATCTGTGCCGTCAGCAGGGTCAGGAAGCGCGTGCTCATGTCGTCGGTTGCCGTTGCGGCCTTTTTTGCCGTTGCGCCACCATTGAGGGTGGCAAAAATTTCCGCGGCGCTGCCATTCGTGACGTTATTGGTGGTGGTCATTTTTCTCTCCTATTAGCCCTGGCCGATCTGCAGGGTTTGCAGCAGCATGGATTTGGCGGTATTCAAAACTTCAACGTTGGTTTGGTAGGAACGCGAAGCGGAAATCATATTGGTCATCTCTTCGACCACATTGACGTTGGAAAAGGCAACGTAGCCCTTTTCATCAGCAGCCGGATTCTTGGGGTCATAGACCATGCGCGGCGGCGCGGCGCTTTCGACCACCTTGGTGACACGCACGCCCATCGAGGCGGTGCCGCCCATCGGTGTTGCTTCGAACACTACCTGCTTGCCACGATAAGGCTTGCCGTCGGCCGAAACGATACTGTCGGCGTTAGCCAGATTCGAGGCCACGGCATTGAGGCGCATCGACTGTGCCGTCATGGCGCTGGCCGAAACATTGAATACGTTAAAAAGACTCATAACTTACTCCTAGCCCTGATTGCTTGAAATCGCGGTACGCATGCTCTGCAGGCGGTCGCCAATCAAACGCGTGAGAACCTGGTACTGAACGGCGTTTTCCGAAATCTGGGCGCGCTCGACATCCATATCCACCGTATTGCCATCGACCGCCGATTGGGTCTCCTTGCGATACTGGAGATGGCCGAAAGCGGCGCCACCGCTGCCATCCATATGACCTGACGAAGTTCTGGCCAACGCAGCGCCATCACCCCGACCCGCCAAAGCACCCTGCATGGCCTTGGCAAAATCCATATCCCGCGCCTTGTAGCCCGGCGTATCGGCATTGGCGATATTGGAAGCCAATATCTGATGACGCTGAGTCCGCAGATTAAGCGCCTTGCTAAAGACTTCAATGTTTTGTGCCAGCCCTGCCATTTCTGTTGCTCCAAATAACGTTGCAAACAGCACTGCACAAAACATGCCATGTTGAAAGCAATGGCTATTGGAGCGTATTTTGGTCGACTTCCAACGGCAACGGCAAAAATTGCCGCCCAGCGATACCGGCAGACAAGTTCCCATTGCCGCCGCAGTGGTGCACAATGCCACCCCATGAACAAATTGCTGTTTGCCCTTGTGATCATCGGCGCCGGACTTGGCCTTGGA
Source organism: Pseudomonadota bacterium (assembly GCA_018262285.1). Classification (GTDB taxonomy): domain Bacteria; phylum Pseudomonadota; class Gammaproteobacteria; order Burkholderiales; family Rhodocyclaceae; genus UBA1934. Next base: position 12,562 of record JAGTRX010000018.1, on the reverse strand, counting down.
CTGGCGTCGCCCGCCAGAGCCGACCCTATCCGGGATACCGCCCTGCGCCACGCGCAAACCCAGTCACAAGGCTTGCCGGGAGAGGTTGCCATCAGCGTCGGCAATCTTGATCCGCAAACCCAGCTTCCCGCCTGCACGAGCCTCGAAGCCTTCACTCCGCCCGGCGCCAGACCCTGGGGGCACACCCATGTCGGCGTGCGTTGCCTGGCGCCCAAGGCGTGGAACATCCTCGTACCCGTCCAGATCACGGTCACCGGCAACTACGTCGTCACCGCCCGCGCCCTCAGTGCTGGCCAGGCCATCGCCGCTAATGATTTGGCCGTCCTGCGTGGCGATCTGGCTGGCTTGCCGGTGGGGGTCATTACCGAAATCAGCAAGGCTACCGGCAAAACCCTGAAAAACTCGCTGGCTGCCAACCAACCCCTGCGCGCCGACCTGTTGCTCGCTCCCATCCTTATCCGTCAGGGACAAGTGATCAAGCTACGCGCCCGCGGCCCTAATTTCACTGTAACCAGTGAAGGCAAAGCCCTCAACAACGCCAGCGAAGGTCAGGTTGCCCAAATCAAGGTTGCCTCCGGACAAACCGTCAGTGGTATCGTGCAGGCTGACGGTAGTGTGGAGATTGCCCGTTAACAAAATAACAGTCTTCGGCATAAATAATGCCTAAAGTTTCCTGTGAAATTGCCGTTACAGTCCTTGAGTTCCGTATTCTGTGGATAACATCATGAAAATCGATAGCCAATACAAGCCGCCACCGCTCGGCTCCAACCCGCCAGCCGCCCCCAAAGCGGTACCGCAGGCAGCGACCAAGCAATCCGTCGAGGTGCGCCTGAGTGAAGCAGCGGCACAAATTGCCACTGGGGATAATTCAGCGCCGATCAACCGCGCCAAGATTGAGGAAATCAAACAGGCGATTACCGAGGGGCGTTTCAAGATCAATCCCGAAGCCATTGCTGACGGTCTGATCGCTACCTCGCGCCAGTTGATCGAATCGCAGCACCAGGAGTAATGGCCGATTTGCTCGCTTTGACCAGGAAGGAAAGCCTCCTGGTCACGCGCTTTGTCGCGCTCCTGCGCCAAGAACAGGAGGCGCTGCAACGCGGCGATGCCACCGCACTGCCCGCCTTGACCACAGACAAGGCAAAGCTGGTTGACGAGCTGAACACACTCGCCATTCAACGCAATAAAACCCTGGAACTGGAAGGACTGGCAACGGACAGCGCCGGCATGTCCGCTTGGCTGCAACGCAATCCCGGCGACAAAACCGCTCACAAAGCCTGGAGCGATTTACTCGCCCTTGCCCGACAAGCGCGCGAACTACACGAGCAGAACAACCAGCTTCTGACCCTGCATTTGCGGGAGACCAACGAGGCTCTCTCCGTCCTTCAACAGGAAGTCCGCAAAAGCCAGCTTTACGGCCCGGATGGCCAGTCTTCGCCGCTGACCGGTAACCGGATTATCGACGCCGCCTGACTGCCGGGCTGCCGCGAGTTGCTAAAACACCTCGTTTTCGCGTAACAGACGCCATTTCCCCAGAGGCAGGTCACCCAGCTTGACGCGACCGATGCGCACGCGCTTGAGGCTGGTAACCCTGACGCCGACCAGTTCACACATACGGCGAATCTGGCGTTTCTTGCCTTCCCGCAAAATAAAGCGCAACTGGCTTTCGTTGAGCCATTCAACCTGCGCCGGCTTGAGCGCCTCGCCGTCGAGGGAAAGCCCGTGGTTCAGGAGATTAAGCCCATTGTCGATCATCTTGCCTTCGACACGGACGATGTATTCCTTGTCGACCAGACTGTCCTCGCCGATCAATTGTTTGGCAATGCGGCCATCCTGGGTCAGCACCAGCAATCCGGTCGAATCGACGTCGAGCCGGCCGGCCGGCGCCAAGCCCTTGAGCATGCCCGGTTTGAAAGGATTGCCACCGTGGTTGCGTTGCTGGGTCTGGGCGCAGACAAGGCTGACCGCCGGTGTAAAGCCCGGTTCCGGCTGGCTGGAAACATAACCGACCGGCTTGTTAAGGAGAATGGTCACCAGCTTTGCCTGGGTCGCCTGCGCCTCTTTTGCCAACGTGATTTTGGCAGCAGGATCAACACGGGTGCCAAGTTCCTTGATGCGCTGACCATCGACAAAAACCCAGCCCTGTTCGATCCAGACATCCGCTTCGCGTCGCGAACAAAGGCCGCGCTCGGACATCAGCTTGGAGAGACGAATAAATTCAGTCATTAAGAACCTTTACCGCAAAGAAACAAAGCCAACCGCGTTTCCTTTGCGAAACTCGGCGCTCTTGGCGTCTTTGCGGTGGAAATATGATTTTCGGATTTATTTCACGTCGAGCAGTTCGATCTCGAAGACCAGGGTGGCATCGGGCGGAATGACACCACCAGCGCCCTGCCGGCCATAACCGAGATCAGGTGGAATGGTCAGCTTGCGAACGCCACCGACCTTCATGCCCTGCACGCCCTCATCCCAGCCGAGAATGACCTGGAAAGTACCGAGGCGGAAGGAAAAGGTATCCCGGCGATCATGGCTGGAGTCGAAAACGCTGCCATCGGCCAACCAGCCGGTGTAGTGAACTGTGACAGTCTTGCCAACACAGGCTTCGACACCATCGCCCTGAATGATTTCTTCAATGATAAGGCCGGAAGGGGTTTTGATTCTTTCCATGAAAATCTCCGATCGAATGGCCGCGAGTCTATCACAAGCACGCAAGGCTTTGACTTACTTCGTTTTGTCCGTATAATGCGCGGTTCTTTCCAGTAGCAAAACGGAGTCCAACATGTATGCGGTCGTAAAAACCGGGGGCAAGCAGTATCGCGTGTCCGCCGGCCAAAAACTTAAAGTAGAACAGATACCGGCAGACGTTGGCGCAGAAATCACTCTCGATCAGGTCCTCATGGTAGGCGAAGGCGAGTCAGTGAAGGTCGGCGCCCCGCTTGTTTCCGGTGCAAGCGTCAAATGCACCGTGGTTTCCCAGGGTCGCCACGACAAGGTCAAGATTTTCAAAATGCGCCGTCGCAAGCATTACCAGAAACATCAGGGGCATCGTCAGAACTATACCGAGTTGCGCATCGACGCTATCGCGGCCTGACCAGAAAAGGAGCTAAACCATGGCACATAAAAAAGCAGGCGGCAGTTCTCGCAACGGTCGCGATTCACAGGCTCAGCGACTGGGCGTCAAGCGCTACGGCGGTCAGTTCGTTCTGGCCGGCAACATTCTCGTTCGTCAGCGCGGCACCGAGTTCCATCCCGGTGAAAATGTCGGTTGCGGCAAAGATCACACCTTGTTTGCGCTCAAGGAAGGCACTGTGCAGTTCTCCGTCAAGGGGCGACTGAATCGCCGCACAATAAGCATCATTCCGGCTGCCGAATAATTCACGGCGCAGGATACAAAGCCCTATCCCTGCGATAGGGCTTTTTAGTTTGTAGCGCCAAGGCTGCGGCAGCAGGGCAACAGGACAAAAATGAAATTTATCGACGAAGCGAAAATCTACGTCAAAGCGGGCGATGGCGGTAACGGCGCGGCAACGTTTCGCCGTGAAAAATATATCCCGATGGGCGGCCCGGACGGCGGCGATGGCGGCAAAGGTGGCAGCATTTTTGCCATCGCCGACCGCAATATCAACACCCTGATCGATTTTCGTTACACCCGCAAATTTCTCGCCCAGCGCGGCGAAAACGGGCGTGGAGCCGATTGCTATGGCGCTGGCGGCGACGACATCACGCTGCGCGTGCCGGTCGGCACGGTCATTTCCGATTGTGCCAGCGGCCAGATCATTGCCGACCTCGATATCCATGACAAACAAGTGCTCATCGCTCGCGGCGGCAAGGGCGGCCTTGGCAACATCCATTTCAAGTCGAGCGTCAATCGCGCCCCGCGCAAATGTACCAAGGGCGAGGCTGGCGAAGAGCTTGAACTCCAGCTCGAACTCAAGGTGCTAGCCGATGTCGGCCTGCTCGGACTGCCCAACGCCGGCAAAAGCACCCTGATCCGCGCCATTTCTGCGGCGCGCCCCAAGGTTGCCGATTATCCCTTCACCACCATGCACCCTAATCTGGGCGTGGTGCGCGTTGATGACAACAAGAGTTTCGTCGTCGCCGACGTCCCCGGACTGATCGAAGGTGCCGCCGATGGCGCCGGGCTAGGCATCCGTTTTCTGAAACATCTACAGCGCACCCGCCTCTTGTTGCATCTGGTCGACCTGGCACCATTCGACCCGGAAGCCGACCCTGTGCATGACGCCGTCGCCATTGTTGGCGAGCTGGAAAAATACAGCCCTGAACTGGCGGCCAAACCCCGCTGGCTGGTGCTGAACAAACTCGATCTGATCCCGGAAGATGAGCGGGAAAAACGCATCAAGGACTTTCTCAAAGCCTACAAAAAAGCTTCAGGTTATAACGGCGAGCACTTTGCCATTACTGCCATCAACGGCGGCGGTTGCCGGCAACTGACCTTTCGCGTGTATGATGCGTTACAGGAATACATGGCCGATCAAGAACCTCCAGCCGAAGAAGAATGAGTCCACCGACCTGTCTCGCCCATGCCCGCCGTCTGGTTGTCAAAGTCGGCTCGGCGCTCGTCACCCAGAACGGCAATCGCCTCAATAGTGTCGCCATCAGCGACTGGGCGCGACAAATTTCGGCGCTACGGCGCGCCGGCCGCGAGATTGTCATGGTTTCTTCCGGCGCCATTGCCTGTGGCATGCGCCGCCTGGGTTGGGTAAAACGGCCGCAAACCGTGCACGAACTACAGGCTGCGGCTGCCGTTGGCCAAATGGGATTGGTTCAAGCCTACGAAGGCGCCTTCGGCGTGCACAAATTACACACGGCACAGATTCTTCTCACCCACGAAGATCTTGCCGACCGCAAGCGTTACCTCAACGCCCGTTCCACTCTGGTCAGCCTGCTCGAACTCGGTGTGGTGCCGATCATCAACGAAAATGACACGGTGGTAACCGACGAAATCAAGTTTGGCGACAACGACACGCTGGGCGCACTGGTCGCCCACCTCGTCGATGCCGACGCGCTGATTATACTGACCGATCAGGAAGGCCTGTTTACCGCCGATCCACGCCGTGATCCGGAAGCAACCCTGATCCATCAAGCCGATGCTGGCGACCCCAAACTGGAAAAAATGGCGGGCGGCGCCGGGACTTCCATCGGCAAGGGCGGCATGATCACCAAGGTACTCGCGGCCAAACGCGCCGCCAATAGCGGCGCCCATACCGTTATTGCCAGCGGCCGCGAACCGGACATCATTGTCCGGCTGGCGCAAGGCCAACCCCTCGGCACCCTGCTTCTCGCCCAAACGCAACCCATGGCGGCACGCAAGCAGTGGCTGGCGGATCATCTGCAACTTGCCGGCCGCCTGCTCCTTGACGATGGTGCCGTCGGTGCGCTCGGCAAAGGCAAGAGTCTGTTGCCGGTCGGCGTTATCGGCGTTGAAGGCGATTTCGAACGTGGCGCCGTCGTTTCCTGCATCAGTCAGGAAGGCGTGGAAGTGGCGCGTGGGCTTGTCAATTACAGCAGCGGTGAAGCTCGCCTGATTGCCCGCAAACCGAGCAGCAAGATTGAAGAAATCTTGGGCTACATCGACGAACCGGAAATGATTCACCGCGATAATTTGATTTCCCTCAATAAACCGGGCAGGTAAACTGACGCCGACCCGCTCCTGACAACCTGACCATCAAGGATGCAGCCCATGCCGCGCAAGACTGCCCCGAAAAAGCCCACCACCAAGATTTTTGTCCTCGACACCAACGTGTTGATGCACGATCCAACCTCGCTCTACCGCTTCGAGGAGCACGATCTTTTTATCCCCATCATGACCCTCGAGGAACTCGACGATCACAAGAAGGGGATGTCGGAAATTGCCCGCAATGCCCGCCAGGTCTCGCGCATGCTCGACGAATTGCTGGCCTTCGCCGACAATATTGACGATGGCATTTCGCTGTGCGAAGCTTCGAACAAGCTGGCCACCGGCAAGCTTTTTCTGCAAACGGAAGCCATCAGCGCCGAATTGCCGGCTGGCCTGCCCACCTCCAAGGCCGACAACGCTATCCTGACCGTCGTCGTCCATCTGCAAAAGAAGCATCCGGAACGCCCGGTCATCCTCGTTTCCAAAGACATCAACATGCGCATCAAGGCGCGGTCTTTGGGGCTGGCGGCCGAAGATTATTTTAACGACAAGGTTCTGGAGGATACCGATCTTCTTTATACCGGCACGCTTGCCCTGCCAGCGAACTTCTGGGAAAAACACGGCGAAGGCATGGAATCCTGGAAAAAGGATGGCAAAACCTATTACCGCGTCAAAGGGCCACTCTGTCCCAATCTGCTGGTCAACCAGTTCGTCTGGCTCGAAAGCGACGGATTCTCGGCCATCGTCAAGGAAACGTCCGGCAAAACTGCAGTTCTGGAAACACTCATTGACTACACGCACCCCAAACATGCAGTCTGGGGCATCACGGCACGCAATCGTGAGCAGAATTTTGCCCTCAATCTGCTGATGAATCCTGAAATTGATTTCGTCACACTGCTCGGTCAGGCCGGCACGGGTAAAACCTTGCTGACACTGGCGGCTGGGCTAACCCAGGTACTAGAACAAAAGCTCTTTGCCGAAATCATCATGACGCGCGTCACTGTGCCAGTTGGCGAAGACATCGGTTTTCTGCCCGGCAGCGAAGAAGAAAAAATGAACCCATGGATGGGTGCGCTCGAAGACAACCTGGAAGTGCTGACGCACAGCGAAGACGGCGGCGGCGCTTACGGCGGCGATTGGGGCAAGGCCGCCACGCAGGACATCATCCGCTCACGCATCAAGGTCAAGTCGCTCAATTTCATGCGCGGCCGTACCTTCCTGAAAAAATATCTGATCATCGACGAGGCCCAGAATCTAACACCAAAACAGATGAAAACACTGATCACACGGGCCGGTCCCAGCACCAAGGTCATCTGCCTCGGCAATATCGCCCAGATCGATACGCCTTATCTAACCGAAGGCAGTTCGGGATTGACCTACGTCGTTGATCGTTTCAAAGGCTGGCTGCATTCCGGGCACGTCACCTTGCAACGCGGCGAACGCTCGCGCCTGGCTGATCACGCCGCCGACGTATTGTAATCAGCCCCGCAGCCAGCGCTCCAGTTCGCGCCAGGCTTTGGGCGGGCAATAGTAGTTGCCCTGCATGAGATCGCAACCCATCTCTTTGAGCAGGTTCTGGGTTGCGGCTTTTTCCACCCCCTTGGCCACCACCCGCATCCCTAGACTATGAGCGAGGTCTATGGTGGAGCGCACGATCAGGCCATCTTCCTTGCTTTCCGCCATACTCTGAATGAAGGATTGATCCATTTTCAGGGTATTGATCGGTAAACGGCGCAGGAAGGTGAGAGAGGAATGGCCGCCGCCAAAACCATCAATCGCCAGCCGCACGCCCAAATCAGCGATGCGGTTGAGCAGGCGAACGGCTTCTTCCGGATCACTGGCCAGGGTATTTTCAGCAATTTCCAGCTCCAGCAGACCGGGAGCAACATCGTATTGGTGCAGCAACTTTGTCAGATCGTTCAGACAGCGCTCATCGGCCAGATTGCGTGCCGAAAGATTGACTGCCAATTGATAGTCCTTGCCTTTTTCACGCCAGCGGCGCTGTTCCTCCAGCCCCTGTCGCAAGACTTCATGGGTCAGGCGATGGATGGCTTCCGACACTTCCATGAGCGGAATGAAGGCGCCGGGAAGTAGAAGTCCGAACCGCGGGTGCTGCCAGCGTACCAGCGCCTCGAAACCCTGAACCTGCTGGCTGGCAAGATCAAGCTTGGGCTGATAATGCAGGCAGAATTTTTTGCCGCGAATGGCGTCGCCAATTTCAGCCACCAGACTCTGCCGCTCGACGGTATAACGATCCAGCGTGCGGTTATACATGCTGACCCCGCACCCCTGGCGACGCGCCTCGGAAAGAGCAATATCGGCACAACGCAGCAGGCTGCGACTGTCGCCACCGTCACGCGGCGCCAAGGCAATGCCGATACTGCCGGATAGTTCGAGGCGCAGCGATGAAATTTCGAAAGGTTTTTTCAGTTCAACGAGTAGGGAGCGGGCAAAAGACAGGGTCGATTCGATACTGGAAATTTCCGGCAGCAGAATCAGAAACTCGTCGCCATCAAGACGGAAAAGACGGGCATGATGTTCGGCGAGTTGGGAATTGAGGCGCTGCGTAATCTGGCGCAGCAGGGCATCGCCGATCTGATGACCCAAAGTGTCGTTAACCTTTTTGAAATGCTCCAGATCCAGTAGCAAAAGCGCCATGGAGAAACCCTGCGACTCCATGGCGTCGGCCATACGCCCGAACTGTTCATGCAGCACCAGACGATTAGGCAAGCCAGTCAAGCCATCGTGATAGGCACGATGTTGCAAATCCTCCAATTGCCGGGAATTGGCCAATGCCGTGGAAACGGTATGCCCGATAGTCAGCAGGGTTTTGAGTTCGCTTTCACCAATATCCGGGGTCTTTTCGAAAAGCAGATTGATGCTGCCCAATGGCTTGGAAAAATGAATCAGGGGAATAACGACTGCCGCGTTGATATTGCGCGCCAGCAGGATCTGCCGGACACGCGGCTCAAGGCGATGATCGAGACCAATATCACCGCTGAGGACGATGCTGCCCTGCGCCAGCGCCAGACCTGTCAGGCTGCCTGAAGACGGTAGAACACCACCGTCACTGGTCATTACTTCGTCAAAACCGCGATTGACCGCCAAAGAAAAATTGCGTGTTTCGGGGTCATAGAGGAAAATACCAAAAGTATTGATCCGGCTATACCCCTTCAGCGTTTCAAGCGACGCCTGCAGAATGGTGCCCAGATCATGGTAGCCCTGCAGGCGGTCGTAGAGCTGATTGATGACACGCAGGTTCTCATTTCGTTCAAGCAACATCTTGCGAACGATGGCCAGTTCCTTTTCCACCATCTTGCGCGCCGAATGGTCGAGTGCGATGCCGACGATGCAATTGCGATCCTGCAATTTGACCCGGCTGGCTTGCACCAGATACTCCAGAGTCCGGCGTTTCTGACGACCGATCAAACGGACTTCGGTACTATCAGACTTGCCGCTGCGCAGGATGTTACGCGTCATTTTCCAGGCGCCAAGGCGGTCTTCTGGATGCACGACCTCCATCAGGCTCGCGCCTGACAATGACTCACTGGGTATCCCGGCAAACTGTTCGAGATTGTGGTTCCAAGCCAGCAATTTCCCCTTGGCGTCGACGATGAAGACCATTCCCGGCAAGCCCTCCAGAGCCTGCCGGAAAAAGGACTCCACGCCGTCCGGGGTATCCGCCCCTGGCACCATGCTAACGCTTTCTGCCATGTCCCCGCCCGAATCTCGGTTCCTGTCCAATGGTTGGCTGGCGACGTTCCATAAAACTCTCGCGCCTAAGATCTCTCTGCCTTGAATGATCTTGCAATTTCAGGGGTCTGTCATTCCTGCTTTCGAACTTTTGAACCTTCCTTTGCGCTCTATTTTCGGCCTTTTCCTGACGTTTGAGCTGCTGCGTTTCCAGTTTCTTTTGTCGCTCAAGCTTCTTGGCTTCGCGCCGATACTCGACAATTTCCTTGATGCGCTTGCCACGGTTTTCGTCCATGCGCTGGCGAATCCTGTCGTGCAAACCTTCAAAACGCCTGTCGTGCTGCATCGGCCGAAAAAAGGCCGGAACCCCCGCTAGAAGTCTTGGCCGGGCGCGATCCAAGGCCGGGACAAAACCAGCCTGATTGGGACGGACCTGGGTCGTGCCAAACTTGGTGCGAATCTGGGTGGCGCCAATATTGACCTTGTCGTAGGTTCCCGCCTCGCCTTCGCTGCTGCCCTGCGGAATGACCCGTGTTTCATGGTCAGTGCCACGCACACCGATGGTCGCCGTCGAGGTACGGATCTGATAATTTCTGGCGTTGTATTTGCCAATCCAGCCCGTCACCGAACGCATTGCCCCTTGCAACAGGTTAAAAACGCTGGTGTCGTTTTTTCCGCCTTCGGCTTTATATTTGAGAATCTGCATTCTGGTATTGGGGCGCAGCGCCAGCTGGCCGCCGTCTTCCATGGCCAGATGCAATTCGCCCTTGCTACCGGTCAACACCGTATCGCCCTCACCAATCATATCGCCCAGTTTGAGCGGACGTTCCTGGTTGGTGGCAACATCCAGGACACGAACATCGCCCTCGACAAGATCAACTTTGCCCGCCGTGAGCGACCAGGCCAAAGAAGTCCAGGCCAGCAGGAATAATGCGAAAACTTTTTTCATCTCAGTATCCTCCTGATTGCGCCAGATTCTCGAAACGGGTGTATTCGCCAAGGAAAGCAAGTTTGACGGTACCCGTCGGACCGTTACGTTGCTTGCCGATAATCACCTCGGCGATACCCTTGTCCTGGGTTTCGGGCTTGTAATACTCCTCACGATACATCATCAGAATCACGTCAGCATCCTGCTCGATAGCGCCAGAATCGCGCAGATCGGACATCATCGGTCGCTTATCGTTACGTTCCTCGACCTTACGTGAAAGCTGCGACAGCACCATGATCGGCACGTGCAATTCCTTGGCCAGCGACTTGATGGAACGCGAGATTTCCGAAATTTCGGTAGCACGATTATCGGTCTGGCGCGTGGTGTTCATGAGCTGAATATAGTCGATGACGATCAGCCCCAACTGGCCGCACTGCCGTGTCAACCGCCGGGCGCGCGCCCGCAGGGTGGCAGGAGTAAGGCCGCCCGACTCATCAATATAGATTGGCGCTTCGTGCAGTTTGCCCAGCGCGAAGGAGAGTTTCGACCATTCATCATCGTTCAGGCGGCCAGTACGCACGCGCGATGAATCGAGACGGCCGATGGATGAGAGCATCCGCATGGCCAGCTGGGTGCCGCCCATTTCCATCGAAAAGACAGCGACCGGAAGGCCGACCTCAACCGCAACATGTTCCGCCATATTGATGGCAATGGCGGTTTTACCCATCGACGGGCGACCGGCAACGATGACAAGATCACCCGGCTGCAGCCCGGAAGTCATGCGGTCAAGATCGAAAAAGCCGGTCGGAATGCCGGTAATTTCGGAAGGATTGTCGCGATCATGCAATTCCTGGATGCGCTCGACCACCTGCGTCAGCAGCGGATTGATGTGCACGAAGCCATCCTGACGCGAAGTGCCGGATTGAGCGATGGCAAAAATTCTCGATTCCGCTTCATCCAGCAGGTTTTCAGCATCGCGGCCAAGCGGATTCAGGGCATTGCCGGCAATTTCATCGGCGGCAGACACCAATTGGCGCAACAAGGAACGCTCACGCACAATCTCGGCATAGCGCCGGATATTGGCGGCAGAAGGCGTGTTCTGCGCCAGTTCGCCAAGATAGGCAAGGCCTCCGGTATGTTCGTTTTCGCCACCAGCGTCAATAGACTCGGCCACCGTCACCACATCAGCCGGCTTGCTGCGCTCCAGCAGACTACGGATGTGACGGAAAATTCGCCGGTGTTCGTCACGATAGAAATCGGCTTCCGTCAGCAGATCGCCCATGCGATCCCAGGCATGATTATCGAGCAGCAAGCCACCTAGTACCGACTGTTCGGCCTCAATCGAATGTGGCGGAACGCGCAACTGACTGATGGCAGGATCCTGCGCAGAGGAGGAAACAGACTTGGAAAAACGGGGCGAATTCATGCTGCCAGTTTACCAGCCCTTAGCTGGTACCGCCGAAAAAAAGGGCGTAAAAAAACCCGGCGCGAACCGGGCTTTTTTCTGGCAAAACTAAGGATTACTCGGCAGCAACCGTGACGCTGACCGTGACCACCACATCGGTGTGCAGAGCCACTTCGAGCGGAAACTCGCCAATCGCCTTGAGGTGACCATCCGGCATGCGAATGGCCGCCTTTTCGACTTCGGCACCCTTTTCCTTGAAGGCATCGGCAATGTCGTGATTGGTGACGGAACCGAACAGGCGGCCGTCAAGGCCGGCCTTGCGGGTAATGGTGACCTTGATGTCCTTGAGCTTTTCGCCAAAGGCTTGCGCCTCGGCCAGCTTTTCGGCCTGAATCTTTTCAAGTTCGGCGCGCTTGACTTCGAATTCAGCCATGGCCGCCGGCGTGGCACGACGTGCCTTGCCTTTGGGGATCAAGAAGTTGCGGGCGTAGCCTTCCTTGACCTTGACCACATCGCCAAGATTACCAAGATTAACGACTTTTTCGAGCAGAATGATTTGCATGATGCTCTCTCCGCTTATTGATGGTTATCGGTATACGGCAGCAGCGCCAGGAAACGGGCGCGCTTGACGGCAACCGAGAGCTGACGCTGGTAGCCGGACTTAGTGCCGGTCAGGCGAGCCGGCATGAGCTTGAAATTCTCGGTGAGGAAGTCCTTGAGGACGTCCACATCCTTGTAATCAACCTGTTCCACCTTTTCGGCGGTGAAGCGGCAGAATTTGCGGCGCTTGAAAAGTCCGCTACCGCGCTTCTTTTTCTTGTCATCTTCCTTCTTCTTGAAGAATCGAGCCATTTTCAGTTCCTTCCAAAAATTCAATCGTATTTACATGCAATACAAG
>JAGTRX010000182.1 GCA_018262285.1 Pseudomonadota bacterium | reverse complement strand
ACATGGCATCCTCCTTCTTGGTGGAAATGGGATGCCGTTAGTCTCTCAGCTCCCCACCTTTTTGGAGAACTTGTTGCACTTACTTTGTGAATCCGCGCCCCCAGTCAAAGCTTTTTTGCAGCCCAGCCCCCTCTGCTTACCGAATACTCCTATGCAACTCCTGCAGCGAGCTAACCGCACCGCCCTGCCCCTTGCGGAATTCCTCAATCCCCCGCGCTGCCGCCACCGCTGCCGCCAGCGTGGTGATGTAGGGAATTTTGTACTTGATGGCGGCCTTGCGGATATAGGAATCGTCGTACTGGCTCATCTTGCCGCTCGGCGTATTCACCACCAACTGGATGGCGCCATTCTTGATCGCGTCGACAATATTGGGCCGGCCTTCGTGCATTTTCTGGACGAGTTCGGCATCAACGCCCTGCGCCTTCAAAACACTCAGTGTTCCTTGCGTGGCCAGAATCTTGAAGCCCAGATTCCGGAAAGAACGGGCTACTTGCACGGCGGCCTGCTGGTCGCGGTCAGCCACCGTCAGCAAGACGGTGCCTTCGGTGCGCAGACGCGCCCCCGCTGCTTCCTGCGCCTTGAAATAGGCCATGCCGAAGGTGTTGGCAATACCCAGAACTTCGCCAGTAGAGCGCATTTCCGGCCCCAGCACCGGGTCGACTTCCGGAAACATATTAAAGGGGAAAACGGCTTCTTTGACGCCGAAATGGCTGATCTGGCGGTCTTTCAAGTCCATGTCCGCAATGCGCTTGCCGAGCATGACCTGGGTGGCCAGACTAGCCATGGGAATATTGCAGACCTTGGAAACCAGCGGCACCGTTCTGGAGGCTCTCGGATTGGCTTCGATGACATAGACGGTGTCATCGGCAATGGCATACTGGACATTGATGAGGCCAACGACTTTAAGTTCGAGAGCAATCTGGCGGGCATAATCGCGGATGGTTTCCAGGTGTTTGGCCGGAATGCTAATGGGCGGAATGACGCAGGCGGAATCGCCGGAATGGATGCCCGCCAGTTCGATATGCTCCATGACGGCCGGAACGTAGGCGTCAACACCGTCGGACAAGGCATCGGCTTCGGCCTCAATGGCGTTTTCGAGGAATCTGTCGATCAGGATGGGGCGATCCGGCGTGACGCCAACTGCGGCCTGCATGTACTGGCGCAGCATGTCTTCATCGTAAACGACTTCCATGCCCCGCCCGCCCAGCACATAGGAGGGGCGCGCCATGAGCGGATAGCCGATACGGGCGGCGATGACAAGTGCCTGTTCCAGATCGACGGCCATTCCCGATTCCGGCATCGGAATGTTCAAGGTTTCCATGATCTTGCGGAAGCGGTCGCGGTCTTCCGCCAAGTCTATGGTTTCGGGCGTGGTGCCAATGATTTTGACGCCGGCCTCGGCCAGTTCGCGCGCGATGTTGAGTGGCGTCTGACCACCGAACTGAACAATGACGCCTTCGGGCTGCTCCTTCTCGTAGATGGCCAGCACATCTTCGACGGTGATCGGCTCGAAATAGAGTTTGTCGGAAGTGTCGTAGTCGGTCGACACTGTTTCCGGATTGCAGTTGACCATGATGGTCTCGAAACCTTCGTCCCGGAGGGCGAAGGCGGCATGGACACAGCAATAATCGAATTCGATGCCCTGGCCGATACGATTGGGTCCGCCACCGATGACCATGATCTTGCGCCGATCCGAACACGCCACCTGGTCGGCGGCGTTGTAGGTCGAGTAGTAATAAGCCGCATTTTCGACGCCACTGACCGGCACCGGATGCCAGCCATGCACGATGCCGACTGCCTTCCTCCGTTCGCGAATTTCCCGCTCGGTCACACCCAGCAACTTGGCGAGATAGCGGTCGGCAAAACCATCCTGCTTGGCGCGCTTGAGCAAGGCAACGGGGAGTTCGCCGCCCCGGTGCCTGATGATTTCTTCTTCAAGATCAACCAGTTCCTTCATCTGTTCGATGAACCAGGCCTTGATGTGTGTCTTGTTGTGCAACTCCTCAACCGTTGCTCCCTTGCGCAGGGCCTCGTACATGATGAACTGGCGTTCGCTGGTGGGGAAAGACAGCAGATCCAAAAGTTCGTCGAGCGGCTTGGCGTTGAAATTGGCAGCAAAACCCAAACCATAACGGCCGATTTCGAGCGAACGGATCGATTTCTGCAGGCTTTCCTTGTAAGTCTTGCCGATACTCATGACTTCGCCAACGGCGCGCATCTGGGTGCCGAGCCGATCTTCGACGCCCTTGAATTTCTCGAACGCCCAGCGCGCAAACTTGACGACGACGTAATCGCCCCAGGGAATGTATTTTTCCAGCGTGCCATCACGCCAGTAGGGCATCTCGTCCATCGTCAGGCCGCCGGCCAGCCGCGCCGAAACCAGCGCAATAGGGAAGCCGGTGGCCTTGGAAGCCAGAGCCGAGGAGCGCGACGTGCGCGGGTTGATCTCGATGATCACCACCCGACCCGTTTTCGGATCGTGGGCAAACTGGACATTGGTGCCACCGATAATTTCGATGGCCTCGACAATGGCGTAGGCGTATTTTTGCAGACGTTGCTGCAGTTCCGGCTTGATGGTCAGCATCGGCGCCGTGCAGAAGGAATCGCCGGTGTGCACGCCCATCGGATCGACGTTTTCGATGAAGCAAACGGTAATGAGTTGACCTTTGGCGTCGCGCACCGCTTCAAGTTCGAGTTCCTCCCAGCCCAGCACCGATTCCTCGACCAGAATCTGGCCAATCAGACTAGCCGAAATGCCGCGACTGGCAATCACCTGCAATTCTTCCGTGTTGTACACCAAACCACCACCGGTGCCACCCATCGTATAAGCCGGCCGGATCACCACCGGATAGCCGAGCCGGGCGGCAATCGCCTCGGCTTCTTCGACACTGTGGGCTGGCTCGCTCTTGGGCATTTCAATACCCAGCTTGGTCATCGCTTCCTTGAAGGCAATGCGATCTTCGCCACGCTTGATGGCATCGGCCTGCACACCAATGATACGCACACCAAAACGTTCGAGAACCCCCGCTTCCGCCAACGCCGAACTCAGATTCAGGGCAGTCTGCCCACCCAGATTGGGCAGCAGGGCATCCGGCCTTTCCTTTTCGATAATGCGGGTCACCGCTTCAACCGTCAGCGGTTCAATGTAGGTCGCATCCGCCAGCGCAGGATCGGTCATGATGGTTGCCGGATTGGAATTGACCAGAACGATCTCGTATCCCAGACCACGCAAGGCCTTGCACGCCTGCGTTCCGGAGTAATCGAATTCACAGGCCTGGCCGATCACGATGGGGCCGGAACCAATGATTAGAACCTTCTTGATGTCGTCTCTTCTGGGCATTTGCCGTACCTTTTCGCTGGGTGATGAACACGTTGACCGGCCTCGAAATCCAGCAAGCCACAGGCCAGAATTTCGGGCGAACCAGACTTTATCACTTTGCCCCGGCAAGCCAAAATTTCGACGCTCATAAATTGGTCAAAAGACTCAGATAAAACAAGGCAATAAGCAGCATTTACAGCGCGCAGTCTTAGTTCCGCCCCTGGGGAAAAAGGCCGTCCGGACGCCACAGAACAACTATCATCATGAGGAATACACTGGAAAAAACACCCAGGCTGGGGTACGCATAAGCAACGTAATTGGTGATCAAGCCAACCATCATTGCGGCAAGCAAGGTTCCGGTCATCGAACCCAGCCCGCCGATCACCAGCACCATGAACATCAGGGGCAGCAACCTGTTGCCGAGGTCGACGGCAACGCTCATCTGGTAAGCACCCCAGACCAGTCCGCCAATGCCCGCCAGCCAGGCTCCAAGCAGAAAAGTCGCCATCATCAGCCAGCGCGTACGAAAACCGGACGTCTCGACCAGCTCACGATTCTCCACCGTCGCCCGCACCAGAATGCCCCAGCGGGTGCGGTAAAGCAGCCATCTCAACAATAGCCACACCAGAAACCCGAAAACAATCATCAGCACGCGCATTTTCTCGATGGCTACCTCACCCAAAATCCACGAACCGCGAAAACTGGGGGGCGGGCGCATGACCACTGCACGACCAATGACACCGGTACAAAGTTCGGAAAAAATCATCATGCCAACCGTCGTCAGCATGATTTGCACCAACACAGAGCGGCCGGCCGGGCGTATAAAAAGGCGCTCGAAAATCCAGGCAAAAGGAACAACGGGCACGACAATCAAGATTGACACAACAATAAGCGCCAGCAGACTCAACGCCATGTTGTCCGCAAAAAAACCGGCGGAAATCAAGGCCAGAATACCAGCGACCAGATCGACCAGCGCATAAAGGGTCTTGTTTTCGACCCAAGCCCACTCGTAGAACGCCATAAACAGGTTGGGGTAGAGCAAAAGCGCGCCGACAAAAGCACCCAGGGTCATGAAAATGCCGTGCCCGAAATTCATGACACCCATCAGGCCAAAAACGAGATTCATCCCGGAAGCAGCCATGAACAGGATCATGCCCATACCCAGGCCAGCGATGGTGAACGTCGCCCAAATTGAAAAATCGCGCACCATCAGCAGCCC
>JAGTRX010000017.1 GCA_018262285.1 Pseudomonadota bacterium | reverse complement strand
GATAACCGGCAATCCTTGCCGGTGGGAGGAAGGGGCAAGCGCTCAAGAATCCTGGCCTATGGCCGATATCGGGCTTACCCAGGTCGATTGGCAAAGGGGAGACGACATGAAAAGCGAAGATCTCTTGATGGATAGCTGGTTGCAATGGCAGATGGACAATCTTTCATTGCTATCGTCATGGATGCATTTTGACCACAAGTTCTTGCAGGCAGCTGAAACGGAAGTTCAGGAGCTTTGCCAGAAACTGAAGGCCGAATAAGGATTATCTGACGAGACAGGAGTAGCAGCGGGGCGTTGTGCGACACCCCGTGTCTTTGGTTTTACGGCATTGGGTAGCCCATGCAAAGGTCGCGTACCTCGGTTGCGACCTGATCGATGGTTTTTTCGTCGAGCCGGGAAACGATAATCCGGTCAATCCATTCGGCAATCCGGCGGAACTCCTTTTCGCCAAATCCACGTGTTGTCATTGCTGGCGAACCCAGGCGCAGGCCGGAAGGGTTCTGCGGCGGGTGGTCATCCCAGGGAACGGCGTTGTAATTGGCGACCAGCCCGGCGCGATCAAGCGCTTTCGCCACCGGTTTGCCGCCCAGACCTTTATTGCGCAGGTCGACCAGAATCAGGTGGTTATCGGTGCCGCCAGTGACCAGATTGAAGCCTTTTTCTAGCAAGCCGGCGGCCAGAGCTTGGGCGTTTTTTACGCAGCGATGGGCATAGTCGGCAAAATTGGATTGAGTCGCTTCTTGCAGGCAAACGGCAATGGCGGCGGTGGTGGCATTGTGCGGGCCACCCTGCAAACCAGGAAAGACGGCCTTGTCGATACGGGCGGCGTGTTCGGCGCGACAGAGAATCATGGCGCCGCGCGGTCCGCGCAGGGTTTTGTGGGTGGTGGTCGTGACCACATCGGCGTGCGGAATGGGTGAGGGATGGGCGCCGCCGGCAACCAGACCGGCAAAATGCGCCATGTCGACGAGCAGGATAGTGCCCACCTCGTCGGCGATGTGACGAAAAGCGGCAAAGTCGATTTGGCGTGGATAGGCGGAATGACCTGCGATGATCAATTTGGGCCGGTGCTGCCTTGCCAGGTCGCGCACTTGATCGTAGTCGAGGCGCTGGGATTCACGATTGATCTCGTAGGAAACGATCTTCCAGTGTTTGCCGGTAATCGAGGCTTTCGAGCCGTGCGTCAAATGGCCACCGTGGGCGAGTTGCATACCGAGCACGGTGTCGCCGGGTTTGAGAAAGGCGAGATAGACGGCAAGATTGGCCGGCGAGCCGGAATAGGGTTGGACATTGGCGTGTTCGGCGCCGAAAAGTGTTTGAGCACGGCTGATGGCAAGGCGCTCGATCTGATCGATGACCTGCTGGCCTTCGTAATAGCGGGCGCCGGGATAGCCCTCGGAATATTTGTTGGTGAGTAACGAAGCGGAAGCCTCGCGCACGGCGGCAGAAGCGAAATTTTCCGAGGCAATGAGACGGATGGTTTCGCGCTGGCGGGCTTCTTCGGCGGCGAGAAGCGCAGCGATTTGTGGGTCAGTTTGGGAAAGAGAAGAGGGTAATTGCATGGCGACCTCCAAGTGAGTTCACCGGTGACGCGAGCCGTTCGGGCGTTCGCGCCAGACCGGCAGGTTTGGCAGGAAAGCGCCCAGACGCACGGCTTCTTCGGATGCTTGATCCGGCTCCGCACTTCCTTGGGGTTGGCTCCCCGGTTTGCGTCAGTCATGCGGACGCTAGAATTTTCGGGCAGAGTGCTGGCGATTGCAAGAGTTCTTGGTGCAACACACCCTGGACAATGCGCGGCGATTAACACAATGTTACAAACCAGTTTGGATATTGGGTGTTCTTGCGGCACTATCCCGCCTAAAATGAGGGTCGTGTCTCGTACTGGGGGAGAACGCCATGTTGCGCATCCGCTTGTTGAAACTGGTTTTTGCTTTTGCCGTACTCTGCTTTTGTGGGGTCGGTTGTGCTTGGGCGCGTCATGGGCATCATCATGGGCGTATTGGTGTGGTCATCAATCCGTGGGTGCCGCTTTATTATCCATACGCGCGCCCCTATTACTACCCACCACCCTATTATCCGCCAGAATATTACTACCCCCCGGTTGTCGTCCAGTCGCCGCCACCCGTGTATATTGAACAACCTGTTAGTCCGCCACCGCCTGTGGCTGCGCCTCAGACGAGTTATTGGTACTACTGCCCAACCTCAAGGGCTTATTACCCGAACGTCAAGAAGTGCAAGGTGGAGTGGCAGAAGGTATTGCCACTGCCGCAGTAATCGGAACAAAGGAGAATTGAAATGCGCAAGCTTCAAAAATTGGCAGTCATTGCAGGTTTGCTGGTGCTTGCCGGTTGCGCGACTGCGCCGGTCGGCCCGCGCGTTACGGTACTGCCGGGCTCTAGCAAGAGCTTTGATCATTTCCGGGCAGACGACTTCGATTGCCGGAACTATGCCTATCAACAGATCGGTGGTGCGGCTGCCGAGCAGTCTGCTAACGATAAAGCAGTGGGAGGCGCCGTAATCGGAACGGTAATTGGTGCTCTGGCTGGCGCTGCCATTGGTGGGCATAACAGTGCTGGCGTTGGTGCTGGCGTCGGTTTGCTGGTCGGCAGTTCGGCGGGCGCCGGCGCGGCGCAGCATTCGGCATATGGTTCCCAGCGTCAATATGATAATGCCTACGTTCAGTGCATGTATGCCAAGGGGCATCGCGTTCCGGGTTCTAGCGGCATGGTGAGTAATTCTGGTGCGCCTGCTTATACGGCACCACAGCGCGATTACCCGCCGCCCCCGCGTGATTATTCCTCTGGGCGTGATATTCCGCCGCCACCTCCCGGTAATCCGCCGCCGCCACCGCCCGGAGTCCGGCCGCGTTGAGCGTTGGTTGCTGATTAATATGACCAATCACAGGAGCTTTTGGTAGACAAGTCAGCAGAGGTTCGTTACATTGTCAAAATGTACTAATCATTATAGTAATTAGTAGACAATGCATATTCCGCTCTCGCCGCCTGCGCTGCAGGATTTGCTTAGTGACCTTGATCCGGAGCGGATTGTTGCTGTCTTTGCTTCTGGTGATCCAACTTCGCCCGTGGTGGGTGGGCGTTATCTGCATTGGGATGAAATCCGCCATCGCCCGCCGCCGTCTGGGCTGACGCTCGAACAATGGTGGCTGCGGCTCAAAATCGCCCGCCAATGCCAGTACAAGGAACTTCCTCTGCTCGACAAGCGTGGTGAACCCTTTGTCATCTGCGCCCCCGAGCAGGTGCAGATTGACCTGCACCATATCGATCGCGACGCCACCGGCCATATTGTTCTCAGCCAGACTATCACCACCGGCCATCGTGACCGTTACCTGATGCGCTCCTTGATCGAGGAAGCCATTACCTCCAGCCAGCTCGAAGGCGCTTCCACCACCCGCCGCGTTGCCGAGCGCATGTTGCGCGAAGGCCGGCGTCCGCGCGATGCCAGCGAGAAAATGATTTTCAACAATTTCCGCGCCATGGAGATCATTCGCGAGCGGCGCGACGATCCGATTACCCCGGAAAGCATTCTTGAGCTGCACCGCGCCGTTACTGAGGGAACGCTGGACAACCCGGAAGAAGCTGGTCGCTTGCGCACCGACGATGACATCAGCGTGCGCGACCGCCAGGACAATACCCTGCTTCACCAGCCCCCGGCGTGGCAGGAATTGCCGGTGCGCCTCGAACGTTTGTGCGAATTCGCCAATACGCGCGCTGACGCCACACCCTTTGTCCATCCGGTGCTGCGCGCCATCCTGCTGCACTTCATGATGGGTTATGACCATCCCTTTGCCGATGGCAATGGCCGTACCGCTCGCGCGTTGTTTTACTGGTCAATGGCCAAGAGCGGTTACTGGCTGACCGAATTCATTTCGATTTCGGAATTTCTGCGCCAAGCACCATCGCGTTACGTCAAATCCTACCTTTATACGGAAACCGACGGCAACGATGCCACCTATTTTGCCATCCACCAGCTTGCCATTATCCGTAAAGCCGTTCAGGCGCTGCTCGACTATCTGGAGCGTAGCAACGAAGAGCAAAGACAGACCGAAAGGCTGCTCTCGCGATCAAACGATTTGCGCAGTCGGTTGAATCACCGACAGATTGCCTTGCTCACGCATGCGCTCAAGCATCCCGGTGATGAATACCGGGTCGATAGCCACCAGCGCACGCATGGTGTCGTGTACCAGACCGCCCGCGCCGACCTGCTCGACTTGACCAGTCTCGGATTGCTTGCCAAAACCCAGATTGGCAAGGCCTACGTTTTTACCGCTCCGGCTGATTTGCAGGTGCAGATTACACGTCTGGTTCGGCCAGACAAGTGCGACCCCTTGGACTAGAATCAGGCATGATGATGGGAAAGGAAAAAATGATGAAAAGATGGATTATGTGGTTTTTTATAGTCGGGTCAATTAGCATCTCAGTTGCTCAGGCCGATATGGGGCGGGTGTACGTCAGTGCCAGCGACGTAAAAGTCAGCGAAACCTCGCAAAAGGCTATCATTCTGCACAATGGGCAGGAAGAGTTGCTGATTCTGGGGACTGAGCTCAAGGCCGATAGCAAAGCACCGATTATCCGTTTTATCCCCTTTCCGTCCGAGCCCAAGGTTGAACTGGCGCCAGCCGGTGCCTTCGATGCGCTGACCAAAATCATCAAGAAATACCAGTTGCAGTTCGTGACCCTGCATTACACCAAGAGTGGTGCGGCTTCAGCCCAACGGCAGGACATTGAGGTTCTGCAGAGTGTCAAAATGGGTTCGCATGACATTACAGTTATCAAGATTCGCGATGCCGATGCCTTCCGTGAATGGGTGAACAACTATTTTCGCAGCAAAGGTCTGCCGCTCAATGACCGCTATCCCACGGAGGAGGGCATCGTTGCCGATTACGTAGCGCGCGGCATCGACCATTTTGTCCTCGATTTTGTCGAGGTGCCAAAAGAACAGCGCTTTGTCGAACCCGTCAGCTTCCGCTTCAAGAGCAAGTCGCTCTATTACCCGCTGAAAACCTCCAACAGTTTTGGCGGCAAGGGTGCCATTGAGTTATTTATCGTCGCGCCATCGACCCTGTGCGGCCCCTACAACAGTCCGCTTGATGGTTACGGCACACCACCCAAGCCCTGCCTGACGGGGCTGCCGGTAATGCAGACTTTGGCCAGCACTTCGGCGCGGCTGGTGCCGGAGGAGAATGACCTGAAGGCTTTTCTTCCGGAAGGGAATGCTTTCTTCGGCAAACAGCCTGCCTTCATGCAGGCGATTCGCTATTTCGGTGATTATCGTTTCAACGACGACATTCTGGTTGATTCCCATGCCGGAACTGCCAAGGCGCTGCTGGCCGATGTTTCCGATGAACCGGGTCAAGGCCCGCGTTGGGCGATTGAAAGCCTCTTTGAAAACCCGCGCTGTGTGGAAAAGCCCGATCCAGGTCCTTGCAAGGGACGTTTCGAATCCTATGCCTTCGATCCTGTGAAACGGGTTTGCAAGCCCTTTTTCTGGGGCGGTTGCCAGGGCAAGGCGCCTTTCGAGACGCGAGAGGAATGCGAGAAGAAATGCCTGATTCCTGGCGAGAAAATTCGACCCCGATGAACACCGGTAGCACCCTCAAGGAGATCACCATGAAACTCAAGAACCAATTTGCGCGCTTTCTCTTCTGTTGTATGGCGCTTCTTGCCATCAATGGCGCATGTCTAGCCCAAGAGCCCGCCAAAGAACCGACCATGAAAGACAGAATCTATTTCTTTCAGCACCGCCTGATACCGCAGTGGACGCACCAGTCTGGCGGCGCTTTTTTTAACGATTTGAATGCTGGCAAATCGGAGAAATTGATTGAGGCAGCGACAAAAATTGTGTCCCCCGAATTTGCTGCTGCCATTTCAGTCAAAAAATATCCGGATAAAAACGGTATTTTGATCAGGTTTGCAGTGCCCGTTGAAGTGCCACAGTGCTATTTCGCCTACATTTACAAAGACAAAAATGACAATAAATTTTCGTTGTACACCTATGAAAAGACCCTCGATTTGCTGAAAGAGGGTAATAAGGGCGTTGTCGGGCTATGGTCAGCGGAAGGAGGGCACAGCAATCTTGGTGCCCGAACCTATGAAGACCCGGAAAGCTTCGTTGGCGAGGTGCAAAAAGCAATCCAGCGCTAAGCCGCTATAGCAATGCCGTGCTGAAGTAGCGTTCAGCACGGTCAGCCAGAACAGTGGCGATGTTGCCGTCGATGCGCTTGGCGAGTTGTCGCGCTGCCCAGACATTGGCGCCGGAGGATATGCCGACCAGCAGCCCGTAATCGCGCGCGAGCTGACGAGTGGTCTCAATGGCGTCTTCGTCTGTCACTTCGATGACTTCGTTGATCAGTGATACATCCAGAATGGCGGGAACAAAACCGTCGCCAATGCCCTGAATCTGGTGCAGACCAGGCTCATGACCCAGCAAGGCGGCAACGTTCTTCGGTTCAACCGCCGCCAGATGGACGTCAGGCTTGTGTTCCCTGAGGAATTTGCCAACACCCTGCAAGGTGCCGCCGCTGCCGATGCCGGCTACGAAACAGGCGATATTTCCGGTTATTTGCCGCCACAGTTCCTGGGCGGTTTGTTCGTAATGCACGCGCGGATTGTCCGGATTTTCAAATTGCTGCGGCACATAGACGTGCGGATCAGCAGCGGCAATTTCCCGCGCCCGCTGCACGGCGCCGGCAATGCCTTCCTTGTCGGGCGTGAGCACCAACTCGGCGCCAAAGGCGCGAATAATCTTCTTGCGCTCCTCGCTCATTCCCTCCGGCATGACGATACGTACCCGGTAGCCCATGAGCCGCCCGACCAGCGCAATGCCAATGCCGGTATTGCCCGAAGTCGGCTCGACGATGATCGAGTCCGGATGGAGCCGGCCGTCGCGCCTGGCGCCTTCGAGCATGGCCAGTGCCACGCGGTCTTTAACGCTGCCGCCGGGGTTGAGAAACTCGGCCTTGCAGTAAATGTTTTCATTGCCCAGCCGCACCAGTGGCGTCTGGCCAATCAGATCGAGGACGTTGTCAGTATGCATTTTGGCAAGATACCTAAACAGTCTGGCTCCGGCAAGCGCCCGGAACAAACTTTTCGACCCCTTCCGGCGAGTCTTTCAAAGTGTTGACGACATTGTTGATGGCGCGTTCGAAAATGCTCTCGCCTTCGATCAGGACGGCCGATCCGTCGCGTAACTGGACGGTGAGCGCATCTGGTGAGATGGATACTGCCTTGTTGTCATGGTGTTGCATGAAGATGAGCAAGCCCTTTTTCGGGCTGACCCATTTGAGGGTGGCACGAAAGGCGTCTTCGCTGCCGGTTTGAAATTCGATCCAATCGCCGCGCTGCAAGGCCTGAACCAACGCCTGGGCAGAATAATATTCGTCGCGGCCGAGAGGTAGTTTGCCGGCCAGGGTGATTTCTTCGACCTCGATCCCCCGGCTGACATAACGGGTAAAAATCATTCCGCCGTGGCCGTCGGCATCGTTGGGCGGTGGCGGAATATAGCGCGCTTCGGGCTCGGGTTGTGGGCCGGAAAAGGCAGCCTTCATGTTGGCTGAATGAATTTCGTAGAGCATGTCGAGGAAAGGCTGACGCTCTTCCTGTGTAATGTGAATGCGGTCGAGGCCTTTCTGGATGGCGGCAAGAAGCTGGGGAACCAGGGCAACGAGCTTGCTTCTATGCCGGTGCGAGTGCATCGAAATGCTCCAGGCCAGGTGATCCATGAACTCAACCGCAGCGTTCCAGTCGGCTTCGTTGCTGTCAGGGTCGAGCGCAATGCTCTCCAGAACACGTAGCCAGTGGATTTCGTAAAAGTCGAGGATGGGCGGATAAATGCGCTTGTCGAGCCAGGGTTTGACGGCGGCTTCGGCCTTGGTGTGCGCTGCTTCCCTGGCAATTTTGGCGGCGTCAATCTCTTCTTCGCGCTGGGAGGCGGTTTCGGCAACTGCCGTCAGAGCGGGTTTGGCCTCGGCGTCACGTTCATCGACAAAGGCGGCAAGTTCTTCGATGGCCTGGCTGAAAATTGCGATGTCTTCAGCAAACTCCTGCTGGATGCGGGTGACCAGGTTTTCGAGCTTGCGGTAGAAAGGGTCGTCACTGAGGATGTCGCCACCCCAGCGTATCGAAATGGCGGAAATGTCATCGAGGAAGTAACGCGCCGGGTGTTCGCGGCTGGCGAAGAAATTGCGATCCTGCAGGGCGATTTTCAGCACCGGGATCTGCAGGCGGCCGACCAGTGCCTTGACGCCTGTCGACAAAGCCTTATCTTCGAAAATGAAGTCGAAGAGCATGGCGACAATATCGATGGTGGCTGCTTCGATATGGCCGACCTTGCCGGCGGCTTCCGAGTTGCGAACCTGCCAGATCAGATTGGCGTCGGCTGGACTGTCGCTAGGCAGGCTGTTCCAGTCTATCTGCTGGAGCTCGCGTAGCGTCGAGACAAAGGCCGGATTCTGTAGCGCTGGCGGTGGTGCGGTTTCGGTTTGACCCGAAAGCGGAGGCTGGTTCTTGACCCCTCTTGCTGCCAGTTGTTGAATGGCGTTCAGGACATCCGTGTTGTTGTCGCTGGTTTTGCCATCAGCACCAGGTGCTTTCCCGTGCGCACGAGCTGTCGACCGATCCGGCGGGTTGCGGCGAAAAGCCTGTTTGATTTCGGGCAGGATGCCGAGCCGAATGAGATATTCGTTGAGCTGGTGGAAAATGTCCGGCAGGCTTTGGTGTAGGGGTTGCTCAAGACGGCGCAGGAGCAGGGGGCGCAGTTCGTGGTTGTCGTGCACGCACTCAAGCGCCATGCTGGCATCGCAAAGGGCGTGACAAAGCTTGCCGGGACCAAGAGGATTGTCGTCGGCGCTTGGTGGTGTTTCGCGTCCGAGCAGGTAGGCAACGCGCTGCTCCAGACCATATAGTTCCTGATTGCAGCTCTCGGTCAGACGCGCGGCAAATTCGCGGATGACAAATTGTTCGGCCAGCTCTTCTTCTTCGACCAGGTGCAGATTTTCGCTTTGCACGTTCATCATCTGGAAGTCGTTGTCCGACAATTGCCCCGTCAGTTTCCTTAATTTTTCGATGACGGCATTGCAGAATGCCGGCCAGTGGTCTTCGGCATCCTGTCTGAGACGCAGATAACGCAGTTGCAGTTCGTGATCGGTGGTTCCAGCAGCCAGGTTTTCCAGCTCAATCAGGATGGGTTCGAGGGCTTCTGGCAGCCACTCGGCAATCAGTTCGCACCATTTTTCACGACTGCCGTTAAATTGCCGCAGTCGCGTTGCAGTGTTTTCGGGGGTGTTTGATGGAGGTTGTGACACGGTTGGGCAATTCAGTCGGTTGATGCATTCATGGGCAGGTGTTGCCGGCGGGAAGGGCTTTGCCACAAAGTGATTGCAGCCAACCCTTGACGGCAGCCCAGCCACGCAGAACGGCACTGTTTTCAATGCTGGCGATGCCAAGTTTTTGCGCCACGGCATCTTCCTGACCGCGATAGCGTGGCGGTAAGGCCAGCCAGGTGGCGATGCATTGCTGATTGAGGCAGCGCAGGCGTGGGTAGAGGACGCCGCGTTCGAGCAGGATGCCTGCTTCGGTAAGCGGGATAGTACGCTTGGGCAAAATCAGCCAGGGACGGTATTGAAACACGAGGCCGGTCTCGACGCGCAGGACTTTGCCGCAGGTGCGTACCGGTACTTGTTGCAGCTGATTGGCGGCAAAGGCGCGTAGCGGAGCGATGACCTCGATTTTGCGCCAGAAGCGCAGGATGTCGGCGGCGAAAACGGTGCCAAAAACCGATAGCCGGAAACACCAGCCGGAAATGAACAGCGCCAGAATGACGAGTGGCAGTGTCAGCAAAAGGCCGAGGAAAGGCGAAATCAAGGATAGCCCGATCAAGAGGGCGACATAGCTGAAATGGGCGGCGCGGATGAGGGCGTCGAGGAAAGGCACTGGCGAGAGCATCACCAAGGTGTTGACGGCCAGGGTGGTCAGCCAGACGACGCCGTAAATCAGGGCGAAAACGATGGCGATAAGCACCGGAGTGAGCGAGGTGGCGACAATGGTTTCGGCGTCAGCGGCATGGGCGGCAGGGATGAGTCCGGCGACGATCTCCTGCAGTTGGGCGATGCCGCCGCCAAAGCGGGAATAGATCAGAGGCAGTATGGCGGGCAGGGCGTAGATCGGCTGCAGATTGCCTTCGATCATACGGGCGGCTTCAGTGAATTTGTTGCTGCTGTGGGCGACCATCCCGATCAGGGTTCCGAGCAGGTAGAGCAGGGCGATGGCGACGAGCGGCCCCCAGTACCAGGGTTGCAGGTGCCAGGGCAGTTGTGCCCGTTGTTGCTCCGGGGTGTCGAGCCAGCAGTAAGCGCCGATGCCACCGACCACCAGCAGCGGATTGATGGCGGCGCCGGTGACCAGATTGATCGAATCGCTGATTTCCTTGCTGATGCTTTTCGAGGCGGTTGTTGTAGCATCCCCGGCAATTTTGGCCGGAATGGCGCACCAGGAACCGGCAGCTTGAGCGTTGGCGCACAAGCCGATGGTCAGAAATATCAGCACGGCAACAAGACGGTTCTTCATACAGGCCTCCCACGCTGTACCCGTTGCCATCATGCTAGCACGGATGGGATGCCCCGGGTTTATGGCTCGTTTGATCGTAATGCTGCATAAATTGTTGCCACGGCGTTTTTCGGAGCCATGATCTGAAAGGGCAGCCCAGGTTTGCCAGCCAGCGCCAGCAGCGCCTTGTCCTTGCTGATCAGCAAGGATGTCTTAGCGCGGGCAGCAAGTTCGAGGAACATCTGGTCGTCCGGATCTTTGCAGCGCGGCAGGGGCGGAGCATTGCCTACTTCTACCAGACGGGTCAGCTTCTGATAGCGCTCCAGCAGCATGGCGGCGGTTTCGTTCGATAGATTCAATTCAGGATAGGTTAGCACCCGTTCGAGTTCAGCCAGCGTTGCCTCATCCGACCAGCAGACAATTTTTCCCGTTTCAAGCGCTTTCAGAATGGGCAACGCCATCGGGTCAGCGAAATGGAAAAGATCGAGGACGACGTTGGTATCGAGGACGAGGGAAAAGATCATGGCTGGCGGATTATAATCGCCCGTCGCCAAACCCCCTTCTCTCTAAGGGTCAAGGCGGATATGTTTGGCGTGACCACTGCAACTCCCTCCCCTTCAAGGGGAGGGCTGGGGTGGGGATGGGGGAAATGTGAAAGGCCAGACCAACCGCTTCATAACCGAAAATGCGGTGCAAAGAAAATTGCGCAGCAGCATGACCGACGCCGAGATGATGCTTTGGTGCAGGCTGCGACACCGGCAACTTGCCGGCTATAAATTTCGTCGGCAACATCCATTTATGGACTATGTCTTGGATTTTGTCTGTCTTGAGAAGAAACTGGTGGTTGAAATTGATGGCGGTCGGCATCTGGAAAACGAAAGGGACAAGGTGCGGGATCAGCATCTGCAACAGGCGGGTTTTTGTGTTCTACGTTTCTGGAACAATCAGGTGATGCAGGAAACGGAGGCGGTGTTGGTGGTGATATTGGCTGCTTTGCAGGAGGGGGAGGCGTGAAACCCCATCCCCACCCCAGCCCTCCCCTTGAAGGGGAGGGAGTAGTCCCCCGCATTTTGCTTGCTCCGATGGAAGGTCTTGCCGACGACGTCATGCGCGAGGTGCTGACGGGGATTGGTGGCTATGACTGGTGTGTTTGCGAATTTGTCCGGGTGTCAAGCAATGTGTTGCCGCCACGGGTGTTTTCGCGCACTTGTCCGGAATTGCTGCAGGGTAGCCGGACGGCAGCAGGTACGCCGGTGCGGCTGCAGTTGATGGGTTGCCATCCCGAACTGCTGGCGGCGACGGTTGCTCGCCTCATCCCGCTGCATCCGGCCGGTATCGACCTCAATTTCGGCTGCCCGGCACCGCTGGTGAATTTTCATGGTGGTGGTGCAGCCTTGCTGGACGATCCCGAATTGCTTTACCGTATTGCAGCGGCGGTGCGTCAGACAGTACCTACTGCCATCCCCTTTTCGGCCAAGATGCGCCTCGGCATCACTAATCCGGCGCGGGCGGTGGAATGCGCGCTGGCGCTGACGGCCGGTGGAGTTGACGAACTGGTCGTGCATGGCCGCACCCGCGACGATTTCTATCGTCCTCCGGCGCGCTATGACTGGATTGCGCGCGTGCGTGAGGCGGTCAAGATACCGGTGATCGCCAATGGTGAAATCTGGAATGTAGAAGATGCCCTGCGTTGCCGGGCCGAAACCGGATGTGCCGATATCATGCTGGGTCGCGGCGCTGTGGCCGATCCTTTTTTGGCACGGCGTTTGCGCAATGAAGTGGTGCCGGGTTGGGAAGAGGGTATGGCGCCAGCGTTGGCGCAATTCTGGCGCGGTGTGCAAAGGAAGGTGTTGCCGCGCCACGCGCCGGGGCGCATCAAGCACTGGCTGAGTTTGATGCGGCGCGCCTGGCCGCAGGCTGAAACACTGCATCATCAACTGCGTCCATTGCGTCGACCGGAGGAAATCGATGTGGTACTGCGTTCGGCCGGTGTGCTGGCGGAGGTGGCGTGAAGGCTTCTTCCCGTTCGGTTTCCAGCGCCCAGCAAGCTCCGCATCGCGACCTTGAAGCACTGGTGCGCCGGCATAGCGAACATCCCTATATGAAACCGGTACTGGAGTACAACCGGCAGGCTTTTGCTGCGGCCATGTTGGCCTGGCGGGAATGGGACGGAGAAACGCCGTTGGTGCTTGACGCCGGTTGTGGCGTTGGCTGGAGTACCTTGCAGTTGGCCGAGCAGTTCCCCGATCATTTTGTCCTTGGTGTCGATCAGTCGCTGGATCGTCTCAATCGCGGCAAGCCGTTGCCTTTGCCTAATAATGCCGCTTTCGTTCGTGCTGATCTGGTCGATTTCTGGCGACTTTTGCGGGCGGCGGACGTGCAATTGGCGCGCCATTACCTGCTCTACCCCAATCCCTGGCCCAAGATCAGCCATCTGGCGCGGCGCTGGCATGGGCATCCGGTTTTTCCGACCCTGCTGAGTTTGGGTGGGCGACTGGAATGCCGCAGCAACTGGCAGGTTTACGTTGAAGAACTGGCGCAGGCGATCAAACTGCTGACCGGTTTGTCAGTTGAAGTTGAAAATTTCGTGCCGGAAATCGAACCGCTAACGCCCTTCGAGGCCAAATATCTGGCTTCCGGGCATTGTCTTTATCGGCTGGCGCTCAGGCTTTCGCCACAAAACCGTGAATCTGCTCGAACACTTCCTTGGCGTTGCTGAACACCAGTTCGTGGCCCATGTCCTTCATCAGCACCACATTCGCCTGCGGCATGTTGGCTTTCATCGTGCGTTCGATCTTGTTGTCGATGATGGCGGATTTTTCGGCGCGCAGGACAAGGGCGGGCGATTTGATTTTCCTGGACGATTCCCATAAATCCTTGGTGCGGATCGCCGCTTTGCCCAGCGTGTTGGGCGACAGGTTTTTCTTGTCGTAGCGCAACAGGTAGCGGCCGTTTGTGCTTTCGCTGACGCAGTATTTGAACATATAGTCGCCCAGGCCTGCCAGCTTGCTGTTGTAATAGTTGAGAACGTGCTCTTTGTTCCTGAAAAATTTTGGTACGGTCAGGAGTGCGTACAGGATCAGGAAAATGCCCTTGCTGCTCAGGGTCGGCGCGCTGTCGATCAGGGTCATGCTCTTGACCAGTTCCGGGTAAGTGCCGGCGAATTTGAGCGAGTATTGCCCGCCCAGCGAATAGCCGACCAGGTGGAATGGCTCCTGAATGATCTGTTTCTGGAAAGCCAGCAAATCAGCAGCGATAATGTCGTTGGTGTAGCCCTCGTCGTAGCTCTTGCCGTTATCACTCTTGCCGTGTCCTTTGAGGTCGAGCAGGAAGAGGTGATAGTGGACTTTCAGGTGTTCGGCCAGTTTTTCAAAGCAGTGGCTCTCCACCATCATGCCGTGCAGCATCAGCATCTTGGGCTTGCCGGGGTTGGCGATTTCGTAATAGGCGTAATTGCTGTTGCCGAGTTGGATGGTTTTGCTGTCCATGATCGATTTTCCTGTAAAAACAATGCGACATGACCCGTATTTTCGCATGATCGGCGCAATTTGGTGCACTGCAATGATGGTATGACGCAATGAGAAAGGCGTGCCGGGGGTGCGAAAACAGGATTGGGCAGGTATCCTCGGCACATGTTATTGCCCTTGCCCCGTAAAATTCTCTGGCTGCTGATCGCAGCTCTGGTGCTGTTGTTGTCTTGGCTGGCCTTGCCGCGCCTGCTGGGTTTTGCGCTGGAGCGCTGGATGCTGGTTCCCGGCCTTGCGGTCGAACGCGTCGATATTGCGAGCATCGGTGCTGGCCGGGCGAGTTTGCGCGAGTTGCGCGCGGTGTATCGCAGCGCTGGCGGCCATCACTTCCAAATAGCGCTGCAAGATATTGCCATCGACTATTCGCTGGCGCGTCGCCACATTGACCGGCTCGAAATTGCCCGCGCCAAAATCAAAGTCTCAACCGAGAAGACATCGCCCCCTTCGCCCTGGCCGCAACTGGTATGGCCGCGCCTGCCCTTGGGCGAAGTGAAAATTGGCGATTTGCAGGTAGCAGTTCAACGACCCGAACAATCAGCCCTTAGGATACAAGGAAGTCTGCTGTTGCAACAGGCTGTGCAAGGACAGTTGCTGGTCGAGTTTCGCAAAGCGGCCGATTTGTTGCGGCTCAATATCACGCCGGGTGACGTTCTGGAGGCGCGCGCCGAGTGGTTGCCGGCGGCGGGGTCGGGTGCCAGCGCCGGGCTGCACATTGGGCGACAGCCGACGCAACAGCCGGCAAAACTGGTGGCAAAAGTGCCTTTATCTGCCCTGCTGGCGATGGGTCAGGCACTTGGTGTTGCTGTTCCGCTGGCTGAAGCGCACGGCGAGATCGCGCTTGAAACGGAATTGGTCTTGGGGCAACTGACTGGCGAAGTGTGCTCGCTCAAGGGCGAAGTGGTTTTTTCAGACCTTGCCAGCAAAACTGCTGCGGTCGCCGGGCAGCCCTTTTCAGCCGAGCTTGCCGGCAAGGTGCGCTTTGCCTGGCAGCAAGCTGATGCTAAAACGCAGGCTAGGATCGAGCTGCAACCCGGTCTGACCTGGCGGGTGCAAGGCGAAGGGCAGCAGCCGGTGCAAGCCTTTGGCCGGCTCGATCAGGTTTTTGTGATGGGTCTGGGTGATGATCAGGCCGCCAGCAAGACCGAATTTCCATTCACGGTGCGCACAGCGCGCTTCGGCAATTGGGAGGGAGCGCTCAAGCGGCTGAGTTTCGCGACCGGGGCAACACCAGCGGATTTGCAGGAGGCGCATGCCCAGCTTCGCCTCAAGGGGCAGTTGCCGCACTGGCAAAATTCAGCGTTGCAGGTGCGTGGGGTGAAGGCCGAAGGCGATGTGGGTCTGGATTGGTCGCGGCTGGCTGGGTTAAGCAGTGAAGCCAAGCTCAAGCTCGATGCGGAGCGACTCGTTCTGGCCGGAAAAACACCGCTGACGTTGCTCAAATCGGCGTGGGCAGTGCAGCTTGGTGCGCAGGCAGAGGCGGGAAGCGAACTGCTGAATAAGCTCGAACTGCAAGGCGAAATCAGCAGCCAGCCCTTGAAAATACAGCGCGGGGCGGATCAGACTGTGGCGCTAGATTCGGCCAGCCTGCGCATTGTGCGCTACCAGCCCGTGCAGCAACAGGGTGACTTCCGGTTGGCGGCCAAGGCTGTCCGGATGGGCAAATGGCCAGCGCCCGATCTGCAGACACGTTTGCAGCTCAAAGGCCAATCCCTGCAGGCCGATGGCACCTTGCAACTGCAGCAGACGGAAGTCCTCCGCTTTTCCGCCATTCACGCATTGGCAAAAGGCTGTGGCCAAGGCTCTGCTGCCATGAAGCAGCATTTGCCAACGCTCGGCAAATTATTGCAATCAAGTTCGTCGCTTCTTTCCCCCCTCGATCTGCAGGCCGGCGATGCCGAAGGCCGGTTCGACCTCAACTGGTGTGTGCAGCCCGGCTTCGTATTTGATGCGCGTGGCAACATGCAGGCGCGTGCTGCCAGTCTGGGTTGGGAGCGCGCCAGGCTGGAGGGCATTGATTCCAGTTTGCAACTCGATGCCCTGCAGCCCTTGCGTGGCCGTGTCGTGTTGTCGTCACCGCGCGGCCAACTGGCCACCGGCACTGTGCTGACTGATCTCAAAATCAATCTGGCGATGGCTGCGCCCAAACTCAATGTGCAGGAATTGCAGGTCAAACTGCTGGGTGGCAGTCTGCATGGCGGCCCCGTCGCTGTCGATTGGCCACCTGACGGGCAGACCTTGCCGGTTGAAATCCGCCACATCGATTTGGCGCAGTTGCTTGAACTGTTCAAACTGCAGGGTTTGTCAGGCAGCGGGCAACTTTCCGGCATGTTGCCCCTGACCTATCGCGACGGTGGTATTGAAATCAACGACGGCCGTCTGAACAGCTTGGCTGGAGGCACCATCAAATATGCCCCGGATACCGCCATTCCCACCAATATCGGCCTGCAGGTCTTGCGCAATCTGCACTTCCAGAAACTGGGCACACAGATCTGGTACGCGCAGGATGGTGCTTACCGGGCGCAGATCAAGCTCGATGGCAGCAATCCGGATTTTTACAACGGTTACCCGGTGCGCTTCGGCCTCAACATCAAGGGCGCATTGCCGGGACTGTTTCGGGCGGCGCTATTTTCGGGTGACTTCAATCGACACATTTTGGAACAATTGCAGTCGGGCAAACTGCAGTAAATTTGGTTAAGATCAACGTGTAGTACTTTAAGGAGAATCACTATGCTCAGGAGCTATCTGGTTGCGCTTTCTGCCGTCCTGTTGCTCGGCGCCTGTAACCCGACGGTTCGTATTGAAGCGCCGGACAAGCCCATCGAAATCAACATGACCCTGAATATCAAGCACGAAATTCTGGTCAAGGTTGAAAAGGAAGTTCAGCAACTGTTTGACTCGAAAAAAGGGCTGTTTTGAACCACGCTGGTCTTGATCAAGGAAATGCCATGAAAAAATTATTCAAAGTTTTATTGCTCAGTCTGTTGTTGGCAAGTTACGGCGCCTTTGCCGCTGACCTGACGACAGCCAAGGCTCAGGGTCTGGTTGGCGAACAGAGTGACGGTTATCTTGGTCTGGTCAAAAACGACGCGCCAGCCGACGTCAAAAAACTGGTCGTTGAGGTGAATGGTCAGCGCAAGACGCATTTTTCGGAAATTGCGGCCAAGAACGGAATTCCCGTGACTGAAGCCGCCAAGGTTTTTGCCCGCGAGGCGGCGGAGCGCACCTTGCCAGGAAATTATGTACAAAAGGCCGGAGCCTGGGTGCGTAAATAACCGTGGGGTGAGGCGACCGATCTTGTCCGGCCGCCTGCCTTAACGATTTCATATTGGTTTTTGAAAAGAAAAATGGCTTTGTCTCGACTTGGGCGCTGGCTGATCGGCTTGTTTGCCGCTGTGCTGGTGTTGGCTCTGCTCCTGGCAGGCAGTTTTTATTTCGCTACTCAAACCCTGAAAACCAAGGTGCAAGAGGCTTTGGGCAGCAATGGTGAAATCGGCGAAATCCGCGTTGGTTTTTCCGCCATCGAAATTCTTGACGTGCGGGTCAAAGCGGCGAAGGGTTGGCCGGTTGCCGATGAGTTGCGTGCCAGGCGGGTGGTGATCAAGCCCGATCTCAGGGCGCTGGTTTCTAAGCAAATCCGCATCTCGCACATCCAGATTGAAGATGCCTACCTTTCGCTCCTGCGCCGCAAGGACGGCAAGATGCTGATCCTGCCCTCTCTACTAGCCAAAGTGGCGGAAAACCAGAAGGCCGCCAGCGAGGATGGCAAGACGCCGTCAGAGCAATCTTCCGCGAGCAGTTTGGCTGTCCATTTGGGCGAGGTCACATTATCGGGCGGCGCGGTCGAATTTTTTGACGCCACGGTGCGTCAAAAGCCACACAAACTCAGTCTGGAGCAGGTGAATGTCCGGCTGGGAAAAATCAAAATCCCCGATTTGACCGGACGCACGGACATCGACGTGCAGGCCGTGGTCAAGGGCGTGCGTCATGACGGAAAAATGTCGATCAAAGGCAATGCCGAGTTTTCCAGCCGTGATTCTGAAATTTTGGCCCGCTTGCAGGGGGTCGATCTGGTGACCTTCCAGCCCTATCTGATCAAAGCGGCCGAAACCGGTGTCCGGCGTGGCAGTCTCGATCTCGATATCCGGTCGACAGTGCGCAAAAATTGGCTCAATGCGCCCGGCACCATGACACTTTCGGGAATGGAACTGGCGCCGGGCGGCAGCTTCATGGGCATGCCAAGAGCCGTAGTGGTTTCGATGCTCAAGGACAAGAGCGGCAAAATTACGGTTAAATTTACCCTCTCCGGCAATATCAACGATCCGGCCTTCTCGCTTAACGAGAGTTTTTATGGTCAGGTGGCTTCCTCGGTTGCCGGGGCGCTCGGTATCAGTCTGGGCGGGCTGGCGCAGGGGGTCGGTTCGCTGGGCGGCGGTGCCGTCAAGGGCTTGGGCGATACGGTCGACAAAATTTTCGGTAAACGTTGATGACTTGCCAGTCCTGTG
This sequence comes from Pseudomonadota bacterium, assembly GCA_018262285.1. Taxonomy (GTDB): domain Bacteria; phylum Pseudomonadota; class Gammaproteobacteria; order Burkholderiales; family Rhodocyclaceae; genus UBA1934. Next base: position 12,601 of record JAGTRX010000017.1, on the reverse strand, counting down.
GTGCCTGCTGTGCCGCCTTCCGGGTTGATTTTCATGCGGCGGAACTGGCGGGCGGCGCTTTTGCCTGGGAAGGTGGTGTGCCAACCGCGCTGACCGTGCCGGTGGTCAAACAGATGGTTCGCATGTGTGGCACGGATGAACAACCGCCGCGCTGTGCGGCCTTGCGGGGGGAAGTAGGGCAGCAGGTGAGCTGTGCGATTTACGCGTGCCGTCCGTCGCCCTGTCGAGAATTTGATGTTGAGCACGAAGCCTGCGCCAGAGCAAGGCGGCAGCATGGCCTGCTGGCATTGTGAGTTGGAACCAGGTTCGTTTATTGTTTGCTTCACAGGTTGTGCTGAAAAACATATCATATATAAGAGTTGCCCCTTGCTTGGCCGGGGCTTGTCCATTTGCATTTTTGCTGTCCCTGGAAAAAGGAAATTACCATGCTTGAAGCCTATCGCGCCCATGTCGCCGAACGTGCCGCTCAGGGGATTCCACCCTTGCCGCTTTCAATGCAGCAGGCCAGGGAATTGGTCGAGTTACTGAAAGCCCCGCCCAAAGGCGAAGAGGATTTTCTGGTCGAGTTGCTGACCTATCGCATTCCGGCCGGTGTGGACGAAGCCGCCAAGGTCAAGGCCGAATTTCTCGCTGCGGTGGCGAAGGGGGAACAAGGCTGCCCGTTGATTTCCCGCGCCAAAGCGACTGAATTGCTTGGCACCATGGTCGGCGGTTACAACGTCAAGCCGCTGATCGACCTGCTGGCCGATGCCGAAGTCGGCGCGGTGGCGGCGCAAGCACTCAAATTCACCCTGCTGATGTTCGATGCTTTCAACGACGTTAAGGAACTGGCGGACAAAGGTGTGGCCAATGCCAAGGCGGTGCTGCAATCGTGGGCTGACGCCGAGTGGTTTACCAGCCGTCCGCCGTTGCCGGCTGCGATGAAAGTCACCGTCTTCAAGGTGACGGGCGAAACCAATACCGACGACCTGTCGCCAGCGCCGGATGCCTGGTCGCGTCCCGACATTCCGCTGCACGCGCTGGCCATGCTGAAAAATCCCCGTCCCGGCATCGAGGCCGAGGAGGCAGGCAAGCGCGGCCCGATCAAGCAACTGGAAGCGCTCAAAGCCAGGGGCAACCCGGTCGCCTACGTCGGCGATGTCGTTGGCGCCGGCTCGTCGCGCAAGTCGGCGACCAATTCCGTGCTGTGGTGGACGGGCGAGGATATTCCCTTTGTGCCCAACAAGCGTTTTGGTGGCGTCTGCCTGGGCGGCAAGATTGCACCGATTTTCTTCAACACGCAGGAAGATGCCGGCGCGCTGCCGGTGGAAATCGACGTGTCGAGAATGGACATGGGCGACGAAATTGAACTGAAAATCGACCAAGCCGCCGCCAAGGTGACCGCCCTGAAAAACGGCGCGGTCATTGCCGAAGCGGCGCTGAAAACGCCGGTGCTGCTCGACGAAGTGCGTGCCGGTGGCCGCATCAACCTGATTATCGGCCGCGCCTTGACCGGTCGGGCGCGTGAGGCACTCGGTCTGCCCGCCTCGACGCTCTTCCGCCTGCCGCAGCCGCCTGCTGATTCCGGCAAGGGCTTTACGCTGGCGCAGAAAATGGTTGGCCGCGCTTGTGGTTTACCCGAAGAACAAGGGATTCGTCCGGGAACCTATTGCGAACCGAAAATGACCACGGTCGGCTCGCAGGACACCACCGGCCCGATGACGCGCGACGAGTTGAAAGACCTCGCTTGTCTGGGCTTCTCCGCTGATCTGGTTATGCAGTCCTTCTGCCATACCGCCGCCTATCCGAAGCTGGTCGACGTCAAAATGCACCGCACCCTGCCGAGTTTTATGACGGCGCGTGGCGGTGTTTCGCTGCGGCCGGGCGATGGCGTCATCCACAGCTGGCTCAACCGTCTGCTGCTGCCCGATACCGTTGGTACCGGCGGCGATTCGCATACCCGCTTCCCGATTGGCGTCAGCTTCCCGGCCGGTTCCGGTCTGGTCGCTTTTGCCGCTGCCACCGGCGTCATGCCGCTCGATATGCCGGAATCGGTGCTGGTGCGCTTCAAAGGCCAGTTGCAGCCCGGTATCACCCTGCGTGATCTGGTCAACGCCATTCCGCTTTATGCCATCAAGCAAGGCTTGCTGACGGTGGCCAAAGCCGGCAAGAAAAACGAATTTTCCGGTCGCATTCTCGAAATCGAAGGCCTGCCCGATCTCAAGGTAGAGCAAGCGTTTGAGCTTTCCGATGCTTCCGCCGAGCGTTCCGCCGCCGGTTGCACGGTGCGCCTTAGTCGCGCACCCATCGTCGAATATCTGCGCTCCAATATCGCCCTGATGCAGTGGATGATCGCCAACGGCTACGAGGACAAGCGCACATTGGCGCGCCGCATTCAGGCCATGCAGGACTGGATTGCCAACGGCACGCTGCTGGCGCCGGATGCCGATGCCGAATACGCCGCGGTGATCGAAATTGACCTGGCTGACATCAAGGAACCCATCGTCGCCTGCCCGAACGATCCGGATGACGTGAAGCTGCTTTCCGAAGTGGCCGGCACCCAGATCGACGAGGTCTTCATCGGTTCGTGCATGACCAACATCGGCCACTTCCGCGCTGCCGGCAAGATTCTCGACGGCAGGAGTGATCTGCCAACCCGCCTGTGGATGGCGCCGCCGACCAAGATGGACGCCATGGTGCTGAACGAGGAAGGCTATTACGGCGTGCTCGGCGCTTCCGGCGCGCGTATGGAAATGCCGGGTTGTTCGCTGTGCATGGGCAATCAGGCGCAAATCCGCAAAGGCAGCACGGCAATGTCGACCTCCACACGCAATTTCCCCAATCGTCTGGGCATCGACACCAACGTCTACCTCGGCTCGGCCGAACTGGCGGCCATTTGCGCCCTGCTGGGCAAGATTCCCAGCGTGGCCGAATATCAGGCGCAAATGGCAGTGGTCAGCGCCAAGGCGGCGGACATCTACCGCTACATGAACTTCGACCAGATTGCTGGTTTTGCCGAGGTGGTGGCGACGGTAAAGGGGTAATTCCTGTACTGTGTTGAGGAAACTCTGAAAAAGCTCTTTGACGGGTTTAGGGCAAACGGCAAGTCTCTGGTTCCGTATGTTTTTAGGATAGACCACGTATTCTGACGGCTAAGGGAGGGTACATCCCTCCTAAGCAAAGTCGGCAATTCTGATTTTCAATGGTAAATGTTTCTGATTCCTTTGGTTCCAGCTTGTGCCATTTTCAACGGCGCCCGCTTAACCTGTCCAGCATCACTACCACGGTACTGAAACCGAACATGCTGCATCCTGTCGAATTGGCTGCATTCACTGCAGACGCAGTGGAAGCAAAATCGACCATGAAATTGCAGATTTCCCCATTGGTATAAAAGCGGGAATTTTCCGAACTTCACCAAATTCCGAAAAGAACTCCGCTAATGCTGCATAGATCTCGCTGTGGTCCTTCGCCTCGGCACACATCTCATGAAGCAAGCGCTGTACTTTGATCCCATCGGCTGCCAGTTTACTGCTTCGAGTCGTGGTGTACTCTTCCTGGCTCATAATATGCCTTTATTGGTTCAATTGTCATTATGATTTAGCATTAAAATTATAATCATTTCAGGCATACAGCAAATTTTTTTGTTGCTCAATATGATAAATCCAAAAAAAGCTAATCCTCCCCATTTGTCGGTACTTCCCCAAAATGAGCAGTTCACCCAGGGGTGATTTTTAGTGGTTCGATAGAATGCCATCACATTAAAAAGCTCAAGAACACGCCGTCTATTACCTTGGTTATATTCATTTCGGAATAATGCACCTTTATGCAAGATTCAAAACCCGCGCTATGCCCCAAGCCGGATGGTGTCCTCGACTTCGTCCATGGTGGCCATTGCCGCATTTGCGCTCGATTCGACGAACAGGCTTTTCTGGAAAACCGGCACGCCGCCCTGTTTGTCTTCCAATCCATGCTTGGTAATTACGTCAAAATGCTTTACAAGGCGTTCGACCGCGATCTGATCATGGCGCTGGTCATGTGCGAAATCTGGCAATACAACTTCGGGCGCTACTTTGCCCGCTACGGACATGAAAACGCGACTGAAATTCTAGGTGATCCGGTGAACAGGGATCAACTTCTGCCGCCCTGCAATACCTACTCAATCAGTCAGGTTCTTGGCGTTCCGAACGAAACCGTGCGTCGCAAAGTCAAGAAACTGGTGGCGCGTGGCTGGGTAAACAACGGCAACGGAGAATTGGTGGCTAGTAAAGTTATCGAAGAGTTCTTTGCTCCAAGCCTGAGCCTTGAGGCCATGCGCGATTTTGTCAGTGCCGCCCGGCACGTTCTTGCCATACTGGATAAAGAGCCAAAAGACAGGAAATCGGGCTGAGCCGAAGTGACAAGGGGATAATTAGCAAAAAAAGAGCTAGGCTCCCATGGCACTACCTTGAGCCGAAAACATAATGAGTACGCTGAAAAGGAAGACGGCTGAGAACCTCGCTTGTTAAGATTGTGTACTGAAGTTACATTCACTTATTGGTGTGAGGAATTGGGTGGGCAATGGGCGGCAAGCGTGGCCGCAATACCCGGCTGGATTCCGGCCCGGTAGTTCCTCGAAGCCAAGTTTCGCTCCTTTTTTGCCGGAATGACGAATTTGTCGGCTTTGGTGATTTGGCTGACCTTCATTGCTAATCAAGAAACCTGATGCCTGATACTCCCGCCCTGCAATCCTCTCTTCATGCCGAACTCGCTGCCCAGCTTGATCAGTTGGCGACAGATGGCCTGACGCGCCGGCGGCGCACGCTCGACAGTTGCTGCCAGCCGCTGGCCGTGGTGGATGGACGTGAACTGATCAGCTTTTGCAGCAATGATTATCTCGGTCTCGCCAGCGATGCGGGGCTGATCGAGGCGGCGTGTGCCGGCGCGCGCCGCTGGGGGGTGGGCAGCGGCGCTTCGCATCTGGTCAGCGGCCATCTGCTCCCACATCAGGCGCTGGAGGAGCGGCTGGCCGAATTCACTGGCTTCCCCCGCGCCTTGCTCTTTTCCACCGGCTACATGGCCAATCTGGGTATTGTCGCGGCGCTGGCCGGGCGCGGCGATGCGGTGTTTGCCGACAAGCTGAACCATGCCTCGCTGATCGACGCCGTCCGGCTTTCAGGGGCGGAAAGCCGGCGCTATGCGCATGGCGATCTGGTCGCCCTTGAACGCCTGCTCGCCGCCAGCAGCGCCAGACGCAAGTTGATTCTCACCGATGCCGTGTTCAGCATGGATGGCGATTTGGCGCCACTGCCCGGCCTGCTTGAGCTGGCCGAACGCTTCGATGCCTGGCTGCTGGTGGATGATGCGCACGGCTTCGGCGTCCTTGGCGCGCAAGGGCGGGGCAGCCTGGCGCATTTTGATCTGCCCAGTTCTGAACGCATCGTCTATATGGGCACTCTGGGCAAGGCGGCGGGCGGTTCCGGGGCTTTTGTCGCGGGTTCGCAGACCTTGATTGAATGGCTCTTGCAACGCGCCCGCACCTACATTTTCACCACCGCATCGAGCCCGCTGATGGCGTGCGCCCTGCTGGCCAGCCTTGATCTGATCGAAGCGGGCGATGCGCGGCGCGAGCATTTGCGCCAACTGACCGGCCGTTTGCACGCAGGTCTGGCGGCAACGCGCTGGCGGCTGCTGGCTTCGTCCACCGCCATCCAGCCGGTGATGATTGGCGATAATCATGAGACGCTGGCGGTTGCCGATGCGCTGTACGAGCGCGGATTGTGGGTTGCCGCCATCCGGCCGCCGACGGTGCCAAAAGGCAGCGCGCGCCTGCGCATTTCGCTGACGGCCGCGCATAGTTTTGAACAGGTCGACAAACTGGTCGCCGCGCTGCGGGAACTGGCGTGAAAGACCTGGCGCTGATTCATGGCTGGGGGATGGGCAGCGCGGCCTGGGAGCCGGTTTTGCCGCTTCTGGCGCAACATTTCCACCTGCATCTGATTGCCTTGCCCGGTTACGATGCTTCTCTTGGCAATGACGACGACGATTTCGTCCACGCTGCCCAGGCGCTTGTTGAGCGCCTGCCGGAAAAATGTCTTTTGGCTGGCTGGTCGCTTGGTGCCATGCTCGCGCTTCAAATCGCCAGCTTGGCGCCGCAAGGCATTGAACGCCTCATCCTCATCAGCGCCACGCCCAGTTTTGTCCAGCGCCCGGATTGGTCGGAGGCGCAGCCGCCAGCGCTGCTTGAGGCTTTCAGCGATGCCGTGAGCAAGGATGCGTCCGGCACGCTGCAACGTTTCATCGCGCTCATGAATCAGGGCGACCTTGCGGCGCGCGCCATTGCCCGCGCGCTGACACGGCGCGTTCTGGCCGCGCCCTTGGCCGACACCGCCACCCTGCTGGCCGGGCTCACCTGGCTGCGCACTGTCGATCTGCGCCAGATGGTTGGCAAGGTCGAAATGCCGGCGTTGCTCATTCATGGCGCCAAGGATTCCCTGATGTCGCTTTCGGCCGCGCGCTGGCTGCAAGCAAGCCTGCCGTGCGCGCAACTTGAGGTTTTCGACGGCGCGGCGCATGCCCCTTTTCTCAACGACCCGCAACGCTTTGTGCGCTTGATTGGCGGTTTTTCCCATGCTTAAGCAGCGCGTCCGCGCCGCCTTTGACCGCGCCGCGCCCACTTACGATGCTGCCGCCATCGTCCAACGCCGCGTCTGCGACCGCCTGCTGGACGCGTTGCAAATTCCCGACGCGCCACAGCGCATTATCGATGCGGGCTGCGGAACCGGTTATGGAGCGCGCCGCCTGCGCAGCCGCTGGGCAGACGCCCACATTACCGGCGTCGATTTTGCGCCGTCCATGCTTGAACTGGCGCGGCAAGACTTTGATGCCTGCTTTACGGCCGATATTGAAAAACTGCCTTGTGAGGATGCGCTTTTCGATCTGTGGTGGTCGAGCCTGAGTCTGCAGTGGTGCGATGCCGGGATTGCTTTCGGCGAAGCGATGCGGGTTCTCAAGACCGGTGGCTGGCTGGCCGTCAGCACGCTCGGGCCAGCGACTTTCCATGAGTTACGCCATGCCTTCGCCGGCGTTGACCACCATCGCCATACCTTGTCTTTCAGCGAGGCCGATGCTATCGGCGACGCCCTCGGCCGAGCAGGGTTTCGCAACATTGTCTTGCGGCGTGAACGCCATATTGTTCATTATCCGGATCTGAAAAGCTTGCTGCGCGCCGTCAAGGCGATTGGCGCGCATAATGTTGGCGAAGGCGGCCGCGCCGGGATGTTGGGTCGCCATGCATGGCAAAACGTCGAAGCGGCTTATGAACACTTTCGCCAGGCAGACGGCTTGCCGGCCAGCTATGACGTGATTTTCGCTTGCGCTCAAAAATGAACAAGAAGACCCAAGCCTGGTTTGTGACCGGCACCGATACCGAAACCGGCAAGACCTTCGCCACCTGTGCGCTGCTGCACGCCTTGCGCCACCAGGGCGTCAGGGCACTTGGCATGAAGCCGGTCGCTGCCGGCACCGATGCCGATGGCAGCAACGAGGATGTCGAGCGCCTGATTGCCGCTTCCGGCATGGCCGCACCGCGCCAACTCATCAACCCGTATCTCTTGCGCTCGGCCATCGCGCCTCACATTGCCGCTGCCGAGGAAGGGCGCAGTATCGACATTGGCCAGATCGTGCGGGCATTCAACACCCTGAGCGCAATGGCCGAGGCGGTGATCGTCGAAGGGGTCGGCGGCTTCTGCGTTCCACTCGGGCCAAAAATCGACACCGCCGATCTGGCGCAAAAGCTTGGCTTGCCGGTGATTCTCGTTGTGGGTATGCGGCTCGGCTGTATCAATCATGCCCTGTTGACCCGGCAGGCGATTGCCGCCCGAGGCCTCAGGCTGGCGGGCTGGATTGCCAACCACATCGATCCGGCCATGCTGCGTTTCGAGGACAATCTTGCCGCCCTGCGTGAAAGAATCGACGCTCCGCTGCTCGGCATTATCCCGGCCGGCAGTACGCCCGAGGCCGCTGCCGCATTGCTCGAAATTCCCGATCAGTTCGGGTTAAAACCGATGGAGAACGCTTGATGAACCCCGCCAGCCTGCCCTTGCCGTGCGAAGCCTACAAAGGCAAGCAGCCCTATGCCTTTGTCAGCTATTCGCATCAGGATGGCGCTCTGGTTTATCCGGAAATCAGACGCTTGCACGAGATGGGGTATCGCGTCTGGTACGACGAAGGCATCGATCCCGGCAACGAGTGGCCGGAAGAAATCGCCAATGCGCTCGACGGTTGTGATTTCTTTCTGGTGTTCATCACCCCCAACTCGGTGTCCTCCAAGAACGTGCGCAATGAAATCAATCTGGCGCTCAAGCACAACAAGGGTTTTCTGGCTGTGCATCTGGTCAAAACCGAGCTGCCACGGGGCATGGAGTTACAGATGGGCAGCATACAGGCCATCCTCCGGTATCAGGTGGCCGACGAAATCTATCTGAAAAAACTTGTCCGAGCCTTACCGGAAGCGCTGCGCGGCACAGAAGAACCCGGCCGCGACGTGGCCGCCGAAGCAGCGCGGCTGGAGGCCGAGCGGCAATTGCAAATGGCTCGGCAGGAAGCTGAACGCTGGCAGCGCGAAGCCGCCGAAGCCCGGCGTCGGCAAGAACAGGCCAATCAACAATCGGTCAGCCGGCCTGTATCAAACCACCACTGGTTGCCGTGGGCAGTCGGTGGCACGGCCTTGGCGGTGTGTGTGCTGATCGTTGTTATTGGCGTGGCCTTGATGAACGAGAAAGCGCCAAGCCAGGCGGCGCGGCCTGCCGCTGTGCCGGTTTCGCCAGCGCCAACGCGCACGCAGGCGGCAGCGAAGCCGGCGGTCGTGTCCGTTGCCACTGCCGCGCCCAGACCGAAGATTGCACCGCCTACGGAACAGGTGGTCGCGCTGGCGCAGCCGGCCAAGGTGTCGGCAGATCAGCCGTCAGCGCAGGATATCCTGACCCGAAGCGAGCTGGAAGAGACCTTTAACCAATTCATGAGCGCCTGGCGTCAGCTCGACTACGACAACCAGGAAAAACTGGTCGCTGCCGACTTCTTTTATCGCGATCAGTCCAAAACGCAGACCCGGAGCGAATATCTTGAGAACAAGAAGAGGCTTTATCGCAAGTATCCCTGGCTTATTGCCGATGCGTCTGCTACCCGCTTCCAAACCAACGGCAACACCGGAACGGTGAGTTTTCGCCTTCACTTCAAATCGCCGACCTATGAAAGCTATGGCGACCAAAGCATGACTTTTCGTAAAACCGGAAATCGGGTGGAGATCACCAGCGAAGTATTCAGGAAAGACCGATGAAACCCCTTTTCAGGGTCTGCCTTGTTTTTTTGCTGGCGACGAATCTTGCTTTGGCTTGCGACAAGCTTGAAAGCGGTCTGATCGCCAAGGGAGAGCCTTTTCAGACCGAATTCCACGTCTGCAAGGGCAAGGCGCCAGGGCCGGTGATTCTGGTCAATGGCGGCATTCACGGCGATGAAGTGGCCGGAATCAAGGCGGCTGAGTATTTCAGAAGCGTTCGCCTGCACAACGGGACGCTGATCGTCATTCCACGCATGAACCGGATCGCTTCCGAAAAGGGCGTCCGCTTTGAGAATATTGAATTCAACCACCAGTTTCCCGGCCGGGCGGACGCAAAATTCTACGAATCGCGGTTGGCGCATGCTCTGACCCGTTTTATCGGCGAGAGAAAACCGGCGCTGATTTTGAGCCTGCATGAATCCCACCTGCATCGCCTGAAGAAGGGCAACAAATTCGGCGGACAGGTCATTTATTACGGCGTAAAACCGGCTCCGGCCAATCTCACCGGGGCGATTCGCCGCATCAATGCGCACTTGCCCGAACCGGACAGGCATTTTGTCGCCACCTACTATCCGGTTAATGGCGCGACTTCTGAAGTATGGACGGCGCTCTTTGGCGGCGAAGCCTATGCGATCGAAACCTGGCGCGGCTACGCGCTGGAAGAACGTATTGCGCTGCACAAGGATGTGGTCAGGGGGTTTCTCCAGCAGATGGGTATGGGGCTGATGGATTAGCTGATCAGGCTGGCATAACCTCCCCGATTGTATAGTTACTGTAGGGGGTGTATTGGTCTATACTGGCGCCGTTAAGTCCCTGTTTTGGCGTCCTGCAATCGATTTCCGAGGAGTTTAGCCATGGTCAATTCGGTCAATACAAATACTGGTGCAATGGCTGCCCTGCAGTCGCTCAATAACAGCAAGTATGACCTTTCCTCAACAGCGAAGACGAGCCAGGGTTTGCGGATTGCTGGTTCTTCGGGCGCCGGGACTGCGTTTGCGGTTGCCCAGTCGCTGCAGCGTACATCTTCCGCTTTGAGCATGGACAACCAGTCTCTGGCGTCAGCAAAGGGGGCGGTTGATACCGCGTCGGCAGCGACTGAGAAAGTTTCGGAAAGTCTGCAATCGGTTCGTAAGGTGGTCACGCAGTTGAGTGATGCCAGTCTTGACAGCAGCAAACGGACGGAACTGCAGACGCAATACAAGTCACTGGTGTCGGATATTGGCAAAACCATCGATAGCGCGTCCGTCAATGGCGTCAACGCTTTGGGCGGGGATAAGCAGAAGGTGACTGCTAATGTACGCGGCGACACGCTCGAGTTTGGCGGCGCTGATTTGAAAGCGAAACTGGCCATGCCGACTGAAATGAATTCGGCTGCTGCTGCGCAGGCTTTTCTAGGCCAGACCTCGAGCACCAATTCGGCCGTCGCAAGTCAGGATAGCGGTGTGAAGCTGGCTGACATGGAAAAAGTGCTTGGCAATGTCAAGAATGATCTTGGCACTTCAAGCCGCCGGATCGGTGCTCAAATCAGTTTCAACAATGCCATGCAGGAATCGATGAACACAAGCCTGGGTGCTATCGTTGACGCGGATTTGTCCATGGAGAGCGCCAATTTGCAGGCACTACAGGTCAGACAGCAGCTGGGCGCGCAGTCACTGAGTATCGCCAACCAGGCGCCGCAAAGTCTGTTGAGCCTTTTCCGCTAAATCTGCGCCAAGACTTAAGAGCCACGTTTGAAGTCTGGCCTCGACCTTTACCGTCAAAATCGCTTGCTGACCGACGACTGGCGAACTCTTGAGGCCGAGGTGTTCAGGCGGGTGGTTTTCAGCTTGCGGCAAGGCCATGAGGCGGGTGGTGTTGAATTGACCAAGGCGATTGCCGATGCCCGCATTCTGTGGACGGCCGTTCGTGATCTGGTGTCCGACGACAGCAACCAGCTTCCCCCGGATTTGCGTCAGGCTATCGCCAGCCTCGCGCGTGCATTGCTTGTCGAGATGGACAAGCCCTTGCCGGATATTGACGTTGGCTTCCTGATTTCGGCCACCACCAATGTTGCCGAGGGTCTGGAGGGTAAGTCCTGACGCAGATTCTAGCGCGGCGCCGGCGCGGTTTCTGCAAACCAGGCATCGAAGGCTGATCGAGATTCCGCCGGCGCCGGGAATTCGACAAACTTGCCCGGATAACGCGCATTTTTGCCCAGCCGATTGATGAGATGCAGCGCAAAGCCGCGCGCATCGGGTAGCGGAACCTTGCTTTCCTCGAATCGGACAGGGAGCATTTCCAGTTTGCGCAATGCGCCATCCTGCCCCAGGGTCACTTCGAGGATGGCTGAAACGGCGGCCATCTGCTTGATCGAAAGGCCGCCGACGGCGACGAAATTGCCGAGCGAATAGGCAATCGGCCGCCCCTTGTAGCATTCGACCGGACGCAAGACATGCGGGCCGTGACCGACCACCAGATCAGCGCCGGCGTCGATCATGGCGCGTGAAAACGCTACCGTGTTGCCCCGGTTTTCGCCCATGAACATTTCTTCGCGATCGCTGTGCCAGATGGCTGCAGCGCCTTCCGCCCCGGCATGGTAGGTGACAATCGTGTAAGCGCCCTCGGCTTTGGCGCGGCGCACTTGGGCGGCAAGGCCTTCGGTATCAAAAATGGAATTGAACAGGCGGCCTTGCTCGGGGGAATAGGTCAGGCCAATGACCGCCACCTTCACGCCGGAGGCGTTGGCGACATGGGTTTTGCCGTGGGTGCCGACGACAGCAATGCCAGCTTCCTTGAGTGTTTCGAGGGTGTCGGCAAAACCTTTTTCGCCAAAATCGTTGGCGTGGTTGTTGGCAACGTTAAGGACGGCAAAACCTTCGTTGGCCAACAGCTTGCCGTAGCGCGGCGGCATTTTGAAGGCAAATTGCTTGCCCGAACCCGGATTCTTGCGGGTTTTGTCAAAATCGGTCAGCGCCCCCTCGAGGTTGCCGATGAGCAGGTTGGAGCGCTTGAATATCGGCCGCACTGCCGAGAAATAGGTGTCGTCCCAGTTTTTCGGGATGTCGTTGACGATAAAACTGTTGCCAAGAACGATGTCGCCCACTAGGGTGATGCGCACGTCGCCAACGCGCGATTCGGCGCTTACTGGACAAATGGCTTCTGTTGCAGGGGTTTTGTCTTGTGCGACAGACGGGCATGAAGAAAAACCGGCAATCAGGGAAAGCATGCTGACTGCCGGTTTGAGAAATTTCAGCGGGTTCACTTCGGATTGATCCGGCGGTAGCCGTCAATGCGCTGCTTGTAATAGCCGTCGAGCATGTCGATCTTGAC
>JAGTRX010000081.1 GCA_018262285.1 Pseudomonadota bacterium | reverse complement strand
GGCATTACAATCGCCCAGAAACTGAGTACGGCGAGTCAGCCCGACATGCCGGAGAGCGCCATTGCCAGTGGATGCATCGATTTTGTTCTGTCGCCAGAAGCTATCGCTCAGGAAATTGTGCGCATTGCGCGCAGTCAAGTCTGAGTGACGCCGGATAGATCCGACCGTTTTTGGTGACTCAGTACGGTGGCGCACAGAAGTTTCGATCATTCATTGTTACTGTTCATACACCACGGCATCCCGCAATTTCGCTGTTTGCCGCAGTAATCCTGCCGGAGGGCAACATGAACAAGCCAAGCGAAAATAATGCACCCAAGCATGCTGTAAAACCTGAGGACGAGAGCCAGAAACCGGACGACCTCAATAGCAGCGCATCAACTATAGTCAAACCCGAAGACAAACCAGACTCTTCCCAACTGCCTTCGCCTAGTGATGTCATCAAAGAAGCCGACAAATGTTGATTTGATTGAATGCTTTGAAATGGGTTGGATGGCTTCGGCTATCTTGCCCAGACTAGCGTCATTCGATTCCATTTTTTAACATTTGCCGCAGGAGGCGTCATGCCACAAAGCTCCTGGAGTGAGAAGCGCGAGCGCCAGTATGTGCACATCAGGGACAGCCTGCTCGAACGCGGCGAGAGCCAGCAACTTGCCGAAGAGATTGCGGCGCGCACCGTCAACAAAGAGCGGGCACGACACGGCGAAGCCAAACAAGTCAGCGCCTCGTCGATCAATGATATGTCGTCCAGCCGGCGTGGTGGCCTGCGATCTCATCTGGGTGCGGGTGGGCGAACCTTGGCGCAGCTTCGCAACGAGGCAAGCCAGCATGGCGTAAAGGGGCGATCCCGAATGAACAAGGCGCAACTGGAAGAAGCGCTCAAGCGCTGAGTGCTTCTTGCCACCATGAACACCGCTGTGATTGAAGTTGCGACAACGCCGGATGGGCTGGTGCATGTCAGTGACGACGCGCCAGGCATCAGCCGTTTGCGGCGAGGCAAGGGTTTCATATATTGCCAGGCTGACGGCCACCGGCTTAGCGATGCACGGCAACTGGAACGCATTCGCAAGCTGGCGATTCCGCCCGCCTACACCTCGGTGTGGATCTGCCCGTTGCCGTGTGGGCATTTGCAGGCGACGGGTCGTGATGCCCGCGACCGCAAGCAGTATATCTATCACGCCGAATGGCGGCGGGCGCGCGATGAGACCAAGTTCGATCGAATGTCTGATTTTGGCGCCGTACTGCCGCGCATCCGCGCCAAGGTCATGCACGATCTTGATGTGCCAATCGGTGCGCAGGACTTTCGCCAGACGGTTATCGCTGCAATTGTGTGCCTGCTCGACACTACGCTGGTGCGGGTGGGCAATGACGAATACGCCCGCAACAATGGCTCCTTCGGTCTGACCACGCTGCGCAAGCGCCACGTTGATTTCAAAGGCAGTTGGCTGCGCCTGCGCTTTCGGGGCAAGAGCGGCATCAGGCACGAAGTCAGCCTGCAGGATCGGCGTATCTCGCGCATCGTCAGGCGTTGTCAGGCATTACCCGGCCAGGAACTGTTTCAATACCTCGACGACGCCGGCGACGCTCACAGTATCGGCTCGATGGACGTTAACGACTACCTTCGTCTCGTCAGCGGCGGCGAATTCACTGCCAAGGATTTCCGCACCTGGCACGGCAGCGTTTATGCACTGGAACTGTGGCGTCAGTTAACGGCAAGCGAAAGGGAGGGCCAAACTGCTGAGAGTACCAAGCGCCTGCTGAGTAAGGTGGCAAGGCGTCTTGGCAACACAGTAGCGGTGTGCCGCAAGTCTTACGTACATCCTCGCATCCTGGCCTTGCTGACCGGCGAAGCGACCACGAATTGGCAGCCCTCGGAACATCCTCCACCCCGCAAAGCGGGCTTGACGCTCGGCGAGCGCGAGTTCCTCGCCTTTCTGCGCGCGGAATCCTCACAATAATTTAGTTCCGTCATTCCGGCGAAAGCCGGAATCCAGAAAAAACAACGAACTGGACACCGGCTTTCGCCGATGTAACGGTGTTTTTATCGCTCTCATTTACCGTGACTGACTACTAGATTTTTTGCGACTGAGCGGCACGCTCTCAGAGAAAAAGCGCAGGGCAATCTTCAGGGCGTCGGGGCCAGAAGTATCTGAAAAAGCCTGTTTCGGAGCGCCACCGCTCCAGGCGTGACCAAGTCCTGCAATGCTGACCAGCCGGACGACAGTTCGCGCCCCCAACTTCCAGTCGGTGACATCGTAGGGCTTGCGTGCACCGCGTTGAACGGTTCGGGTGTTCCCCGGTTTTGCCAAGCCTTGCGGCAGTAGATTCAGCCACAAATCGACCGAAGCACGGGCGTTGACGAAAGAAACTACCGAGTCGGCATCGCCGTGCAGCACGATCAGCGGCGGCAATTGCCGGCCGGCCAGCCTCTTTCGTAACGCAAGTGTGTTTGGCAAGCGACGCCCGTGCATCGCCTGCGTGGCTTGCAGCAGATTGATGGCACTGTGCGGCACAGCGCCAGAGTGGGTGCCAACCGCCACAAAGTTCTCGGGGAAGCGCAAGGCCAGGGTCAGCGCCATCGTGCCACCGGCCGAAATCCCCAGGGCAGATACCCGCTCGCGCCGCACCGGCTGGGTGCTGCAAATATGTTCTATCAAGCTCATCAGCAACATGGCTTCGGCGGCCACCTGGGCTTCGGATCGGAACCAGTTCCAGCAGCGCTGCCCATTAGCCTGCGATGACTGCTCCGGCAACAACACCACGCAACCCGCACTGCGCGCGATTGCAGCGGCACGCGTACTCACGGCAAAGCTGGCGGCGTCCTGCCCACAGCCATGCAACAGCACCAGCAGCGGCGCCGGCCGCGATGCACTGATGCCAGAAGGGATGAATAATTGATACTTGCAGTGCTGCAAAGGGCCGAATGCCCAGCGACCTTCGATCCACCGCCCACTGCCACGACTGCTCGGCACCCCGGCGGGCGAGGCAACACCAGTAAGTACGCGCCGGTTTGTTTTGCCGATTTTGGCGACTTGCGCTACGACTGCCTTGCTGACGGCTTTGGTAACGGCTTTGCGAATTGATGTCCCAACCGTCCTGCCGACGCGCCGTGAATTTTTTGTGGCAATTCTGGAAAGTGTGCTGAAGGCACTGAACCAGCCTGCTTTGCGCCGACTCATTTGAAATTCCAATTGCAGATCGAAACATGACTTTGTTGACTTTCCGCCATGTTGAAACAAATGAATGGACTTGTCATTCCGGGAAAAGCCGGAATCCAGAAATACGCGGTTATGGACACCAGTCTTCGCTGGTGTGACGGTGTTTTTATCGCGCTCATTTATCGTGACTGACTATTAGAGCAAGCGCTGCAACAGCCTGGCGCCCCATTCTTTCAAACGCAGCAGCAGCGATCTGTTTTCCCAGCTTTCCAGAGTGATCGCTTCCGAGGCTTCGAGATCCCTGGCAAACATGGCCTCCATTTGCTGGGCGAAGTCGCGCCCCAGGACAATTGCATTGATCTCGTCGTTGTCGAGAAAACTGCGCCAATCAAGATTGGTGGAGCCGACGCACGACCAGACGCCGTCGATGACCGCGGTTTTGGCGTGCAACAGCGCCCCGCGCCGCTCATGAATCTTGACGCCGGCTTTGAGCAGGGTGGCGTAATGCGAGCGACCGGCATGAAAAGTGGTCTGGGAATCGGAATGGCCGGGCAGGATCAATTTGACATCGACACCGCGCCCTGCTGCCTCACTCAGGGATTTAATCAATTGTGGGTCGGGAATGAAATAGGCATTGGTCAGGTAAACCTGCCTTTCGGCATTGCCGATGGCGGAAATCAGAGTCAGGTAGATCAGGCTGTAGGGATCGTCCGGAGTACTGCCGATGGCGCGCACGATGTCTTTCCCCTCGGCCTTCAGTACCGGGAAGTATTCTTTCAAGGCCAGTGGCTCGCCGCGCTGCTTTAGCCAGGTTTCCATGAACAGTTTCTGCAACTCGCCGACCACCGGGCCTTCGAGTTGGATGTCGGTGTCGCGCCAGGTCACCGTACTTTCCACCTTTTTCTTCATTCGTCTGGCGACCGATCCGGAAGAATAGACGCTGCTGATATTGATGCCGCCGAGGAAGGCCGTCCGCCCGTCGACGATGAGCAATTTGCGGTGATCGCGGTTGTAGATCAGCCAAGGCGACTTTGCCAATAACGGGTTGAGCGGATTGAATTCGAGTACCGCTATGCCGCCTTTGGTCAGCCGTTCGAAGAAGGCTTTGGGCGTATTGAAACCACCAAAGCTGTCATAGATGATATTGACCTGAACCCCGCGCGCCTGCTGTTCCAGCAACAAATCGGCGAACTGGCGGCCGATTTCGTCGTCTTCGAAAATGTAGGTTTCCAGATTAATATGGTTACGCGCCTGGCGGATGGTGGCGAACATTGCCGCATAGGTGGCCTCACCGTCCTGCAACAGGGTAACTTTGTTGCCCAGTATGAGGGGACTGCCGGCGATGGCTTGTTCAAGAACGATCTGTTTTTCCAGAATATCGATGTCACCGGACTGGCCCTTGAGTTTGGCCAGGATGGCAGCGCTTTTTTGCGTTGACAACGCTCCTCTGGCATTTTCGAAGCGAGCGGCTTGCCCGGTGTGTCGTTCTATCAGGGCATCGGTGTCGGGCAGGGTGGCGCAGCCTGCTGCGACGAACAGGCAAATCGCCATCGCCGCAGCAAGTCTGATGATTCCATTGCGCGCTGCCACAAACACCATTGAAAACTTAACGTTCGCGTGAAGGCGGCGGAACAACGATTACGGTATCGCCACCGGTTTTGCCGCGCTGACCCTCAGCTCCTGTGTCGCCTGTATCGCCCCTATCGCCCGTATCCCCGGTTGCGCCAGTCGATCCGGTTGAACCGGTTGAACCCTTTGCGCCGGTAGAACCTGTTGAACCAGTCGAACCGGTTGATCCGGCAGTGCCAGCCTCACCTTTTTCGCCTGACGGGCCGGCTGGGCCGGGAACGGCAGGGCCAGGAACCGTCACTACAGTTGGCGGAACAACGACTGTCGGTCTATCGCAAGCGCTCAAGGCAAACGCCATGAGCACGGCTGAAAATACTAATGAATATTTCATAAAATTTCCTTTGGATTGTTGACGAAAGACACCCTTCGTCCTGGTGGCTCGACTCAAATAAATCAAAACTCCGGATGCTGGCAAAACATTAAACAAAGGATTGGGCGATGTCGGTACGGTAGCGCACCCATGACGGCGAAAACATCGGTCACGTTAATGATCAAGCGGGAGCCTATGTGCGCAGGCGTACAGACGGCTGCTATTGACTGAGTAATATGGTCAGCACGAGCACTGCTGTGAATGGCGCATGCCACCTGTCAACATTTTTCAGAAGGAAATAATCATGACGTTATCAACAATTATATTGGTTCTTCTCATTCTCCTGTTGATCGGCGCATTTCCATCCTGGCCACATAGCCGGAGCTGGGGTTACGGACCTAGCGGTGGTCTCGGGTTAGTGGTCGTCGTGCTGCTCGTTCTGTGGCTGCTTGGCAAGATTTAACGTGCCAACCGCCTTCCTGAAAAACCATCAAACAAATGCAAGAACTTTTACCTCGTAACGCAAGTTGCGAACATTAAGCCCTTGGTACAAATCAATTCTTTGCATCAGGGGAAACTAGCATCATCATTTATCTGGAGATCTGACCATGTCACAACTGAAACGTTTTTCCGCCTTATTCCTGACTCTCGTTTTTGCAGTTCTCGTCGGCTGCGCTTCAACCTCCAAGCAGGAGGGAACAGGAGAATATGTCGACGACACCGTGATAACAACAAAGGTCAAAGCAGCGATTTTCAAGGAGCCTACCCTGAAATCCGCCGAAATCAATGTCGAAACCTTTAAGGGCGTGGTGCAATTGAGTGGCTTCGTCAATTCCAACGCTGACATCCAAAAAGCGGTCGAGATTGCTCGTGGCATTCATGGCGTAAAAGCCGTCAAGAATGACATGCGACACAAATAAGAACGATAGGCCAACCCGTTATCTGGAGTCCAGCCAGCTTCGGATAGCGGGTTTTTTTCGCCCCAAAAGCAGCTGTTCATAAGCCTTGCGAGCTGTAACAACGACAACACCAGGCTTCAATAATCCAGGAGGTTCTCCCATGGATACCAAAGCACAGCGTCGCATCCTCGTGGTCGACGATGAACCGAATATTGTCAGTGTCGTCAAGCGGGAACTAAGTGCCCCGCCGCAGGGGCGTTATCGCTATGAGGTGGAAGGATTTACCGAACCCTTGCTTGCCCTGGAACGGGCGAAAACGCAAAGCTTCGACCTCGTTATTTCCGACTATCGCATGCCGGTCATGGATGGCCTGACTTTTCTCAAGGCCTTCCTCGAACTGCAACCGGATTGTGCCACCATTGTCCTTAGTGGCTGGACGGATATGGATGCGTTGATCGAGATGGTTAACCGGACGCACATCTTCCGCTTCATCCCCAAACCTTGGCACGACTACTTTCTCAAGGGTTCAATCGCGCAGGCGCTCGACTATAACGGCGTAATGCTGGAGACCAAGCGCCTCGCTGCCCAGGTGCTTGAACGGAAAATCGAGATTCCGCCACTGGCGGGAGGAATAGATCAGATCATCATCGTGGACAGTAATGAGGCGGTTCTGGAGCAACTCGCCCAGCAAATTTCCAGCTTCAACAAGATGGATAAATTGTATTCGTCGATTCGTCAGGAAATTCTTGAACAAACCCCGTATGCCCTGAACGAAGACAAAATCAATGTTCACACCACCACCTCGCCGGCCTATGCCCTGAACGTGGCGGATGACCTGACTTTTTCATGCCTATTGACCGCCTACAAATTGCCGCAAATGAACGGAATCGACTTGTTGCGGGGCTTCGCCGATAAACAGCCGGACTGTGCCGGTTTTCTGATCGGCGAGATCAGCATGGACAACCTGATCTCGGCCGTCGATGTGCACATTTTTGGTGTTTTCCACGATCCGCTGAAAGAAACGCTCTATCTCAAATCCAGTCTGGCGCAGGCGCTGATGCGACGAAGAATGATGATCGAGAACCGTGTTCTTGCCGAAATGCTGCGCAGTGCGCAGTAGAGTAGAAGTGGCAGCGGGAAAAAACATGAGCCAACAAGTCCACCAGGATGCCGCATTGCAGGATGAGACCTATTTCAGACTGGTTGACGCTGTCAGTACGCCGATCATGCTGCATCGCGCCAACCACATCATTTATGGCAATGCCGCTTTCCAGAAGCTGATGGGGTGCTCAATGCCCGAGGAAATGCTGAGCATGCCGTATTTTGAAATGGGTTACGGTGAGTGGCGCGACATTCTTCGTCTGCGCGGCGAAGCGCGCCTGCGCGGCGAAAAGGTTGACCCGGTTTATGAATTCCGCCTCAACACCCGACACGGCGAGGAGTGCTGGGTCGAAATCACCGCCTCCAAAATCGATATGAGTGGACAGCCGACCATTTTCTGTTCGCTGGTCGACCTGACTGACCGCAAGCGCGCCGAAAACGCCCAGCGTGACCTGCAACAGTTGCTGACGCAAATTATTGACAGCGATCCGGTGGCAACCTTTGTCATCAACACGCAGCACCAGGTGACCCATTGGAATCGCGCTTGCGCCTTGTTGACCGGCCTGCCCTCCGAGGAGGTAACTGGAACCGGTTTGCAATGGAAGCCATTCTATCCTGTGCAGCGCGACACCATGGCTGATGTGCTCCTGAGATTCCCAAGCGTCAGCGAGGTCGTCGCGCACTACCCCGATGCATCGGTCAAGGTTTCGGAAATCGCACCAGGAGCCTATGAAGGCGAAGGGATGGTCGACTTCTTCAAGAAGGAAAGCCGCTGGATATTTTTCACAGCGGCGCTACTGCGGGATGCCCAAGGACAGGTCTTCGGCGCCGTTGAAAAGATTCAGGACTTGACCGAACGCCGCCGCGCCGAGAAACGATTGCTAAAGTATCAGACCCGGCTTGAGCAGTTGGTGGATGAACGCACACTTCAGCTTGGCGAGGCAAACATCCTTCTGCAAAGGGATGTCACCCGACGAGAATCGATGGAGATAGAGCTGCGCCACCGCAACGAGGCGTTGACCCAGCTCAATGCCAGGGTCTCCCAAGCACAAGCCCAGTTGCTGCAGTCGGAAAAAATGGCCTCAATAGGACAATTGGCCGCCGGCGTAGCGCACGAAATCAACAATCCGATCGGCTATGTGCAATCCAATATTGGCACCCTGGAAAACTACCTGAATTCCCTGTTCCGCATGCTTTCTGCCTATGAAGCGGCGACTTCCACTCTGGAGGCGGCGGATCAGGTCAGCAGTTTGAAAGCTTTGCGCGAGCAGATTGATATCGATTTTATCCAGGAGGACATTCCACAACTCATGCGTGAATCCAGGGAGGGCATCACCCGGGTCAGTAAAATCGTCCAGAATCTTAAGGATTTTTCGCGCACGGACAGCAGCGATGAATGGCAACTGGCCGATCTGCATCAATGCCTCGACTCAACGATCAGCATTGCCACCAACGAAGTCAAATACCGGGCAGACATCGTCAAGGAATACGGCACGTTGCCGGATATTGACTGCCTGCCTTCGCAGTTGAACCAGGTCTTTTTGAATCTGCTGGTGAATGCGGCGCAAGCCATGGGCGAAGCGCGCGGCAAAATTACGATCCGGACGGGGGCGGCAGAAGAAAGTGTCTGGCTGGAATTTACCGACAACGGTTCCGGCATGAGCGAGGAAGTCAGGCAGAAAATATTCGACCCCTTCTTTACAACCAAGCCGGTGGGCAAGGGGACTGGCCTTGGCCTGTCCATGTCCTACGGCATCATCCAGAAACATCACGGCACGATTACTGTTAGCAGCAAGGTGGGCGTTGGCACCACTTTCCGCATCGTGCTGCCGATCCATCAACTGGAAAAAGGCATTCAACAGGAGGCCACATGAGCCGCATCATGATCGTCGACGACGAAAATGCAATCCTGCAAGCCTTGCGCCGCCTGTTGCGAGCGGTGCCTTGCACCTGCGGCAACAGCAGTTTTGAACTGGAAATTGAAACCTTCGATTCAGCCCCCGCCGCTCTCGAACATGCCCGTCACCATGCCTTTGATCTCTTCCTGACCGATTACCGCATGCCCGGCATGGATGGCGTCGCCTTTCTCAAGGCGGTCAAGGCTATCCAGCCAGATGCGGCGCGCCTGATTCTTTCCGGCTATGCCGACCTGAATGCACTGATGCGGGCGGTCAATGAAGTGGGAATCGATCGCTTCATTGGCAAACCCTGGAACGATTACGAACTGGCTTCCGCCATCGCCCAGTCGCTGGCGCACCGCGACTTGATGCTGGAGAACCGGCGGCTGGCGGATCTGATGCGGGTCGAATGCGGCGACCTCAGCGACGAGGCGGCCGAGGCCAAGCGTCTGGAAGGGATGGAGCCGGGAATCACGCAGGTCAACTGGGGGCCGGATGGCTCGGTCATTCTCGACCCCGAATTTATTTGCGAAAAAGAGAAATAAATGCCCGACCAAAGCGACGGACGCCTGACCTTCAAGCTGGTCTATTACGGCCCGGCGCAGGGTGGCAAAACGACCAATCTGCTGCGCCTGCACGACGCCTTGTCGCCCGAAATGCTGGGGGAAATCCAGATGCTGGAGACCCAGAACGACCGCACCCTGTTCTTTGACCTGCTACCGCTTGGTTTTCGTGCTCCCTCCGGCTTGCTGATCAAGTTCCGGCTGTTCACCGTTCCCGGCCAGGTCGCGCACGACGGTACGCGCAAAGCCGTGCTGTCGCGCGCCGACGGCATCGTTTTTGTCGCCGATTCCGATCGCCGCCAGGAAACCAACAATGCCGAATCCTTTCAGGGGTTGGTGGAAAATTGTAGCCGGGTCGGCCTGGATTTTGAAAACACGCCACTGGTGGTGCAGTTCAACAAGCGCGACCTGCCGAGCGCCGTCCCCGAGGCCGAAATTTGCGCCCGCTGGTCTGCCACACCTTGGCCGCTACTGTTTGCTTCGGCGCTCACGGGTGAACAGGTGGTGGAAAGCTTCGAGGCTCTGCTGCGTGTCCTCTATCGGCGCTTCGCCGGCGAATTCAGTCTGATGGCAACACACGGACTGGACGAGGACGCCTTTGTCCGCAGTGCATTGGGGTGCCCATGAACCCAACTTTTTTCGACCGTGAATGGAACTTGCCCGAGTTGCTGGACGCCGCCGCGCTGGAACGCATCGGCCCGGCGCTGGCGCAGATGCTGGGTGGCAACGTCGCCATCTTCGCTGCCGACGGCGCCGTACTGTGGGGACAGGCCGAGCCGGAGGCCAGGCGAGAAGCGCTGGTGCTGGAACTCGAAGCCATCGGCTTCTTGAGCAGCAGTACAGCCGATCCTTTTGCTCTGCATGGCGCCCGCCATCTCCTGCAAACCCTGCTTGGCGCCGAGTCACGTTATAAAATGGCTTCCTCCCTGCATCTGGAAGCCACCGCCGAGGATTATCAAGCGCTGCAGCGCGGGCATGCCCGCCTGCTCGAATCCGAGGCGCGCTATAAGGCCCTGGCCGAATCGCTGGAAGAAAAGGTGGCGGAACAGGTCGACTTGCTTGATCGGCGACAGAACCAGCTTTTTCAGGCAGCGAAACTGGCGTCGGTCGGTCAGTTGGCGGCGGGGGTCGCCCATGAGATCAATAACCCCCTCGGCTTTATCCGCAGCAATCTCGGCACGCTCGGCAATTATGTCCATCGTCTGCAGCAATACCGCGTCAGCCTGGATTCCTGTCCGCCGTCCTGGAGCACGCTCGACCTCGACTTCGCCTTGCGCGATGCGACCGACATCCTCAAGGAGTGCGAAACGGGGATCGTGCGCATTGCCAGTATCGTGCGTGATCTGAAATTCTTCTCCAGCGTTGACCGGGCTGAGGAGGAGGTGGTGGATCTGAACGAGAGCCTGCGCCAGGCCTTCAGCATCCTGCAGGGGCAATTGCCGCCAGGCATCCAGATCCGGCTGGTTCTGCTTCCCCTCCCCACCCTGCGCTGCCAGTGCGGGCACCTCAACCAGGCATTTCTCGGCATCCTGCGCAACGGCATTCAGGCCATTGTCGATGCCAAGCGCCCCGGCGAAGTGGTCATCCGCAGCGAGGCCGATGACGAATGCGTCACCCTTCGCTTCCAGGATAACGGCGTCGGCATGACGCCGGAGGAAGTGCAACGGGTTTTCGAACCCTTCTATACCACCCGCGAAATTGGCGTTGGCACCGGCCTGGGTCTTTCTTCGGCCCGCAGCGCCGTACTGGCGCATCGCGGCAACATTTTCGTCACCAGCCAACCGGATGGCGGCGCTACGGTCACCATTACACTGCCTCTGTCATGAGTGACTATTCGGCTCTGTTTACCGGCAAGTCCGAAACTGCTCAGGCGCCATCGACACACCTGACGCCAGCGCGCTATCGAATTTTGCTGGTGGATGACGAACCCGGTATCCTCAAGGCGCTGCAGCGGGTCTTCCGGCGTGAGAATTACGAAATCGTCACTGCCGGCAACGGTCAGGAAGCCTTGCAGATTTTCCAGGATCAGGAAATCCATCTGGTGATCAGCGATTTCATGATGCCGGGAATGAACGGCGCGCAACTGCTGCGCGAAATCAAGAGCCGGGCGCCAGACACTCTACGCATCATGCTGACTGGCCACGCCAATACCGATGCCGTCATGGGAGCAGTCAACGAAGGGGCCGTCTACAAGTTCATCATCAAACCCTGGAACGATGACGACCTGCGCGTCACCGTCGCCCTGGCGCTGGAACAGTTCGACCTGATCCAGCGCAACCGGGTGCTCAAGGC
>JAGTRX010000181.1 GCA_018262285.1 Pseudomonadota bacterium | reverse complement strand
GTGCCGCGCAAATAGATGACCATCCCGTTTTTCCGTAAATTTTCACGGGTCACAGACGACAGCACCGCCCCACCTCCCGTGGCCAGCACAATGCCCGACAAAGCCGTCATTTCCGCAATGACCGCTTCCTCGCGTTTGCGAAAACCCGCCTCGCCCTCGATCTCAAATATGACCGGAATCTTGACGCCTGTGCGTGCCTCGATTTCATGGTCTGAATCGTGGAAGGTGCAGCCGTAATGCCTGGCCAGCAGCCGCCCCACCGTGGTCTTGCCGGCGCCCATCAGGCCGACAAGGTAAAGATTGTCTTGCTTGCTCATGACAGGATTGTAAGGGAGAGCGCGCGTGCGACGGGAAGAAAAACGGGACGAAAAAAAGCGCGGGACAAGCCCGCGCTTTCTTGATTGCCTCTATCAGCGGAGCGACAGGCGCTCGTCGATGATGCGCGGCGTGAGGAAAATTATCAGTTCGGTTTTATTTTCTTCTTTGTAGTTCTGCTTGAACAGATTACCTAGCCAAGGCACATCACCCAGGAAGGGCACCTTGTTAATGTTATTGAACTCAGTCTGGTCGTATATACCTCCCAGTACGAGGGTCTCGCCATTGTTGACTCGAACCTGAGTCTTGACACGCTTGGTCGAGATGGCAGGCGCCGTAATGCCTTGGCCAAGAGACACGGATCCCGCCGGGTCCACATTGTCTTTCTGTACCTCGACGGTCATGATGAGTGAGTCATTGTTGAGAATCTGCGGATCCACCAGCAGACACAGGAACACATCCTTGAACTCGACCGTTGCGGGCTCGTTGGCCGAACCTGGCGTGACGTAGGGAATCTGGGTTCCGTTGAGAATCACCGCGGGCTTCTGGTTGGTGGTCATAACCCGTGGGTTGGACACGACTTTCCCGCGGTTATCCGCTTCCAGCGCAGACAGTTCCAGACTCAACATATTACCCGTCGCTGCATCCAGCAGAGACAGGGCAATTTGGGCTGCGCCGGCTGCGGCCGGGAAATTGATCAGATTCGTCCCGATACCTTGAATCGGCACATCGCTTTTATAGGTGTCGGTGGCCGGGTCATACCGCGTGCCTTTCCCTGCTTGCTGTGGGAAGAACCCTTGCGTGAGCGCATTTGCATCGGTTTGGCTGCCTGTGGCCCCGGACTGGTAGCGGTTGGTGCGGTTAACCGCAACCATCCCGAGTTTGACGCCCAGATCACGGCTCCAGCCGCTCTCCGCGGTGACCACACGCGCCTCGATCATGACCTGGCGTGCGGGTACATCCAGACGCGCAAGTAATTCGCGAATTTCCTGAATCTTGCGCGACGTATCGGTGATGATCAGCGTATTGGTTTTCAGTTCATAGGTAGCGCGACCACGCTTTGAGAGGATCTTCTGATCGGATTCCTTGCCCTGCTGCGAAGCCTGCGCCGCGACTGCGCCACTGAGCCCTTGCGCCTGGGCAGAGCAGTTGACGGAACTATTAGTCGAATTCAGGAAAGCACCGGCTGCAAAACCGTACAACATGGTTTGCGCTTCATCCGCCCGCATGTAATTGAGCGGAATGTATTCGGTGGTCACCGGCTCCAGATCCGCCACGGCCGCCTTGGCTTCATACTCGAGTTTTTCCTTCGACATCAATTCATCCTTGGGAGCGACCCAGATCACGTTGCCGTTCTGGCGCTTGTCGAGGCCTTTGGTCTGCATGATGAGGTCGAGCGCCTGATCCCACGGCACGTCTTTCAGACGCAGGGTCAGGTTGCCGGCGACGGTATCGCTGGCGATGATGTTGAGGCCGGTGAAGTCTGCGATGACTTGCAGCACCGAGCGCACCTCGACGTTCTGGAAATTGAGCGAAAGCTTTTCGCCAACGTATTTCACCTTGCCGTCAGCGGTTTTCTTCTGGGCGTCGTCGCTCTGTTTGACTTCAACAATAAAGCTGTTGTCGGTCTGGTAGGCAGAATATTCCCAGCCGCCCTTGGGCTGGATCACCATGCGCGTGTTGTCGCCCAGGGTATAGGTTTCGACGATCTGCACCGCGGTGCCGAAATCTGCCACGTCGAGACGACGTTGCAACGCCTTGGGCAATTCGGTGCTGATGAAGTCGACAACGACGCCATTGGCCTGCTGGCGGATGTTGATGCCCGCCTGCGCATCAGACAGCGTGGTCACGATGCGTGCCTCTCCCGCGCCGCCGCGTCGGAAATCGACATCGCGAATGCTGTGGCGCGCCGCGCCGGGCGCCGCTTCGGCAAAACGCGGGCTGACATTCACCGGGACTGCACTTGCACCGACATCGCCTAGCGCAATGAGCAGTGTCTTGCCATCTATCCTGGCGTCGTATTCGACTGACTTATTCAGGTTCAGCACCAGGCGGGTCCGTGTTCCGGCCTGCACCACGTTCACGCTGGCCAGCGGACCGAGGTTGGCTTCAACGGTGTTGCGCCCCATGGCATTGCCGGTATCGGGCAGATCCAGCGCAATGCGCGGCGGGTTGCCGACAGTAAACCCAGCCGGCGTGGCGGTCAGCGCATTCTTGAGGTTGACGCGCACCACGACCTTGCCGCCGGACAGCGTTGTTGTCTCGACGCTTTGCACCGCGTTGCCGGTGGGCGGCACCTCGGCAGCGCGCACCGCGAGCGGCAGCGCCAAGCCTGTGAGCAAAGCAATCCCGAACAGATGACGGGTCAATTTCAGGGCAATTTTCGGCAATGCGTTCATATCAGCCTCTTTGGAGTTCAGTGTTACTTGTACCCTTCAGGGTGCAAATCATTCTTGCAAAATCAGGGTGCTGGTGCGCTCGGACCAATCGCCGGCGCTATCCTGGACAATTTCACGCAAACTCACTTGGCTGTCGCCAATCTGCGTGATGAGGCCGAAATTCTGGCCGACGTAATTGCCTTTCTTGACGTGGTAAATCGCATTGTCCGGCGTTTTGATCACCGCATGGATCACCCCTTTCCTGGACAGCACGCCAACCATTTTCAGGGTTTCCAGCGAGAAGGCTTCGAGTGGTTCTTTCGGCCGTGTCAGGTCGGGCTGCATCCCGCCTCCGCCGCCGGTCGAGAGCTTTCTCGGCTTGAAAGGGTCAGGCAGATCGAAAGCTTCGTAGGTGAAAGGCTCGTAGACCTTGACCTCGGGCAGTGGCTCGATTTTGCCCTGCATGTCTTTGCCGGTTTCGGCAACAAAGGTTCGCAGATCCTCCATGCCGCCGCCGCCGCAGCCGGTCAACCCCAGTATGATCACGATAGAGGCGAGGCGCTTCATTTGCTTTTCTCCTTGCCTTTTGGTTTAGCCTTGGATTTGCCTTTCTTGTCAGCGGCCTGTTTCTCGCTGGCCTGTCTGCGTGTGATGAGCTCTTCCTCGTCCAGGTAGCGGTAGGTTTTTACCGTGGCATCCATGTTCAGCATACCGTCCTTGGTGGGTTCCATGACGATATTCTGCAAAGTCACAATGCGTGACAACTTTGAAACGTCGCTGACGAAGGCCGCGATGTCATGATAGCCGCCGGTGACTTTGACGCTGATCGGTGTTTCGGCGTAAAACTCGGAGACAGTTTCAGCTTCAGGCTTGAACAACTCAAACTGCAGGCCGCGACCCAAACCTGCCTGGTTGACGTCGGTGATCAGGGCATCCATTTCCTGCTTGTTGGGCAGTTGTTTCAAGAGCGCGCCAAAGGCCTGCTCGATGTCGGCCAGCTGATTCTTGTAGGCTTCCAGATTGATGGCCTGGTTTTTCTTGGTGGTGAATACGCCGCGCAGTTCGGTTTCCTTCCGCTTGGCGGAATCCAGCGTTTCCATGCCGCCGCGCCAGTCGAACCACCAGCCGGCCGCCACGATCGCCACGCACAGCAGCCCCAAGGCCACCAGCTTGGTC
Organism: Pseudomonadota bacterium; assembly: GCA_018262285.1. Taxonomy (GTDB): domain Bacteria; phylum Pseudomonadota; class Gammaproteobacteria; order Burkholderiales; family Rhodocyclaceae; genus UBA1934. The sequence goes on along the minus strand of JAGTRX010000181.1, from coordinate 1,491 downwards.
GGCAGCGGCCAGTCGGCCAGCGTTTTCAGATCGAGCTTGTTGATATCGTCCAGGGTCATGCTTTGCCCCCCTTGTCATTTGCGTCATCCGCCTGCTGGCGGGTCTGCTTGACCGTCAGCACGAACTCGTTGGCGCGCAGATTGTTTACCGTGGCCGCCTTGATTTCGACCAGGTTGGCCGACTCGAACCAGGGCGAGTCATCCAGGGTGCGCATCAGGGTGGAGACCCGCGCGCTTGACTGGGTGTAGCCAGTAAGGGTGACAAGATCGCCGGCCTGCTTGAAGGACTTTAGATAGAGCCCGTCGGGCAGCAGGCGAATCATCTGGTCGAACAGGTGAACGACTTCGGTGCGGTTGGATTGCAGGGTTTCGACAACCTCTTTGCGTTCCAGCAGCGCCTGGGTCTGTTCGCGAATTTTCTTGATCTCACCAATTTGGCTGTCGAGCTTGGCGATTTCCTGTTCAAGGAAAATATTGCGCGCTTCTTGGGCCGACTGGCGCGCGGCGATCAGGCTGTGCCCGAGAACGACTGCGGCCGGATTTTTGAGCCGACTGCCATGTTGGCAAACGGGTTGACGACCATTGTCGGGGTGCCGGTACGCTGGGCAACCACCTCATCGATTCCGGGAATCATGGCGCCGCCGCCGGCCAGCAGAATCTGGTCGACCTTGCGATACTGGGTTGAAGTCGTGAACAGTTGCAGGGCACGGCCAATTTCCATCGCCAGGGTCTCGCTGTAGGGCTGCAACACTTCCATGTCGTAGCTTTCGGGCAGCGTGCCCTTGCGCTTGGCGTTTTCGGCCTCCTCGCTGGTCATGCCGTAACGACGCGAGATTTCATTGTTGAGCTGGTTGCCACCGAAACCGTGTTCGCGCATGTAAACCGATTCGTTGTCGTTGAGGATGTTGATGTGCATGTTCTGCGCACCCACATCGATGATCGCCACGGTCTGCCCGGCACCGCTGCTGGGCAGCAGGTGGGCAATCTGCTCGTAGGCAGTTTGCGTGGCAAAGGACTCGACGTCCATGATCAGCGCCTTGAGCCCCGCCGCCTCGACTGCGGCCACGCGGTCCTCGACCTTTTCCTTGCGCGCGGCGGCGAGCAGGATTTGCACATCGTCCGGGCTGCTGGGTGACGGGCCGAGCACCTGGAAGTCGAGATTGACTTCGTCAAGCGAGAAGGGGATGACCTGATTGGCCTCGGTTTCCACCTGATTTTCCAGGTCGATGCCCTTGAGGCTGGCCGGTGCCAGAATTTTTTTGGTGATGACCGCCGAGGATGGCAGCGCGAGCGCTACGTTCTTGATCCGCGTGCCGAGGTTCTTCCAGGCAGCGCGGAGGGTGTCGGCCACCTGATCGAGATTGGTGATATTGCCGTCCGTCACCGCATCCTTGGGCAAGGGTTCGATGACATAGCGTTCCACCCGCAGCATCCCTTTGCCGGCATCGGACAACTCAACCAGCTTGACCGCGGTCGTGCTGATGTCGAGCCC
>JAGTRX010000016.1 GCA_018262285.1 Pseudomonadota bacterium | reverse complement strand
TTCTCAATCTGGTACTGGTGCGCAACGAAGGTGATATCGAGGAAATCTCCTTCGCCGCCAGCGCCTGGCAGGAAAAATCCAAGGGCATCACCTTCTCGCCTACCTTCGGCAACAACAGTCTGTTCAAGACCTTGCGCTTGAATGACCGGTTGGCGGAAACCGACACCATAGTCTTCAGTTCCTCAACCTCAATGCCTATCGACAGCGCCATGCTGCCGCCGCACTGGCGTCTGTATAACTTCTCGCAAAGCGGTAGTCCTTTGAGCGCCAGCATTGCCCAGGCCGAATATCTGGTCGCCCGCGTGCCGCACATCAAGCGCTATATCATTGCCCTTGATTGGGCCATTGAATCGCCCTATCAGGCACCGCTTGCAACGCCTATTGACCTGTCTCGCCCTGTGAAAAACGCGCAGACGGCGAAGAAACAGCGTCCCTCCTTGCTGGCTGACATCAACGATGCTTTATCTTTCCCACGCATGGAAAAACTCTGGCGTGTCCTGCGCAATATTGCCAGCGCTCCCAAACCCGGCCGTTCCTTCCGCGAGCACTTCCTGCAAATCAGCAGCGACGAATATCTTTGCCCGGACGGCAAAACTCCTGGCATTGATTTCGGTGTGCATAACCGTGGTACCTGCAACGGTTTCCGCTATGACGGCAGCGCCACTTACTCTGACTATAAAATCGCCAAAAACGACAAGAGCCTCATCAACGCAGCCCTTTCCGCCAGTTCGCAATATGCTTTGAGACTCAAGAAAACACAGGGTGTCGTTAATCCGCAAATGCTGGAAAGGTTGGCTGCCTTGAATGTCGCTATCCGGAAAAATGGCGGGCAGATGATATTGTTGATGCCGCCGCTGTCGCCGGGCTTGGAAAAAGCCTTCTTGCAACATCCGCAGTATTCGGTTTATTTGCAGCGTACCAAGCAGGATTTTGCCGACTGGAACAAGACCAATCAGGTCGCCATTCTCGATTTTGGTCAAAGCGAAAAATATGACTGCACGGTCAATGAATTCCTCGATCAGCACCATGCCATTCCGAGCTGCTACCAAAAGACTTTCGACGCCTTCTGGAAAAGTGCCGAGGGATCGGCCATTATTGTGCGTAGCAAGGGAGGCTGAAATATGAACACGCTCAAAAGCATCAACGACCTCGGTCGCCATACGGAGCCGCTGCGCGGTGAACTGGACGCCGCCATCAAGCGCGTTCTCGATCGCGGCTGGTTTGTTCTAGGGCCAGAAGTCACTGCTTTCGAGCAGGAATTTGCCGCCTATTGCGGAACCAGCGATTGCGTATCACTGGCTAGCGGTACCGACGCCCTCGAATTTGCCCTGCGTGCGCTGGGCATTGGCCCCGGCAAAACGGTGCTGACTGTCGCCAACGCCGGTCTCTACAGCACCATCGCCATAGTTGCCACCGGCGCCACACCGGTCTACGCCGAAATTCTGCCGGACAAACTGCTGATCGACCCGACTGACATGAAGCGCATTCTCGACGGCCACAAGGTTGACGCCATCATCGTCACCCATCTGTATGGCATGCTGGCCAATATGCGCTCCATCCTGCTGTTCGCCCGCGAAAAGGGAATACCGGTCATCGAAGATTGTGCCCAGTCCCACGGCGCCAGCCGGCAAGGCAAGAAGGCGGGTTCGCTGGCCGATATCGCCTGTTTCAGCTTTTATCCCACCAAAAATCTGGGAGCATTGGGTGACGGCGGCGCCATCACCACTTCCCGTCCGGAACTGGCCGAAGCCGTCCGCCAACTGCGCCAATACGGCTGGAGCAGCAAATATCAGGCAACCCGCCCCGGCGGCCATAACAGCCGGCTGGATGAACTACAGGCCGCCATCCTGCGCGTGAAACTGCCGCACCTCGATACTTGGAACGCTCGCCGGCGCGAAATCGCCAAACGCTACAGCATGGGCATCAAAAATCCGCGCATCACCACACCGGGAATTCATGGCGAAGAACATGTCGCCCACCTTTATGTCATCCGCTGCGCCGAGCGCGAGGCGCTGAAGCTGCATCTGGCTGCCGCCGGTATCCCGTGTGACATTCACTATCCAATCCCCGATTTTGCCCAATCAGCCTACAACGCCATGTTCCTTGGCGTGCAATTGCCGATCACCACGCAGGCCTGCAACGAAGTGCTGACCCTGCCTTGCTTCCCGGAACTCACCGACGCGGAAGTCGATGGCGTCATCGCCCACATCAATTCATGGTAGCCATGCTTTCCATCGTCATTCCGGTCTATCGCAACGAAGGCTCGCTCCCTGACCTGATCGCCGCCTTGTCGGAAGTCGCCGCCAAGGCCAAACGCGATTTTGCCTGCCCGACCGAGGTGGTCTTCGTTGTCGACGGCAGTCCGGACAATTGCCACGCCTTGCTGGCGCAAAGCCTGCCAAATGCGCCCTTCGCCGCGCAACTGTTGCTGCACTCGCGTAATTTCGGCTCTTTCGCCGCTATCCGCACCGGCCTGCAAGCGGCTAAAGGCGAGGTTTTCGCCGTGATTGCCGCCGACCTGCAGGAACCGCCGGAACTGGTGCTGCAATTCCTCGAAAAGCTGCAGACTGGCGAATACGACGTGGTCGTCGGTTGCCGCGAAAATCGGCAAGACCCGCTGCTGTCGCGCGCCAGTTCCAACCTGTTCTGGAAACTGTATAAACGTTTCGTCATTCGCGACATTCCGGAAAAAGGCGTCGACGTCTTTGCCTGCGACCGGGCCTTCCGCGACCAGTTGCTGCAACTCGGCGAGGCCAATTCTTCCCTGGTCGGGCAGATTTTCTGGCTCGGCTTTCGGCGTGGCGAAGTCCTATACGAGCGCCGTTTGCGCCAGCACGGCAAAAGCGCCTGGACGTTCAAAAAGAAGATCAACTACTTACTCGACAGCATTTTTTCCTTCACAGACTTGCCGGTCAAACTGCTGACCCTTTTTGGCGCCATCGGCGTCGTTGGCTCTCTGCTGCTGGCGCTGTTCATCATTCTTGCCAAGGCCTTTGGCAGCATCACCGTCCCCGGCTACACGGCAACAGTGCTGACTGTCATCTTTTTCGGCGGTCTCAATTCACTCGGCATCGGCATTGTTGGCACCTACGCCTGGCGCGCCTTCGAAAACACCAAGAACCGTCCGCTCTCCATTGTCATGGCCACCCGAAGTTTTGACGGCCAAGCTCCCGAGGAACCCGCATGACTGCCTCTTTCATCCATGAAAAAGCCCTTTGCGAATCCAGCCGCATCGGCGCCGGCACCCGCATCTGGGCCTTTGCCCACGTTCTGCAGGGCGCGAACATCGGTGCTGACTGCAATATCTGCGACGGTGTCTTTATCGAAAACGACGTAACTCTGGGTGATCGCGTTACCATCAAATGCGGCGTCCAACTGTGGGATGGCATTACCGTCGAGGACGATGTCTTTATCGGCCCCAACGCCACCTTCACCAACGACCGCTTCCCCCGCAGCAAGGTCTATCCGCAAACCTTTGCCAAAACCCTGATCAGGCGCGGCGCTTCCATCGGCGCCAACGCCACCATCCTGCCCGGTCTGGAAATCGGTGCCGGCGCCATGATCGGTGCGGGAGCCGTCATCACCCGCTCGGTGCCACCCAACGCCATCGCTGTCGGCAATCCGGCGCATATCGTCGGCTATGTCGAAACGCAGGAAGCTTCGCCAGTAACAGCATCAACAAGTGACCGCAAAGCCACTGGAGCGGTTGCTACCTCGGTGGCTGGCGTTACCCTGTACCATCTGCCGCATATTGAAGACATGCGCGGCAGCCTCAGTGTCGGCGAATTCGAGCGTTCAGTTCCCTTCCTGCCCCGGCGCTATTTTCTGGTTTTTGACGTCCCCAGCCGGGAAATTCGCGGTGAGCACGCCCATCGTCTATGCCACCAGTTCCTCCTCTGCGTGCATGGCAGTTGCACGGTTGTCGCCGATGACGGCAAAAACCGTCAGGAATTCCTGCTCGACCGCCCCAATCTCGGCATCCATCTGCCCGCAATGACCTGGGGAACACAGTACAAATATTCAGAAGACGCTGTCCTGCTGGTTTTCGCCTCCGAGTATTACGACGCGGCAGACTACATCCGCAATCACGATGAATTCATGGCTCTGGTCAAGTCGGCGTGACACAGAAAATGCATGGTGAGTTCCTCCGCTTTCTGGTCGGCGGCGGCTTGCAAACGGCGTTGAGCTATGGGCTTTTCCTGTTGCTGAATCTTTTTTTACCCTACGCAATATCCTATTCGATTGCCTATTGCTGCGGTATCGTCATCTCGTATTTTCTGAACGTCCACTTCGTTTTTAGAGAAAAACCCAGCCTCGCCAGTTTCCTCAAATTTCCGCTGGTGTATGTCGTGCAATACCTGATGGGTTTGCTGCTGCTATGGCTTTTCGTTGCCAAACTTGACTTTGCCCCTGCCTGGGCCATGCTCGCCGTCATCGCCATAACCGTTCCAGTTACATTTCTGACCAGCCGTTTTGTGCTGAAGAACATGGGCAAATATCGGTCATAATTCCGGCCTTACTCAACCATTCGGTGAAATGCAGAAATGAGATCAGTCATTGGCGCTGCCGTTTTTATTTGCCTGTTAGGCGCCCATCTTCCTGCTCAGGCGTTCTGGGGTGTGCTCGGAAGCATTGGCAGGGGTGCGGGCAAAGTAGCCAAGGTCGCCCCAAAATCCAAACCCATGCCAGTTCTTTCCACCTCGGAGAAAATCGGTACTGCTGCTGGCGCGACCGGAATGAGCGGATCGGCGATGGCGATCTCAAAGGCCTCCGGTTTGGGCAAGGCCGTACCGGACGATATCGCGGCCATGATGCGGCTACCCGCGAGAAAACTGGAGGACATACCTGATGCGGGAACCAGAAGCTGGTTAACGCCCCCACCAAACGCCCAAGCTCCGAATGACGCAATTTTTATGATGAGGGATTACAATCGCATTATCAAAGGCAGGCCGGCATTGGGGGCACAACAAAAATCCCTCCCACTCGAAAAAATCCCCACGCCAGCATTTGAGAGTGATGATTCAGAAAAAATCGAAAAAATCTCCTGGTACGCCATGGAATTACTGCTGAGAGCGGCGCATCTGGGTAATGACCGTGCCATTCTGGAGCGCAAACGTTTGTGCCTGGATCATAAGGCACCTTCTGCTCTCAAGAATTTGCCTGATTGCAGAATATGAAATTGCGCAAACCCCAAAACTTGACCGAATGGCTGTTGCTGCTCGGTGCCATCAGCTTTATCCCCACCCTGTTCTTCTATTTAGTTGGCGAGGAGGGTATTTACACCATCACCAGCATGGAAATGTGGCTCAACCAGACCTGGTTGAAACAAACCACTTACGGCCTGGACAATGGCCGACCGCCGCTGGTTAACTGGTTGATCGTGCCGGTGGCGCAATTGATGGGCTGGGCGCATGTCGTTGTTGCTGCCCGCCTGACTTCGGTGCTTGCCACGCTGTGCATGGTCGCCACAGTCTATGGGCTGAGCCGTCGGCTAACGCAGGACAAGGACTTTGCGCTTTTCGCTGCCCTAGCCTGCCTTTGTCTGGCCGATCTGCTGCTCTACCGCGGCTGGCTGACCTACACCGACCCTGTTTTCGCTTTTTTCACTTTCGCTGCCATGGCCTGCCTGTGGATCGCTGCGCTGGAAAAACGTCTCGGCTTGCTGCTGCTCTCTGTCATCTTCATCAGCGCCGCCATGCTGGCCAAGGCTTTCACGGCCTACATCTTTTTCGGCACAGCGATTTTTGTGCTCCCAGCCCGGTCACAGTTCCGGCATGGTGACCGAAATCCTGCTCAAGCTCTCCGGCCACGGCCTGCTCGCCTATCTCAAACGCTTGATCGGCTACCCATTGCTCACGGCGCTTGAACTCTCGCCCGCCGTCGCCCTGGCGCTCTATTTTTATTTGCGCAAACGAATTCAACTACCGGCCAGCCCATGGTTCAAAATCGGCCTGTGGATCGCTTTTCTCGGTTTTCTGCCCTACTGGCTGGCACCGCAGGGTGGTATTCGTTACATCCTGGCGATTTATCCGCTCATCGCCTTAGTTTGCGCTGACATTATCTGGCGTTCGGGCGCGGCGGCCAGAACTACCGCCTTGCGCTGGTTCGCCGCCATCATCGCCGTCAAGTTCCTTTTCGCGCTTGTTCTCTTCCCTTGGTATCAGGTCAACTATCGCGGCAAAAATTACGCGCAAACGGCACAGATCATCCTGGAACGCACCAAGGGGCAAGCGCTCTATGTCACCGATTACCGCGCTGAGGCTCTATCTGTCGTCAGTTACATCAATTCAAGCCGCTTCCCGCAGGCAACATTGACCTTCCCACCCAGCCAGTTCGATTCGGGCTTTGTGATTTCCATGCAGGAAAATCCTGCCTTGGGTCAGGTGGCGGAAATCTACGCAGTCGCCAAGGACAAAATCTATCTGCTCTGCAAGGGTGATGCCTGCAAACAATAAGCTACAATTTGAGACATAGAGGAGTCGCCATGTTCAGACATATTGTTCAATTCAAATTGCTTCTACCTTTGCTTGCCGCAATGATTTTGGCAGCCTGCTCGGGCATGGAAATCCGCACCCCCCAACATTTCCGTATCCAGAGCGGAATGAGCAAACAAGAAGTGATCAGCATTCTTGGGCCACCCGACCCCACTCTGACCATCGCCTTCCCGCGACGACATGAGTTTAGTTATGGCTGGACTTTTCACGATATCGGTGAGCCCTACAATTTTCATGTTCTGTTCGATGCTGAAAAGGAAACTGTCCGCAGCGCCATGATTGTGCCGTTCCGCGTCATTGTCGATTTCCACTAAGTTGCAGCTATTTTCCCAGCCAGACAGCGGAACAACCCGATGAATTCGCAGGCTCCGGCATCAGTTTGTATTGTCCGGCTTTCCGCCCTTGGCGACCTTTTTCTTGCCCTGCCAGCTATCCAGGCGCTGTGTGACGAGTTGCCGGAGACCAGCATCACCTGGCTGGTTGAACGTCGCTTTTTGCCGGTGGTTCAGCATCTGGCGCCACGCGTTGAACTGTACCCGGTCGATGGCCCAGATTCCCTCGCAGAATTGCGCCGCATTCAGCGTAATTTTTCCGGCCGCCACTTTTCAGTGCTGCTCGCCATGCAGGCCAAATTGCGCAGCAATCTGATCTATCCCTTCATCAAGGCCAACCGTAAAATCGGCTTCGACACACGTCGTGCGCGCGACGGGCAGAGTCTCTTCATCAACGAAAGCATCGCCCGCGCCGACGAACATCTGGCCGACGGTTTTCTTGCCTTTGTGCGCAAATTGGGTGTAACCCAGGCAGCGGAAAACTGGGCGCCACTGCTTTGCCCCGAAGCGCTGGCCTGGCGGCAAAAGCAGCTTGGTGACAACCCCTATCTGGTGCTCAACCCCTCTGCCAGCAAGGACGAGCGATCCTGGCCGCTGGCACAGCAGCGCGAATTCCTGCAACGCCTGCCGGAAACCGGCTGGCAGGGGAGGGTGGTTATTACCGGCAACGATCCGCAACAAGCTTTGGAACTCGCCTCTGTTTTGCCTGATAGTGCGTGCCTGGCGGGGAAAACTGATCTGCCGCAGTTGTTTGCCCTGCTGGCCGGCGCCCGCCTGTTGGTCTCACCAGACAGCGGCCCGGTGCACATCGCCCGCGCTTATAACGTTCCCGTCGTCGGACTGTATGCCGTTGCCCGCTCCACCTTGTGCGGCCCCTGGCAGAGAAGCGAGTACTGCGTGGACGTGTATGAGCAGGCCGTAGAAAAATTTTTGCATCAAAACCCGGCTCAAGCCGATTGGCATCTGCGCATTCATGACCCTCGCGCCATCGAGTTGATCAGCGTTGATCAAGTGCTCACTCAAACTGCGCTTGCCCTGAAGGGGCGGTAACCACTACTCATCTCTCCTCTTTTTTGCTCTTTGCGGCGAAATACAGTATTTCTGGACTTCCTGAAAAATTTTTCGGCAGTAGTCATCGGAAGCTTGCAGATCGTCACATTTTGCAATTGCCCAGAATGCCGATTCGAGCGCTTGATCGGCGCCAGGAATATTGCGGCAAAAATCTTCCTGAACCTGGCTGGTTTCCAGACAGGATTTCAGCCACAGATGATTCTTGATAGCCGCAACAATATCGTCTCTGTCTCGATGGTATTTTTGCAGTGCCATGTCGAGACACTGCGGCTCCTTCAGCTTTGCACCTTCCTTACGGCCTTCAGCAATCGTTTGTTTGCCGGATTCCAGCAGTTCATCACCATGCTTGCTCCACCACCACCAACCAACGGCAACAAGACCTATCAAGAGCAGAAATCCCGCAACAAATACGGCAAAGACAATCTTGGCGGCACGACTCATATTGTTCCCCGGAGAACATCAAACAGTAGGCTCCGCGAAGGATAATCTGCCTGGAAAAAAATTTCATCCTCGACGCGGATACCACCGCATTGTCGGTACAAACGGGTAGACTTCCGTTTTCCCTACTCAGTGGTTTCAAATAATGGCTCAATATGTAATGAGTATGCTGCGCGTGAACAAGATAGTTCCGCCCAAGCGTCAGATCATCAAGGATATTTCCCTCTCTTTTTTCCCCGGCGCCAAGATCGGCCTGCTCGGTCTCAATGGTTCCGGCAAGTCCACAGTACTGCGCATCATGGCCGGCGCCGATCAGGAATACGACGGCGAAGTGCAATGGCAACCCGGCATCAAGATTGGCTACCTGCCGCAGGAGCCGCAGCTCGACGCCAGCAAGACGGTGCGTGAAGAGGTGGAATCGGCACTGGGCGAAATCATGGAAGCTCAAAGCAAGCTCGATGAAATCTACGCGGCTTACGCCGACCCGGAGGCTGATTTCGACAAGCTGGCCGAAGAACAGGCGCGGCTGGAAGCCATTATTGCCACTTCCGGCAGCGATACTGAAACGCAAATGGAAATCGCCGCCGACGCGCTGCGCCTGCCGCCCTGGGAGGCCAGCATCAGCACCCTCTCCGGCGGCGAAAAGCGCCGCGTCGCGCTGTGCAAGCTGCTGCTTTCCAAGCCGGACATGCTGCTGCTCGACGAGCCGACCAACCACCTCGACGCCGAATCGGTGGAATGGCTGGAACAGTTCCTCTGCCGCTTCCCCGGCACTGTCGTCGCCGTCACTCACGACCGCTACTTCCTCGACAACGCCGCCGAATGGATACTCGAACTCGACCGCGGCCAAGGCATTCCCTGGAAGGGCAACTACTCGTCCTGGCTGGAACAGAAGGAAGCCCGTCTGGAAGGCGAATCCAAGCAGGTCGACGCCCACATGCGGGCGATGAAGCAGGAACTGGAATGGGTGCGTTCCAACCCGAAGGCACGGCAGGCCAAGAGCAAGGCACGCCTGTCCCGCTTCGAGGAACTCTCCAGCCACGAATACCAGAAGCGCAACGAAACGCAGGAAATCTTCATCCCGGTGGGCGAGCGCCTCGGTGACAAAGTCATTGAATTCAATGGCGTGACCAAGGCTTTTGGCGACAAGCTGCTGATGGACAATGTTAATTTCGCCATTCCGCCCGGCGCCATCGTCGGCATCATCGGCCCCAACGGCGCCGGCAAGTCGACGCTGTTCAAGATGATCACCGGAGCGCAGCAACCGGATTCCGGCGAAGTGGTGGTTGGCCCGACGGTCAAAATGGCTTACGTCGACCAGTCGCGCGATTGCCTTGATGGCAGCAAAACGGTATTCGAGGAATTGGCGGAAGGCCGCGACATCATCCAGATCGGCAAGTTTGAAATGCCCAGCCGCGCCTACATCGGCCGCTTCAACTTCAAGGGCGGTGATCAGGGCAAGAATGTCGGCAATCTTTCCGGCGGTGAGCGCGGTCGCCTGCATCTGGCCAAAACGCTGATGGCCGGCGGCAATGTGTTGTTGTTGGACGAACCGTCGAACGACCTCGATGTCGAAACCCTGCGTGCACTGGAAGACGCCCTGCTCGAATTCGCCGGTTGCGCCCTGGTCATTTCGCACGATCGCTGGTTCCTCGACCGCATCTGCACGCACATTCTGGCAGCGGAAGGCGATTCGCAATGGTCCTTCTTCGCCGGTAATTATCAGGAATACGAAGACGACAAGAAGAAGCGGCTGGGCGAAGAAGGTGCCAAGCCGCATCGCATCCGTTACAAGCCGATTTCCCGTTAAGGAGAAAGTCATGAGCGAACGCCCCCACCGCCTGCTGATTGTCGACGACGATTCCCGTCTGCGCGATCTGCTGACCCGCTACCTCGGCGAACAGGGTTTCGAGGTCAAGGCGGTTGGCGACAGCGAACAGATGAAGCGGGCGCAGAGCCGCGAGCATTTCGACCTGATCGTGCTCGACCTCATGCTGCCCGGCGAAGATGGCCTCGCCATCTGCCGGCGGCTGCGCGGCACTGGCGATAAAACGCCGATTGTCATGCTCACCGCCAAGGGTGACGAAATCGACCGCATCGTCGGCCTCGAGATGGGCGCTGACGATTATCTGCCCAAACCGTTCAACCCGCGCGAACTGCTGGCGCGTATTCAGGCTGTCCTTCGCCGGCAGGGCAGCGCGCCGCCAGGAGCGCCGGCGGCCGAGGAAATCATTCGTTTCGGCGAAGTCGAAGTCGATCTCGCCGCCCGCACGCTGAAGCACAAGGGCGAATCGCAAATGCTGACGACCGGCGAATTCGCCGTGCTACACGTGCTGTTGCAGCATCCCCGCCAGCCGCTGTCGCGCGACAAATTGATGACGCTGGCGCGCGGCCGCGAACAAGGCCCCTTCGATCGTGCCATCGATGTGCAGGTTTCGCGTCTGCGCAAACTCATCGAACCCGATCCAGCCAAACCGCGCTACCTGCAAACGGTCTGGGGTTTCGGCTATGTCTTCGTTCCGGACGGTACACCACAATGACGCCAGGAAATACCCTTTAAAGTTGTCGGCATGAGCCTTCTCCCCCGCACCTTGCTGGTTCGTACCTTTTTGCTGATCGCGGCACTGTCGGTGCTCAGCGCGGCCACGTGGCTGGGCATTTTCCGGCTCTATGGCACCGAACCACGGGCGCGCGACACGGCGCAAACGGCGGTCAGTGTGGTCAATCTGGTGCGCGCGGCGCTGGTGGCTTCAGCGCCGGAAAAAAGGCCGGATTTCTTTTCCGAATTGAGCGCTCGCGAAGGCATTCGCTTGTTGCCACTGGAAACTGACGACAAGATCCTCCCCTTGCCGGATGAGCGTTTCTACAATTTTCTGCAGGATGAAATTCGCCAAAAATTGGGCGATAAAACCCGCATTTCCCTCAATGTGGATGGTGTTGCCGGTTTCTGGGTCAGTTTTCGCTTTGATGAACAAAGCGACGATGAATACTGGGTCGTTCTGCCGCGTGCCCGTACCCAATATGAACGCACCTGGCACTGGCTGACCTGGGGAACACTGGCTACCGGGCTGTCGCTGTTGTTTGCCTGGTTTATCGCCTCGCGTCAGAGCCGGCCGCTGGCAAAAATGGTTCAAGCCGCCGCCACAGTTGGCAGCGGGCAAAAGCCGACGCCGCTGGAAGAAGAGGGCGCAGAGGAATTGTGCCAACTGGCCGCCGCTTTCAACCGTATGGCGACTGATCTTGAAAGCAATGAACGCGAACGCGCCGAAGTGCTGGCCGGCATCTCGCACGACTTGCGCACGCCGCTGACCCGTCTGCGTCTGGAAGCGGAATTGAGCGTTGCCGACGAGAACTCCCGCCTAGCCATCATTGCCGACATCGAACAAATGGAAGCGGTGATCGCCCAGTTTCTCGATTACGCGCGTGGCGAAGAGGGTGAGGCGGAAGACATTTTTGAGCCCGCCATGCTGCTGGCGGATATTGTCGCCCGGCAAAATCGTCCAGGACGCCAAGTCAGCGCCGAAATTGGCTCCCTGCCGGCCTGCAAATTGCGTCCCAAGGCTCTGGTGCGCGCCATCAACAACCTGATTGACAATGCCTTCAAATACGGCAGCCAGGAAGTCAGCCTCAAGGCGCACGCCGAAAAGAATGAATTGCATGTTGAAATCCTGGATCGCGGCCCCGGCATACCGCCAGAAGAACTGGAGCGCGTCAAGCGCCCCTTCATCCGGCTCGACAGCGCCCGTGGCGGCGCCACTGGCACCGGCCTGGGGTTGGCCATCGTTGAACGCATCGCCCGCTTGCATGGCGGGCGCTTTGAACTACTGGCGCGCGACGGCGGCGGTCTGATCGCCCGCCTTGTGTTTCCTTGTAGCAACCCGGCAAAGAAAATCCTCAAGAGGGAAACTCCTAGCTGATTCCAACACGCACTTGTGCTAGATTTACGGGCTGAAGCTTAGGAAAGATGTTAAAGCCATGATGCTTGCTCAACAATTTGCCGCATACAGCCGCTGGCGTACCCTGCTTGGCGAAGCGATCGGACGCTTCCAGGACTGGTTATCCGACAATGAGCTTGCCGATGCGCAAAGCGACATGCGCATCACACATCTGCTGGAGCGCTTGCGCGAAGATCGTCTCAACGTCGCTTTTGTTGCCGAATTTTCGCGCGGCAAGTCGGAACTCATCAACGCCATCTTTTTTGCCGAATACGGCAGCCGCATGCTGCCTTCCTCGGCCGGCCGCACCACCATGTGCCCGACCGAACTGCTCTACGACGATACCCGCCCGCCCCGCATTGATCTGCTGCCGATCGAAACCCGCGCCACCAACGCCAGCGTCAGCGAATACAAGCGTTTCCCCGATGAATGGCGCACCGTCGGCCTTGAGGTCAACTCGGCTGAATCCATGCAGGAAGCCCTCAAGCAAGTCAGCGAGACCAAGCGCGTTACGCCTGAAGAAGCGCGCAATTTCGGCTTTGTTGTCGACAATGCCGAGTTGGCCTCTTTCCAGATCGGCAGCGATGGTCTGGTCGATATTCCGCGCTGGCGTCACGCCGTCATCAATTTTCCGCACCCGCTGCTAAAACAGGGCTTGGTCATTCTCGACACCCCTGGCTTGAACGCCATCGGTACCGAACCGGAACTGACTCTGTCGCTGTTGCCCAACGCCCACGCTGTCCTGTTCATCCTGGCCGCCGACACCGGCGTCACCCAGTCCGATCTGGCCATCTGGAAGGAATACATCGGCGATGGCGGTGCCACCAAGCGCGGCCGCATGGTGGTGCTCAACAAGATCGACAGCATGTGGGACGAACTGAAATCGCCCCAGGAAATCGAGGCGGAAATCAAGAAACAGGTGGCTTCCTGTGCCACTACCCTCAATTTGCCGAGCCGCCAGATTTTCCCGGTTTCAGCCCACAAGGGTCTGGTCGCCAAGATCAACGGCGATGAACCCCTGCTCGAACGCAGCCGCCTGCCCAAGCTGGAAAGTGCTCTTTCGCAGGAATTGATTCCCGCCAAACAGGAGATCGTGCGCGACAGTTCCGAGAGCGATTTTACTGACGAATATCAGCGCGTGCGCGGCCTGCTCGAACAGCGCCTTGCCGGCCTGCGCGAACAATTGAACGAACTGACCGAACTGCGTGGCAAGAACGCTGGTGTGGTCGAGTACATGATGGGCAAGGTGCGCTCGGAAAAAGAAGAGTTCGAGACCGGGCTACAGCGCTACTACGCCGTGCGCAGCGTCTTTTCCACCCTGACCAACAACCTCTTCGGCCATCTTGGCCTCGATGCCCTGCGCCAGCTTACGCACAGCACGCGCGAGACCATGCTGGAAGCGACATTTTCGCGAGCGTTGTCCGATGCCATGGCCAATTTTTTCGTCGTGGCGCACGAAGCCCTCAACAAATCGAACAAGGAAATCAGCGAAATCATCACGATGATGGAAGCGGTATACAAAAAATTCTCGGTCGAGCATGGCCTTAAGCTCGGCTCGCCGACCACCTTTTCACTGTTGCGTTACGAAAAGGAAATCGACCGCCTCGAAAACTGGTGCAACACCCATCTCAACACCATGCTCAGCCTCATCCGGCACGAAAAGAAGAATGTCACCCAGAAATTTTTCGACGAGGTCGCCATGCAGGTAAGGCGTGCCTTCGAGAAGGCCAACCGCGACGCTGAAATCTGGCTGCGCGCCATCATGGCACCGATGGAAACGCAGGTGCGCGAGCACCAGATCCAGCTCAAGCGTCGCCTCGAAAGCATCAAACGTATCCACCTGGCGACCGATACACTGGAAGACCGTATCCTCGAACTACAAAGCGTCGAAAACACCTTGCAGCAACAAATCGAGTCGCTCGGGGAAGTCAGCGCTGTTGTGCGACGCCTGCTCTCGGTGCAAATCCCGTCGGTTCGCCGCGCCGCCTGAGTACCGGTTTCATTTTCGTCATTCCGGCGAAGGCCGGAATCCAGCAGGAATCAAAGAACTGGACACCGGCCTTCGTCGGTGTGACGAATTTTTAGAGGTGCCAGTTACTTGCCGGTCAGCTTGTGGAACTTGGCCATGAGTTGTTCCTGGCTCTCGGCGTGACCCGGATCCTTGGGGATACAATCGACCGGGCAGACCTGCACACATTGCGGCTCGTCGTAGTGTCCAACGCATTCCGTGCATTTCTCGGCGTCAATGACATAGTATTCGTCGCCCTGGCTGATCGCCTGGTTCGGGCATTCGGGTTCGCAAACGTCGCAGTTGATACATTCTTCGGTGATCATCAAAGCCATGATTTTTCCTTCAAAGAGGTCTGATAAAAAAGCTTGGTTGGGCGCGCCTAGGAATTCAGGTTTTTGCCCGCTAGATGCTGCACCACTGTGGGGTGCACAAATTTACTGACATCGCCGCCGAGGCGGGCGATTTCCCGGATCATGGTGGCGGATACAAACATGAACTGGTCGCTTGGCGTCATGAAGACAGTTTCGATATCGGGATAGAGGCTGCGGTTCATGCCGGCCATCTGGAATTCATACTCGAAGTCGGAGGCAGCACGCAGACCGCGCAGGATCACCTTGGCACCGCGTTCGCGCACAAAGTTCATGAGCAGGGTGTTGAACCCAACCACTTCGACATTGGCAATGTCGCCCAGTACTTCATGGGCGATTTCAATGCGCTCACTCAGCGTAAACAACGGACGCTTGGCCGGGCTTTCGGCGATTCCCACCAGCAATTTTTCAAAAAGCGGGGAGGCGCGCCGCACCAGATCCTCATGGCCGCGCGTCATCGGATCGAAAGTGCCGGGATAAATGGCTAACCGGTTATTTAGCATGGTTTTCTTCCTGTTGCATCAGGTGAAAATACACTTCCCCCGCCTTGCCGTGCCGTACGGTGCGCCAACCGGGGAAAAGAATTGCGTCGTCCTTCAATTCAAATTCTGCTTCGACGTACATCGCCGCATCCGGCTGCAAAACCTTATCCAGTAGCGGTGCCAACTTGTCGAGCCAGCCTTGACGAAATGGCGGGTCGAGAAAAACCAGATCGAAACGCTCAGTCGCCGAGGCGGCGTATTGTACCGCATCACTCTGCCTGATCTCCAAACGCCCGGTGGTTGCGCCCAAGGTTCTGGCGTTTTCTTGCAGCGCTGCCAACACCCTGGGCGCTTTTTCGACCAGCACAACACGTTCGGCGCCGCGCGAAGCGGCTTCGAAGCCCAATGCACCGCTGCCAGCGAAGAGATCGAGACAGGTCAGCCCGCTTAAATCCTGACCCAGCCAGTTGAACAAGGTTTCGCGCACCCGGTCGGGCGTCGGCCGCAAGCCCTCGCTATCGGGGAAATGCAGCAGGCGCCGCCGCCACTCGCCACCGATGATGCGGACGGTGTTCAAAAAACCTCCAACGCAGAGTCACAAAGGCGTAGAGAGCCGCAAAGAAAAAACTGAAAAGAAATGCCCGATCTCTGCGGCACGCTGCGTTTTCCGCGCCTCCGCGTTAAAAAATAACTCACCTTCAATCCGCTGCCACCATCACTGTCACCAGGTGTTCAGGGCTGACATGACGGACAAAGGCTTGCCGCACCTGTTCGGCAGTCACTGCGGAAACCTTTTGCTGGTAGGTGTCGAGATAATCAAGCGGCAGGCCGTAAAAACCGATATTGGCGACGTTCTCCAGTATCTTTTGGTTGCTGTCGATGCGCAGCGGAAAACTGCCGGTCAGATTGGCCTTGGCAGCCGCCAGTTCTTCCTCGGTCGGGCCGCTGCGAATGAATTCTTCAAGTAACGCACGCGCCACTGCCAGGGCTTCGCCGGCCTGTGCCCGCTTGGTCTGCAGGCCGATCTGGAAGGGCCCCGCCTGCTTGAGCGGGGCAAAATAGCTATAGACACTGTAGGCGAAGCCGCGTTTGTCGCGCACTTCCTTCATCAGGCGCGAGACGAAACCTCCGCCTCCCAGGCTGTAATTACCGACGAAGAGGGGGAAGTAATCGGGGTGGCCGCGCTCAATGGCCGGCATCCCGATATGGATATGCGACTGACTGGCCGGATGAACAATTTTCTGGATGCTGCCAGCCGGACGCGTTGGTAACGCCGGCAATTCCGGCACACTGCCTGCCGGCAATCCAGCCATCAGTTTTTCGGCCAACTTTTCCGCCTCCGTTCGACTGATCTTGCCAACGATGGTAATGCTGGCGTTGCGGGCAACGTAATAGCGCTGCCAGAAGGCACGGGCATCAGCCAGCTTGAGTGCGTCGAGACTTTCCGGTGTGGCCTGCCGTCCATAGGGATGACCAGGATACATCGCTTGCCAGAAAGCCCGACTGGCCAGACCCTGCGGTCGCGTCAGCGCCTCCTTCAGCCCGGCTATGCTGCGGGTTTTTTCGCGCTCAAAAACGGCTGCATCAAAGCGCGGTGTCTGCAATATGCTACGCAGAATTTGCAACGCTGCCTCCTGCTTTTCGCTTTCGGCCAGCGTGCGCAGACTGACTGACGCACGGTCGCTATCAGCACCGCCACCCAATCTGGCGCCAACGTCGGCCAGCCGGTCGGCAATCGCATTTTCATCAAGTCGCCCGGCGCCAAGCTCAAGAACGCTGCGGGTCAGGCCAGCCAGTCCGGATTTGCCGGGTGGGTCGAACATGGCACCGGCAGCAAAATCAATCTGCACATCGAGAATCGGCAGCGCCTGGCTATCAACATAATAGACGCGCGCCCCGGCAGAAGTTACCCAGTGGTCGATGCGAACGCCGCAAAAAGCGGGCAGCGCCAGCAATGCCGTCAAAAGGAAAATGGCTGTACGAAATATCATGTTGTGCTTTGGCCTTTGCGTTGAATGTTGCTCGCCCGGATCGTGCCGATCCCGTTCAAAGCCGGCATTGTAATGAACTTGTCGGTGGAGAGTCAGGTTGCCGGCACCTGTTTGCGCTTGTACCAGCGGATAAAATCTTCAAGCGAGAGCGCCGGCGAAAAGAAATTGCCCTGCGCCGTTTCACAACCGAGCGACCACAGCATATCGGCGGTCTCCTGGTTTTCGACGCCTTCGGCAACCACCTTGAGGCTCAGGCGATGCGACAACTGGATAATGGAGGCAATAATTTCGCGGTCGCGTTTGGTGCCAACGGCCTGCCGGACAAAGCGCTGGTCGATCTTGACCTCCTCGACCGGCAAACGCTGCAGATAGCTCATACCGGCATAACCCGTGCCAAAATCGTCAATCGCCAAAGTCAGGCCAAGCTGCCGCAGGCGACGTAATACTTCTGTCACCTGTGGCGTTTCTTCGACCATCATGGTTTCAGTGATTTCCAACAGCAAGCGATGCGCTGGAATTTCCCAAATGGCCAGCGCCTGCATGACCAGGTCAGGCAATTCAACGTCGAGCAGATCGCTGGCCGAAAGATTGACCGAGAGCGGAATATTGATACCGGCCTCGGTCAGCGCGGTAATGCATTGCATGGACTGATTGAGTAACCAGCGCGTAAAACTATGGCGCAGCCCCAGTTTTTCCAGAGCCGCAATAATATGGTGTGGTGGCACGGCATTGCCATCCTCGTGCTGCCAGCGCAACAAAGCTTCTGCCCCGGAACAGGCGCCACTGGTCAGGTCTACCTGTGGTTGCAGGTGCAGACTCATCGGGTTTTCCTGGTTGCCGGAAAGCGCCTGTTGCAAGGCCGTCTGAAAACGGGTCTGCCCCGCCTCGGTTTTGTCCATGTGGCGCTGGTAGCAAAGCGCGCCGCTACCGCTACTGGCGGCATGCAAGCGGGCAATTCGGGCGGATTGGGCAAGGTGGATGGGATCGTCGCCATCATCCGGCCACGCCGAGCCGCCGCAAAAGGCGTCGAGTTGCAGGTGATCACCATCAAGGGTCTCGAAAGCATCGCCAAGCGCCGTGCGCACTTTCATCATGGCCAAAGTCAGAGGGGCGGCACTCACCAGCTCCGGCAACAGGATAAGCCATTCCCAGTTGCTGACTGAATAAAGCCGATCCTGTTTGCGTAGCGCCCGCATTACCCGTTGCGACAAGGCGGCACGCAGATGATGGCCGGCCTCGGGCGTAATACGGTAGAGCGCCGGAGATGGCGGCACAAACAGGGAAACGATGCCCAGCGTTTGGGTGCTCGATTGTTGTCTTGCCAGTAGGGAAATATCGGCGAGCGCCTGCGGCAACTTGTGCAGGCCAGTAAAAGGATCAATGTCGGTTGTCGGAGTCGCTGCGAGAGTTTTAGGCAAGATAAAGCTCGCTCGGATTAATACCGTAGGCATCAGGCGGCAAGGAGCGCAGG
The DNA here is from genome assembly GCA_018262285.1 of Pseudomonadota bacterium. Taxonomy (GTDB): domain Bacteria; phylum Pseudomonadota; class Gammaproteobacteria; order Burkholderiales; family Rhodocyclaceae; genus UBA1934. The sequence continues at coordinate 18,474 of JAGTRX010000016.1, read as the reverse complement.
ATACGGTAGGTTTCGCCCAGTGCAGTCGCCGGATTCATCATCAGATCGAGGGTGCGCGGGTAGCGCTCGATGCTTTTGTCCGCCGCCAGCACGATGAGCACACGCGGCTGCAGGCGCCGCACCCGGTTTTGCTGGATGACCACCGCCACTTCGCTGCTATTGAGCTCGACCAGCGTACCCACTGGATATAACCCCATGCACTGGATAAACTGGTCGACTAGCGCCTCGCGAAACTTGCTGCCGCGACTGCCAATCAGATATTCAAGGGCGCGTTGATGCGAGACTGCCGGGTTGTAACTGCGATTGCGCGTCATGGCGCAGTAAGCGTCGATCATGCCAGCCAGCTCGGCGTTAAGGCTGATTTTTTCACCTTGCAGGCGGCTCGGATAACCACTGCCATCATGGCGCTCATGATGGCCGGCGACGATTTCCAGCATCTCCGCGTCGAAGTTGGCTTGATTGGCAAGCATTTCCAGCGAACTGGCGACATGTGACTGAATCAGGGCGTATTCTTCATCAGTCAACCGGTCCGGCTTGTTAAGGACATCCTGCGGAATATCAACTTTGCCGATATCCTGCATCATGCCGACCAAGCCCAGTTTTTCAACCATCTCTGCTGCCAGATTGAGGAAGCGCCCGAAAATCATCAGGTGTATGGAAACATCAACGGCATGGTCATAGGAATAGCGGTCAGTGCTTTTGAGGCGAGTCAGCCAAAGCATGGCGTCCGGATTGCGCGAAACGCTACCGGCCAATTCACCGACAAGAGCGCTGATTTGCCGGATTTTTTCGCCACTTTCCAGATCGAAGCTGTTGCGAATGGCCTCAAGGGTCTGCTTGATGTCATCGATGATAGGTGCCGAATACAGCATTTCCGGCTCAAGCCGGCTCTGACCATCAACTGGGTTGATGGCTGGTTGCTTGGCAAAACGTCGACTTGAACGTTTGTTGCGCAACAGGCGGCAAATGGCGGGAAAGTCTTCAGGCTTTGCTTCGTCCACCTGGACATATTCTTCAACAGTCGCCGTGCGCGGTGCTGGCTCGGAAGGCTTGAACTGGAAATTCGCACTGCGCGATTTCGCTTGATCGCCTATGGAGCGGCTGCGATCAATTTCCACGGTCTTGCAGCACTGTTGCAACTGGGTGATCTGCTCGGTGTCCTCGATCAAAAAACCCTGCAAAAGGAAAGGCGTCCCCAACCAGGGACGATCCAGATCGCTGACATACATGCCAACGCAGAGTTCGGAGGTGGGCAGGGTTTCTTTCACGACGCCTTCGCCAATCATCAGACCATGAGGTGATTCTATGCTTGTATGCCGCCGATGTCAGCAGTATTTCAAAAAGCTGTTAGACGGCAACAGAAGGCGTTATAGCGGCTAAAAGTGAAGATTTTATCTGAAGACCACCGTCTTGTTGCCGTAGGTCAATACCCTGTCTTCCAGGTGATAGCGTAGGCCGCGGGCGAGGACTGTTTTTTCAATGTCCTTGCCGTAGCGCACCATGTCTTCAGGCGAGTCAGAGTGATCGATGCGGATAACGTCCTGTTCAATGATGGGTCCGGCGTCGAGTTCCGGGGTGACGTAGTGACAGGTTGCTCCGATCAGTTTGACGCCGCGCGCGTAAGCCTGATGATAAGGTTTGGCGCCGACGAAGGAGGGCAGGAAGGAGTGGTGGATATTGATGATACGGCCCTTGTTCGCTTCGCAGAGGGCTGGCGACAATATCTGCATATACCGGGCCAAAACCATGCAGTCGCCGCGAACATCGTCGAAAATGCGCTGAACTTCGGCGTAAGCAGCGTCTTTGTCCTCGTTTTTTACTGGTACATGGTGGAAGGGAATGCCGTGCCATTCAACAAAGCCACGGAAGGTATCGTGGTTGGAAATGACGCAGGGAATTTCGATATCCATTTCCTTGGCTTGCCAGCGTGACAAGAGGTCATAAAGGCAATGCTCTTGCTTTGAAACGAGGATAACCACCCGTTTTTTCACCGCACTGTCGGTGATGCGCCAGGTCATTTGCAGTGGTTCGGCAACGGCAACGCGGAAACGTTCGCGGAATTCGGCCAGCAAGAAAGGCAATGAATCTGCCTTGATTTCGATACGCATGAAATACTGGCCGGTCAGGGCGTCGGCGTGATAGCTTGATTCGAGAATCCAGCCGCCATTTTCTGCAATGAAACCTGAAACTTTGGCGATGATGCCGACCTGATCGGGGCAAGATGCGGTTAGAGTGTAAAAGTGCTGGCTATGCATGGGGTAGTTCTCAGATTCTGGCAAAGGCACGGTCGATTTCAGTACGCATTTCAGCGTAATTCAGCGTAACCGGGAATTGCGGAAACTCGCGAATGACGTTTTCCGGCGGGTGGAAGAGGATGCCGGCATGGGCTTCAGCCAGCATGGCGGTGTCGTTGTAGGAATCACCAGCGGCGACGATCATGAAATTCAGTTCTTTCAGGTGACGTACCGCTTCGCGCTTTTGGTTGGGTAGGCGCAGGTGGTAATTAATGACTCTGCCATCGGCGGCAACTTCAAGCGAATGGCAGAACAGCGTTGGCCAGCCGAGTTGGCGCATCAAGGGATGGGCAAACTCGTAGAAGGTGTCGGAAAGAATCAGTACCTGATAGTCCTCGCGCAATTGGTCGAGGAATTGGCGGGCACCGGGCATCGGCCCCATGTCGGCGATGACTTTCTGAATATCTGGCAGGCCGAGTTTGTGTTCTTCCAGAATGGCGAGTCGGTAGCGCATCAGTTTGTCGTAATCCGGCTCGTCGCGAGTGGTGCGGCGCAATTCTGGAATGCCGGTGCGTTGAGAAAATTCGATCCAGATTTCAGGAACCAGAACCCCTTCGAGGTCGAGACAGACAATGCGCACGAGATTTTCCTGAGAGTTTGAAGGAAGCAGATTTTACCGCATTGGGGTGGCCGTCGCACGATTGATGGTGGAGAAGAGGCTTGCTTTCGCCGATTGGCAAAGGCGGGTAGGATTGCCGTGAGTCATTATTGGGAAAATTGAAATGCGTGTTGCCTTGTTTGTGACCTGTCTGGTTGATGTCATGCGCCCATCAATTGGTTTTGCCGCGATGCGACTGCTGGAGTCGGCGGGCTGCGAGGTGGTGGTGCCGAAGAGTCAGACCTGCTGCGGTCAGCCGGCCTGGAGTGCGGGTGAGGCCGTGGCGGCGCAGGCTTTGGCGAAGAAAAACATCGTCGATCTGGCCGGGTTTGATTACGTCGTGTTGCCTTCGGCCTCCTGCGCCGAACATATCAAGAACGCCTATCCGGAATTGCTGGCCAGTGAGCTGGAATGGGCCGAAAAAGCCACGGAATTGTCGAAGCGGACTTATGAGTTGACCAGCTTTCTGGTCGATGTGCTGAAGTTGGCAGTGGTGCCTGGTTGTTTCAAGGGCTCGGTGACCTATCACGATTCCTGTAAAGGTTTGCGCAAACTGGGCATCAAGCAGCAGCCGCGAAAACTTTTGGCTGCAATGCCCGGTGTTTTCCTCAAGGAATTGGAAGAAAGTGAGGAATGTTGTGGTTTTGGCGGCGCATTTTCGGCGAATTTTGGCGAAGTTTCGACGGTAATTGTCGATCGCAAGTGTTCCTTTATCGCTGCGGCCGGGGTTGATGCCGTGCTGGGTGGTGATCTGGGTTGTCTGCTGAATATTGAAGGGCGTTTGCGCCGGCGTGGCGACCAGACGAAGGTGCTGCATATTGCCGAAATTTTGGCGACAGAGGAGGGCTTTTAATGGAATCGCAAGCCCTATTCTTTCGGGAGCGGGCTGCGGAAAAAGCCTGCGATCCGCGTGTGCAGAAGACGCTACAGCATGTGCGTCCACTCTTTGTCGGTAAGCGCAAAAAAGGCATGCAGGATTTGGCTGAACTTGGTATGGATTTTGATAAATTGCAGCAATCTGCGCAGAAAATCCGCGATCGTGTGGTTAAAAATCTTGATGTCTGGCTTGAATTGTTCGAGGCGCAGGCACAGGCGACCGGTGCCGAGGTGCTCTGGGCTCGCGATGGCGCCGAAGTGGCGCGTTTGGTGGTGGAGTTGGCGCAGGAAAACGGCGTCAAAAAGGTGGTCAAATCCAAATCCATGCTGTCCGAAGAGGCCGATCTCAATGCGGCGCTGGCGGCGGCCGGGGTTGAGTCGATCGAAACCGATCTGGGCGAATATATTGTCCAGATCGCTGGTGAGGCGCCTTCGCACATCATCGCCCCGGCAGTTCACAAGACCAAGGAGGAAGTCGCCGACCTTTTCGTCCAGCATCACGGCCTGCCGCGCCAGAACGACATCACGGCGCTGGCGCGCGAGGCGCGCGGGGTGTTGCGCCAGCATTTCCTGTCGGCTGACATGGGCATCAGCGGCGCCAACTTTCTGGTGGCGGAAACCGGATCGGCGGTGTTGGTGACCAATGAGGGTAATGGCCGCATGGTGACGACGCTGCCGCGCCTGCATGTTGTGGTTGCCGGAATCGAGAAAATCATCCCCAATCTGGAAGACCTTGCGACCCTGCTACGTTTGCTGCCGCGCTCGGCGACCGGGCAGGGCATTTCCAATTACGTCTCTATTCTGACCGGCCGACCGCCCCTGGAGGCAAACGCCAGTGGCGTTGAAGGGCCGCAGAGAATGGTGTTCATCTTGGTCGACAATGGCCGTGCCGGTTTGCTCGGAACAGAATTCGACAGCATGTTGCGTTGCATCCGCTGCGGTGCCTGCATGAACCATTGTCCGGTCTATAACAGTATTGGTGGTCACGCCTATGGCTGGGTCTATCCGGGGCCGATGGGCTCGGTGCTGACGCCGCTTTATACCAGTTTGAAGGATGCGCAGGATTTGCCGCAGGCGACGACCGGCTGCAATCAGTGCGCTGCTGTTTGTCCGGTCGGTATTCCCTTGCCGGAATTGATGCGTGCCTTACGCCGCCGCGCCGTCGAGACTGGCTTGCGGCCGTGGAGCGAACGACTGGCTTATAAACTTTGGGCCTGGGCAGCAACGCATCCCGTTTTTTACCGCTGGGGCGTGCGGCGGGCAGTACGCTATCTGAAATGGCTGGCTGGCGGCGAGGAATATATCCGTGTGCTGGGCATGGCGCCGGGCTGGACTTTCGGCCGCGATCTGAAAGCGCCGCTGGGCAAGAGTTTTCAGGAAATGTGGGCGGACAGAAAGGGTTGATATGACAAAGAAGGAAAGCCATTCGCCCCGTGCCGAGATTATGGCGCGGGTGCGGCAGAATTTGGCGGCAGTGACGACTGTGGATGCGGTAACGCGCAAGAGTGCTGCAGAAGAAACGCTGCATTCGGGTGTGCGCGGCCCGCAACCGGGCATGGCAGGCGATCTGGTCGAACGTTTTATGCAGAAGGTCGAATCGATGTCGAGTACGACTGGGAGAATTGTCCGCCGGGAAGACTTGCCGCAAGCCGTGGCGCATTATCTGGGGGAAAACGGCTTGGGTGGCGATGCCGTGATCAGCCAGGATCTGGCGGCGCTGGATTGGAAGGGTGCCGGTCTGGCGGTGGAAGCACGGGGGGCAGTAAATGCCGATCCGGTAGGGATAACGACCTGCTATTGCGCCATTGCCGAAACCGGCACGCTGATGATGGTTTCGCGCCCGGAGACGCCGCCGACCTTGAGTCTGCTGCCGGAAACGCATGTCGCGCTGGTGATGCCGGAAAATATCGTCCCTTCGCTTGAAGATGCCTTTTTCCGCCTGCGCCGTGACTTTTCCGCCATGCCGCCGGCGGTCAATTTTATTTCCGGACCATCGCGCACGGCCGACATTGAGCAGACCATCGTCCTCGGTGCACATGGCCCGTGCCGGGTGCATGTCATTCTAGGAGCCTGATGTGCCCTTGTGGTTGATGTGTCTATAATGGAAATGTGGGTCGAGAGGCCGGAATCTCTGGAAGGAAGACAAAATGAGCAGACCTGTTTCGGAAGTGATGACGGCAGCGGTGGTGACCGTCGATACGCAGGATACGCTGGACAAGGTCGAAGAAGTGATGGATTCCCACCATCTGACTTCTGTTCCGGTGGTCGATTCCAAAGGTGTCGTCTTCGGGGTGATCAGTGCTTGCGACCTGGTTCGTTTTCATAACATGCACAAGAACCTGAAAAGCCAGCGGGCATGGGAAATGTGCACTTACAAGCCCTTGGTGGTGGCGCCCACTGCGTCATCGGTCGAGGTGGCGAATATGATGGTGGATAAACGCATTCACCATGTTCTGGTGGTTGAGGATGGCCGGGTTACGGGAATAGTCTCCTCCCTTGACCTGATTGAGCGTCATCTCCTGAAAAACGGGGATCGCTGAAATCAGGAACGGGTATTGATCAATATCCCCGTTTTTTCAGCCAGGCGAGCATTTGTTGTGCTGCGGTTTCCCATTTGACGTCGAGCATCAGGACATGGCCGGTGTCTGGCACAATTTCCAGGTCAGCCTGCCAGCGGCGGGCGACGAAGGGTAGCAATGATGGCGGAAAGAGCAGGTCGAGTTCGCCTCCCATGACCAGAACCGGCAGCTTTGGGCGTTGCGGCCTGAGTTTCCATGCCATCATCATCAGTTCGGTGACGGCACGTTGCGATTCTTCCTGGATCATGTGGGTGTATGTGAGCAGATCCTTGGGCGGCATGTTCGGCGAAAAATAGATATTGCGCATCAACAGCAGGTTGCTCTCGGTGATTTCGAGACGGCTCAGGCGCAAAATTTCGACAAAAAATTGGGGGTAACTGCAGCTCAGGCGCATGACAGCGCCGAGGGTGCCGATGGTGGGTACTGGCGAGAGCAGAATGGCGGCCTCGACTGGGGTCTGCAACACCAGTTCTTCGACAATGGCAGCCCCCATGGAATGTCCGATGACAATCGGGGGGTGGTCAAAACCGGCAACGGCGCCGGCCGCATCCTCGATATAATCCTGGAGTCCGAAGTAATCGAGGCAATCGCGGCCTTCGCTCAAGCCGTGGCCGGAGAGGTCGATGGCGTGGCAATCGTAGCCCTGTGCCGCGAAGTAGGGTAAAAAGTGAAGATCCCAGCACCTGGCGTTGACGTAGCCGCCGTGGATGAAAAGCAGAGGCGGCTTGTTCGAGTGTTTTTGCGGTGGGCGGTGGATGCTGTGGATTTTGCGCGGAGTCATGTTGGTTCTGGAGAACGACGTTGAACGAAATTATCCTCTTATTTCAAGAAATCTGGGCGAGGTGAGGGCATGGACACGCTGAAGCAGCAGGTGGACATATTTGCCACCTTTTTTCGCACCAGCCCGGATTATTGCTCGATCAGCACGCTCGACGGGGGCGTGATGGTCGACGTCAACGATTCATTTGTTCGCATTACCGGCTGGTCGCGCCAAGAAGTTATCGGTAAAAGTGTATTCGAGTTCGGCTTGTGGCGTCATCCCGAAACCCGGTCGGAGATGGTTGAACGCATCCGCAACGAGGGTCATATCCTGATTGACAGTATCGTCTTGCGGACCCGTACGGGAGGTTTGGTCGAATGTTCGGCGACCATGTTTGGTGTCGACTACCAGGGGCAGGAGTGCCTGATCTCGATTATCCGCGATGTTTCTGTCCGGCGGCGGGCAGAGGCGGCACTGGAACGTCTGGCGCGTGGTGCCGGCCACAATACGCGCTCATTGTTTGAGAATCTGGTGGACGATCTGGCGCAAACCATAGGCGTCGAACGTTGTCTGATCGGCACTGTTTCGCCCGAAAATCCAGGCCTGCTATTGCCGATAGCTGCTCATATCGAAGGTGGACTGAGTGGATGTTTCAACTATCGCTACGACAACGGGCCTGCGACAAAGCTGCTGGAGGAGTCTCTGATATTGGTGCCGGAGCATGCCTGGCAGCTTTTTCCGCAGGATTCCTGTCTGGCCGAAAATCGACTGGAATCCTTTGCTGGCGTTTCGCTGCGCGATCGTCAGGGCAAGGTGATGGGAATGCTGCTGATCATGGGATTGACGCCCTTGTCCAATCCGGAAATCGTTGGCACGCTGCTCCAGGTCTTTGCTGACCGGGCGGCTTCCGAGATGGTCATTGAGCGTGAGCGGCTGGCCTTTATTGGCGTACAGACCAGACTAATGGCTGAACTGGAAGAAACACGCGATAACTTCGAGAGGCAGGCCGGAGAGTTGCAATCGATGCTCGATGCCAGTCCGCTGACCATGGGTGTGGCGGTGGATCGCAAGTGGGTCAAGCTCAATCGGGCTTACGAAAAAATGTTCGGTTATACGATAGAGGAGTCGCTTGGCGTTTCGCTCGATATTCTGTATTTGAGTCACGATGACTTTATTGACTACGGCGAAAAGATCAATACAGCGCTAACGGGTGGCGGCGTTTCGCATATCGAACTGCAATATCGGCGCAAAAATGGCGAAATTTTCTGGGCCAACAATTACGGCCGCCTTATCGACCCGGCGGCACCCGAAAAAGGGGCGGTTGTCATCCTTGAAGATATCAGCGAACGCAAGGCGGCCGAAGCGCGTATTCGCCATATGGCGGAACACGATCAGCTCACCGGTCTGCCCAACCGCGCCATGTTGCGCGACCGTTTTGAACAGGAAGTGCGGCGTGCGCATCGGGATAACAGGAAGCTGGCGCTACTTTTCCTCGACCTTGACCGCTTCAAACAGGTCAATGACACCTATGGTCATGCAGTGGGCGATGAATTGCTCAAGGCCGTGGTGGAAAGGGTGCTCGGCAGCATCCGGGAAATCGATACCGTTTGCCGGCAGGGTGGAGATGAGTTCGTCGTCCTGCTACCCGATCTTGGCGGAACACGCGATGTTTCACAGGTTGCCAAGCGCATCGTCGAAGCCATGGCCAAGCCTTTTCATTTGGCTGGCCATCAACTTTCAATTTCCTTTTCCATCGGCGTGGCCTTCTACCCGAATGATGCGCTTGGATTCGAATATTTGTTGCAGTGTGCTGATTTGGCGATGTATCAGGCCAAACAGAGTGGGCGGAACAACTGTCAGTTTTACCAAGCATCGATGCGGGCATGAGCTTATTGCCAGATGCAGTGATGCATGGCGCGCCATTTTCGTGTATTGTCTGGCTTATAGTAAATATTCCATAACGCATTGATTGCAAAGGTAATGATCAAAGTTCTTTTTGTTTGCATGGGGAATATCTGCCGCTCGCCGACCGCCGAGGGGGTGTTCAGACATTTCTTGAAAATCAATGGGTTGGAAGGGAAAATCGAGGCCGATTCGGCGGGTACGCACGGTTATCATATCGGCGAATCACCGGATTCGCGCACCCAGCGGGCAGCGCTGGAACGGGGGTATGACCTGTCGCAAATCCGGGCGCGCCGGGTGGCGCCGCAGGATATGGAATATTTTGACTTGATCTTGGCAATGGATCACAGCAATCTTGATAACCTGCGCCGTATGGCGCCGCCGGGCAAGGAGACGTCCATCAAGTTGCTCATGGATTATTCCGAAAACTTTGACGATGAAGAGGTGCCTGACCCTTTTTACGGTTTGGGGTACGACTTTGATCTGGTGATCGACATGGTTGAGGACGCATCCAAGGGTTTAATCAAAGCCTTGAAGAAAAAACTTTCCTGAAGTTCTTGCCACGACTGCCTATATGACCCCTCCGCCTCGTCCAGACGCTACGCTGTTTCTTGCTTCATCCGTGCATGACATGAAGAATTCGATCAGTGTGCTGATTGGAACGATTCAGCGTTTTATTGCCCGAACCGAGCCGGAAAATTCCGAAACACATCGCGAGATGTCGCAGATGCTGTATGAAACGCAACGCATCAACGGCAACCTGATCCAGCTCCTGACCCTCTACAAACTGGGTAACGACCTTTATCCGTTCAATCCGGAAACACAGGAAATTGCCGAATTCGCGCAAATGGCGGCATCCCAGGTCGGCCCGCTGCTGAGTTCCTGCGGCATCGCCCTGGAAGTTGATGTGGAGGATGATTGTTACTGGGAGTTCGACGCTGACCTGGTGAACGGTATTGTCGTTAATGCCATGAACAACGCTGCGCACTACACCAAGAGCGCTATCCGGCTTGTCATTGCAACGGTTAACGATGCGCTTGAGATTCGTGTCGAGGATGACGGCGGCGGTTTTCCACAGCGCATGGTCGACGAAGGCATTGCCGCCATGCGCGGTGTCGATTTCAGTACCGGTAGCACGGGTTTGGGGCTTTACTTTGCCGCCGTCTCCGCCAAGATGCACCGCAATCGCAAGGAAGAGGGCAGTATTCGCCTCGAGAACGGTGGTGGGCTCGGTGGTGGCTGTTTTATCCTGAGGTTGCCATGACAAATCCGCTTATCACCGGGGAAGGTGACAACAAACTCATCGCCAACAGCACTTTTCTGGTCATCGACGATTTCCTCGGCATGCGTGGCATGTTAACGACTGTACTGCGCAATTGCGGTGCCAATCCCAAGTCTATAGATACGGCATCCAATGGCCCCGAAGCGATTTCGTTGCTCGGCAAGAAGCGCTATGACGTGGTGCTCTGTGACTTCAATCTGGGAGCCGGCCAGAACGGCATGCAAATACTGGAAGAAGCCAAATTCAAGAACCTGATCGGGCCAAGCTGTTGCTGGATCATGGTCACTGCCGAGAAGACTACGGACACGGTCATGGGTACCGCCGAGATCCAACCCGATGCCTACCTGATCAAACCGGTGACTGAGGCCATACTTACCAGTCGCATCCAGAAGATCAACGCCAAGAAGAAAAATTTCATTGAAATCGACCGTGCCATCGCTGCTCGCGATTTCCTCAAGGCCATTCGTTTGTGCGAAGAACGCGCTGCCATCGACAAGGCCAATGCAGTCGAACTGCTGCGGCTCAAATGCAATTTGCAAATGCAGTCCGGCCAGCCCGACAAGGCGCGTGCCGCCTACGAAAATCTTCTGGCTACGCGCGATGTTCCCTGGGCGCAACTTGGTCTGGCCAAGACGCATATCCAGACCGGTGATTACGAATCCGCCCGCGACTTGCTTGAACAGCTCGTCGACAACAATCGCAGCTATCTCGAAGCCTATGATTGTCTCGCCGACACCTATCAGGCCTTAGGCGAGAACGACAAGGCCGAAAATATCCTCGAACGGGCGATTGAACTCTCACCCAACTCACACCTCCGGCAACGCGTCATCGGCGATCTTTCGCTGAAAACCGGCAAGCTCGACCGCGCCGAAAAAGCTTTTCGCAAGACTGTCAGTCTCGCCGAACATTCCGCCCGCAAAACACCGGATGCCTATATCGGGTTGGCCAAGACCATCAGCAGCAAGGCCAATCCACAAGAGGCGTTGCGCGTGCTCGAACAGATGAGCAAGAAATTTGACGGTGAGGAAGTCCGCCTTAAAGCCAAGTCAGTGGAAGGCTTGGTCTATCATCAGAATGGCGATCCGATCAAGGCAAGGGAGGTGGCCAAGGAACTCTCCGCCATGATCGAACGCTCAAGCGCCAGGATCGATTCGGCCTCCACCCGTGAGATGGCCGAACTGCTGCTGGCCACCGGCGAGCAAGAGAAGGGGCTCGCGCTGCTCCAGTCGGAAGTCATGAATAACCCCGAGGATAAAGCCAAACTTGCTGCGGTTCGCGAAATTCTGCGTAAGACCGGCCTCTCCGAAAAAGGGGACGAATTGATGGAGTTCTCGCGCAAAGATGCCATCAATATGATGGACGCCGGTACCCTTCTGGCCAAGGAGGGAAAATTCGAGGAAGCCATCGACAAATTACGCAGTGCGCTCGAGAAGATGCCACACAACGTTCGCTTACTGCTCAATTCTGCGCATGTCATGATTGCCTACATGGAGAAAAGTGGCACCGAGCCTGCCATGATTCGCGAAACACGCGGTAATCTGTTGGCGGCCAATCAACTGTCGCCAAGTGAATCGCGCTTTTCTCAACTGATGGCAAAACTGGAGGCGCTTGGCAGTAACTGATAGGCAGCGCAGAGTGTGGGAACGGTAATTGGAGATGCTGTTGGCTGAAGTTGAGTTGAAATTTCGTCGTCCTCGCGTAATGCCATGCGCTCTGCCAACCATGTTCATGGAATTGCCCAATGGAGTAATGTAGGATAATCCATCCTCAAGACGACAAGGAGAATTATTATTTCGCATATTTTGATTGCTGATGACCAGGCGAATGTGCGTACGGCAGTGGTGCAACTATTGCTCTCATGCAATCGTTCCGATTTGAATATTGACCAGGTGAGCAACGGCGCTGATGCGCTGCGCAAACTGCAATCCCGGCACTACGATTTGATGATTGCCGACACTGTCATGCCGGGAATAAGTGCTGCTGAATTGATGCATGCCGTGCGCCAGGACGATAAATTGAAGTCCTTGCCGGTCATCATGCTGCTGGCGGTTGGTGCGAACAAGAAAGACGTACTGGATGCGGTCGCCCTCGGGATTTCGGGTTTCGTCATCAAACCCTTCAAACCGGATCAACTGCAGGTGCAGATCAAGAAAGTGCTTGGCTGGTAATTCCAATTTCAGATCGAACCTGGCTTTTCGATTCGGCTGTCGAAAAAAATGGCCATGGAGCAATCCATGGCCATTTCGATGATGAAGCGTTTCTTATTCCGTCGGTTTTTGCGTTTCAACGATGAGTAGCGGTTCGTCGGCTGCTGCAACAGGTGGAGGGCTGCGGCGTGGGCGACCGAGGCGGACTTCCGGTTCGGCTGGCGGCGTTGCCGGGGCGGCAGCGGTTTGCACCAGCTGCAAGCCGCTTTCGGCCAAAACCTTGTCGAGATCGACGGGTTTGACTTCGACTACTGGCGGCGGTGGTGCACTGACAACCGGTGCAGGGGCGGGTTTTTCCATAATCACTTCAACCGGTGCAGCAGCCGGTGGGGCTGACGTTTCGATGACGACCGGCGCCGCTTGAGCAGCAACAGCAGGTTCGATCGCTAGCGGCATTTGAACTGGAGCTGTGTTTTCCGGTTCAGGCAGGGCGACGGAGGCAATAGATGCAGCAATTGTCTTGTCTTCTGCCAACGCTGGTGTCGGTGCAATTTGCGCCGAGCCCAAAGTTGTTTCAATGACAGTTTCCTGCACTGCTGATTCGCCAGCCTCGTTACGACGTTCGCCACGGCCACGTCCGCCACGACGACCACGACGACGGCTGCTGCCCTGTTCGTCGCCGCCTTCTGGTGTCGTCACGGGGGCGATCAATGCGGCGCTGACGTCAGTGAGGGCTGCTGCAGCGGAATCCGGCTTGGTATCACCAGCCTCGACCGGCAAACCCGGGCGTTCATTGCGTGGTTTGCGTTCGTTGCGTGGTTTGCGTTCCTGCGGCGGGCGCTGCGGGCTGGCGTTTTCATCACGTGGTGCGGTCGGTTTTTCGTTGCGATTACCGCGCTGGCGTTCGTTGCCTCCCTCGTTCTTTTCTTCGTCACGGCGGTTGTTGCGTCCGCCACGGCGACCATCACGGCCTTCCGGTCGCTCACGACGGCCATCGCGTCCCTTCTTGGGCGAAACAGGTGTGGCAGGTGCTTCGGTCGGCTTTGGCGCGGCGCGGAACCAGGAGAATATTTTGGTCAGAATTCCCGGTTGTTCTTCGGTGGGAGCCTTCGCTGCCTGTCTTTCCGGCAGAATGGGCGCTGGCTGGTCGGGGACGATGCCGCGAATAACCGCCTGCTGCTTGGCTTTGACGCCCTCTTGCTGCATGGCTTGGGGCTTGTAGGCCTCGTCGGCGGGAGCGTCCACCATGCGGTAGGAAGGTTCGCGCACTTCTTCCTGGTTGAGCTCGTCGTGACGCAGCCGGATGATGGAATGCGCCGGCGTTTCCAGGTTGATATTGGGGATGAGCAGGATGTTGACCTTGTGGCGCAGTTCGACGGCCTGGATGTCAGCCCGCTTTTCGTTGAGCAGGAAAGTGGCGACATCAACCGGAACCTGGGCGTGCAGGGCACCGGTGTTGTCCTTCATGGCCTCTTCTTCAAGGATGCGCAGGATGTGCAGCGCCGCCGATTCCACCGAACGGATGTGGCCGGTGCCGGTGCAGCGCGGGCAGGGGATGTAGCTGGTTTCGGCCAGCGCCGGGCGCAAGCGCTGGCGTGACAGTTCCATCAGGCCGAAGCGGCTGATTTTGCCCATCTGGACGCGGGCACGGTCGAAACGCAGGCCATCTTTCAGGCAATTTTCGACTTCGCGCTGGTTACGGGTGCTTTCCATGTCGATGAAGTCAATGACGATGAGACCACCCAAGTCGCGCAGGCGCAATTGGCGGGCGATTTCTTCGGCGGCTTCGAGATTGGTCTTGAGTGCGGTTTCTTCGATGTCAGCGCCTTTGGTGGCGCGGCCAGAGTTAACGTCAACAGCGACTAGCGCTTCCGTATGATCGATGACGATGGCGCCGCCGGAGGGCAGATTGACCTGGCGTCCGAAGGCAGTTTCGATCTGGTGCTCAATCTGGAAGCGCGAGAAGAGCGGGACGTCGTCGCTGTAGCGCTTGACGCGATTGACGTTGCCCGGCATCACCTGCGCCATGAAAGCGCGCGCCTGCTCGAAAATGTCGTCGGTGTCGATGAGGATTTCGCCGATTTCCGGCTGGAAATAATCGCGAATGGCGCGGATGACCAGACTGCCCTCCTGGTATATGAGCAGAGGCCCCTTCTGTTCGCGGGCAACGCCTTCGATGGCGCGCCATAGTTGCAGCAGGTAGTTCAAATCCCATTGCAATTCTTCGGCCTGGCGGCCGATGGCAGCGGTACGGGCGATCAGGCTCATGCCGGCAGGCACTTCGAGTTGATCCATGGTTTCGCGCAGTTCGGTGCGGTCGTCGCCATCGACACGGCGCGAGACGCCGCCGCCGCGCGGGTTGTTGGGCATCAGCACCAGATAACGGCCGGCTAGTGAGATGTAGGTGGTCAGCGCCGCGCCCTTGTTGCCGCGTTCGTCCTTGTCGACCTGGATGATGATTTCCTGGCCTTCTTTAAGCGCTTCGCTGATTTTGGCGCGATTGGCCTCGACACCGGGCTGGAAAAAAACGCGCGAGACTTCCTTGAAGGGCAGAAAACCGTGCCGGTCAGCGCCATAATCGACGAAACAGGCTTCGAGGCTGGGCTCGATGCGGGTGATAATACCCTTATAGATGTTGCTTTTGCGTTGTTCCTTGGCGGCCGATTCAATGTCGAGATCAATCAGTTTCTGACCATCGACAATGGCGACACGAAGTTCTTCGGCCTGTGTCGCATTGAAAAGCATGCGTTTCATTATGGTGGGGCTCCTGTGCCCTGGATGCACAATCAGGAAGCGCCCGCGCAGGCGGCGATACGTTCAGGAGTGGGGTTGCGTCATGAGGTTTTTCGGTTCAGTGGCAACAGCGGGTTTGAAGGTTCGCAACAACGAGCCGCGATGTCGCGACCCGGAAAATATCTGCAACGGGGGATTCCGTGCGTGCCGGTAGAGCACTATTTCATTTACCATCGCTACTTTTGGTGAGCGAAGACAACCAGTTGATTTACGCTGGCCTGGCTTGCGCGTTTGGCGCAAGTGAGCATCCGAGCCTGCCGTCACGCAGCCGCAAACAGAGAAACCTGTCGAGCGGGGGCAGTCGGTCTCATGGCGAGGATTCTCTTACAAGCCGAGACATAAAACCGAGCGAGTATATTTCAAAATGAGCGAGGCAGGTAAGAATTCCGTCAGTCATGTCTTCATCGGCGAAGAAGCCGAAGGGCAGCGGCTCGACAACTGGTTGATCGGCCATTGCAAGGGTGTGCCCAAAAGCCATCTCTACCGCATTTTGCGCAGCGGTGAAGTCCGCATTAACAGTAAGCGGGTGGATGCCACCTATCGCTTGAAAGTTGGTGACAAACTGCGTCTGCCGCCGATTCGTCTGGCCGAGCGGACGGCGGATGCGGTGGTGGATGCGGCCAAGGAGCGCGTCGATCTGCCGATTCTGTACGAGGACGAAGCCTTGCTCGTTATCAACAAACCGGATGGCATGGCGGTGCACGGCGGCAGTGGCGTCAGTTTTGGTGTTATCGAAGCCCTGCGCCGGCAGCGGCCGGAAGCCAAATTTCTTGAACTGGCGCACCGGCTTGATCGTGAGACCTCGGGTATCTTGCTCGTCGGCAAGAAGCGTCTGGCGCTCACTGCCTTACACGATATGTTCCGTGAGCATGGCGCCGGGGCGGACAAGCGCTATCTGGTGCTGGTGGCCGGGCGCTGGATGAACACCACGCAGCATGTGCGCGAACCCTTGTTCAAGTATTTGACCGATTCTGGTGAGCGCCGGGTGCGGGTTTCGCCGGAAGGCAAGATGGCGCATACGGTGTTCCGCCTGCTGGCACGCTGGCCGCAGGTGAGCCTGCTGGAAGCGCAATTAAAAACGGGACGCACGCACCAGATTCGCGTGCATCTGGCGCATTTGGGTTTCCCTATTCTCGGTGACGAAAAATATGGCGATTTTGCAGCCAACCACGAACTGCGGCGGGGTGAACTCAAACGCATGGGTCTGCACGCCTGGCGCATGAATTTCCGTCATCCGCTGTCGGCGGCGCCGCTGGAACTGGTCGCGCCGGTGCCGATGGCGCTGCTTAATTACGTCACGCAGCTTGATAGGCGCGCCAGTCGCGAGTTTTGTGTGGCCGGCCTCGACAAGTTGCTTTCTTTAGGATGAATTCATGCGCAATTTTGAACTGATCGTTTTTGACTGGGATGGCACGTTGATGGATTCGACAGTGGCCATTGTTCGAGCCATGTGCGCTGCCAGCCGTGACCTCGATTTGCCGGAACCATCGGATGCTCAAGCCCGGCAAGTCATCGGCCTTGGTTTGGCCGAGGCGTTGGCAACGGCGGTGCCGGAGTTGACGCCATCACGCTACGACGAAATGGTGGCGCGCTATCGCCATCATTATCTGGCACGCGATCAGGAGTTGAGCCTGTTTGACGGCGCACAAACCTTGCTTGAGCGACTCGCAAAAGAAGGATACCGGCTGGCGGTGGCGACCGGCAAAAGCCGTCATGGTTTGACCCGGGCGTGGACTCACACCGGCGTGCGCCCTCTATTTCATGCCTCGCGTTGTGCTGACGAATGCTTTTCCAAACCACATCCGCAAATGCTGCATGAACTGATGGACGAACTTGGCGCGCAGGCCGAAGCGACCTTGATGATTGGTGATACCGCGCACGACATGCTGATGGCCAATAACGCCGGGGTTGCGGCGCTGGGAGTGAGCTATGGTGCCCATCCTGTTGCCCATCTCACCGAATGTGAGCCCCTGGCCTGTGTGCATAGTGTCGAAGAATTGGATAGCTGGCTGTTGCAGCATGGTTGAGGTGCCGATACAACGAAGGCTTGCAAGTCTTGCCCGCATGGCGCAATGCCATTGCGGTTCCGGAGTATACTTGTGGCTTCGAGTGCAGCGAAGCCGCCTGCCTCACGCCTGAATTTCCCCCTTTTTTTACTGCAGAGAACGAAACCTCATGGATGATTTTTCCTCGACCCCGACTTCCGGACAGCCCGCCAAAAGGCCAGAAATGCTGACCTGGGAACACCAGACGCTGGAAAAACTGGTTTTCGCTGCCATACAGGAGCAAAAATCGCGGCGGCGCTGGGGTATTGTTTTCAAGTCGCTCACCTTCGTCTATCTGCTTTTTGTCCTGCTGGCACTGGCCGGGGTCGGCGGTGGCGGCAATGTCGTGCGTGAAGAACAGCATACGGCGGTAGTCAATTTGCGTGGCGTGATCGATGCCAAGGGTGAAGCCAGCGCGGAAAAGATCAATGATGCCTTGCGGAGCGCTTTTGAAGAAAAGAACTCCGTCGGCGTGATTTTGCGGGTCAACAGCCCCGGCGGCAGCCCTGTGCAGTCGGGCATCATTAATGACGAAATTCGCCGCTTGCGTGCCAAGTATCCGAAGAAACCTTTTTACGCCGTGGTTGAGGATATCTGTGCCTCGGGCGGCTATTACGTGGCGGCGGCGGCCGACAAGATCTATGTCAACAAGGCCAGCATTGTTGGCTCGATCGGTGTGCTGATGGATGGTTTCGGCCTCACCGGCGCCATGGACAAACTTGGCGTTGAACGCCGGCTGATGACTTCTGGCGACAACAAGGGCTTTCTCGATCCTTTCTCACCGGAAAATGCCGCGCACAAGGCACATGCCCAAGTTCTGCTCAAGGAAATTCACCAGCAGTTCATCAAGGTAGTGCAAGACGGACGCGGCAAACGCCTGAAGGAAACGCCGGAAATGTTTTCCGGCCTCATGTGGACGGGTAATCAGAGCATTGAGATGGGGCTGGCCGATGGTTATGGCACGGTGGAATCGGTGGCGCGTGATGTCATCAAGGCCGAGAAACTTCTCGATTACTCGGTCAAGGACAATATCGCCGAGCGCTTTGCCAAGCGTTTGGGTGCCAGTACCATGGCCGGTTTCTGGGAAACCTTCATCTCCAGTTCGGCAACGCAACTGCGCTGATTTGGAAATTTGACTCAAAGCGTAAGTCGGTTTCCAGTTTGTCGATCTTTCTGGATTCCGGCTTGGCCGTTCCTC
>JAGTRX010000080.1 GCA_018262285.1 Pseudomonadota bacterium | reverse complement strand
CTGCCGGCTGATCGCAGCCCTCCACTGCAGGAGGCGCTCAATGCGCTCAGTACCGAACTCCTGCGCGGCGGCCATTCGCGTGCTGATCTGGCAGTAATCAACGTCAATGATCTGCCGACCCTATCCAAAGCGCCACCCAAACTGATCATTGCACTTGGTAGTTCCGCCGCGCAAGCACTGGCTGAATCGGCTGGCAAAACGCCCATCCTCTTTGCCATGCTGCCGAAACAGACTTTTGACAACATCAGCGCTACAGGCAAAGCCCTGCCGCCGGTTTCAGCCCTTTACCTCGACCAGCCCATGCAGCGGCAACTGGCCTTGCTGCGGCTGGCTTTGCCGCAAAGCCAGCGCATTGCCATGCTGCTCGGTTCGGCCTCACGGCCGACAGAACCCCGCTGGAGAAACGCTGCAATGGAAGGCGGTTTTCAGCTCGCTGTCACCTATGTCGGCCAGGAAGAAATGCTACACGACAGCCTGCAAAAGGTTTTGACAGGAGCCGACGTTCTGCTGGCGGTTGCCGATCCACAAGTTTTCAACGCCAATACCATCCAGAATATCCTGCTCACTTCATTTCGCGCCCGTGTACCTTTGCTGGCCTTTTCTCCGGCCTATGTCAAAGCCGGGGCGCTGCTGGCGGTTTATTCAACCCCGGCGCAAATCGGCACCCAGGCGGGTGCCATCGCGCGCGATTTCCTGCTGCGCAAAAACCTGCCACCACCACAACATGCCGCCGACTTCACGGTGAGCGTCAATCTACCCGTGGCCAATGCACTCGGGCTGACCCTGGACGAAAATACATTGAGCCTGCGTTTGCGCCAAATC
This sequence comes from Pseudomonadota bacterium, assembly GCA_018262285.1. GTDB lineage: Bacteria > Pseudomonadota > Gammaproteobacteria > Burkholderiales > Rhodocyclaceae > UBA1934. The sequence goes on along the minus strand of JAGTRX010000080.1, from coordinate 11,113 downwards.
GAGAAAACGCCATGAAGCCCTTGAACATTGAGGCGCGCATACTGCTGGCCGCCCTGCTGCCCATGATCCTGCTGGCACTGGTTTTGTCAGTAATTTTTCACTTCAATCGCAGCAGCGAATTGAGAGACAGCCATATTCAGCGCGCCGAAGCCCTGGTGCGGCAAATGGCGGCGAGTAGCGAATACAGCCTTTTTACGGGCAACCGGGAAGCCCTGCAAGCCCTGCTCAACCAGCTTGTCGGCGAAGCTGACGTACGTTCGGCCACTATCGTTGGGGCAGATGGAAAGCTCATTGTCCGCGCCGGCACGCCCGGTTTTAGCGGGCTGCCCGAACTCGCCGACACGGAAATTTCTTCGCTGTCACCCGGCCGAAGTTTTTTGCTCATACGCCCGATTATCGGCTCGCAACTAGCACTGCAAGATCCTTTTGCCGAGACCAGCGATATGGTCGCCAAGCCCAAGCAAATTGGCCGCCTGCTGCTGGAAATATCGACGGAGAAGCTGGCAAGCCGCGAGCGCGAAATTCTGCTGACCGGACTATTGACCATGCTGGGCGGTGTCCTTTTCGGCAGCCTGCTAGCGGTGATTCTCAGCCGCGGCATCATCGTGCCGTTCAAGCAGATTATCGGTGTCGTCAATCGTATCGCCCACGGCGAACTTGGGGCACGCGTCCCCAAACTCGCCAATTCATCCCTGCAGTCGCTGGAAGAAGGCCTCAACACGATGGCCGCAAGCATCGAAACAGGAAAAGACCTTCTGGAACAAAGAGTTTCAGAGGCCACGGCCGAGTTGCGCGTACAAAAGGAAGCCGCCGAACTGGCCAGCAGCGCCAAGAGCAGTTTTCTGGCCAATATGAGCCACGAAATTCGCACGCCCCTGAGCGTCATTATCGGGCTCGGCGATCTTTTGCGTCATGACATCAGGAACCCCGGCCACAAGCGCAAGCTCGACCAGCTTTGCGCCAGTTCCGAACACTTGCTCGGCGTCATCAACACCATTCTTGATCTCTCGAAAATCGAAGCCGAGCGACTCGTCCTGCAGCATGGCGAGTTTTGCCTCGATGCCGTGCTTGAGCGTGTTTTGCCATTATTCGAAGACAGCGCCCAGGAAAAGGGCTTGCTGCTGGCAACCGACATCGCGCCGCCCTTGCGCGTTTTGCGCCTGCAAGGCGATGCACTGCGCCTGTCGCAAGTGCTCATCAACCTGCTTTCCAACGCCATCAAGTTTACGGAAAGAGGAACGGTAAATTTCGGCATTGAGCGGGTTGGCGCCGATGCGGCATCAATCAGGCTGCGCTTTTGCATCAGCGATAGCGGCTGCGGCATTCCCCTTGCCGACCAGACGCGTCTTTTCCGACCCTTCAGCCAGATCGACAGCTCGACAACCCGTCGCCACGGCGGTACTGGACTCGGTCTGGCCATCAGCCAGCATCTGGTCAAAATGATGGGGGGCGTGATCGAAATCAACAGCCAGCCGGATGTCGGCAGTACCTTTTATTTCACGCTGACCTTCCCGCGCGCCAGCGCCAGAACAGCGGATACTGCTCCCTTGCCCGCCAATGCCATCGGCGCAAACATGCAAGAGCAAAGAATTTTGCTGGTCGAAGACCATCCGCTCAACCAGGAAATTCTGTTGGAAATGCTGGAAAACCTGGGCTGCAAGCAGGTCGATGTTGCCGCGGACGGAATCGAAGCCATCGAATGTGCGCTGACGCAGCACTACAGCCTGATTCTGATGGATATGCACATGCCACGTCTGGATGGTACGCAGGCAACGCAAAATATCCGGGCGTTGCCCGGCTACAGCACCACACCCATTATTGCGCTGACCGCCAGCGCCCTGGCCGAAGACCGCCAGCTTTGCCTCGACGCCGGCATGAACGATCACCTCGGCAAACCCGTGACCTCGGACATGCTCGCCACGATGCTGGGGCGCTGGCTGCCCGGCATTGCCCCAGGTAGTGACCTACCTGCACTGTGCCAGAATGAACTGAGCCGCGCCTTGATGCAAATCCCGGAAATAGAGATCAGCACCGTCTGGCGTAGCTCGGCCAAACAAATCGAAACCTATCATTCTTTGCTGGATCGCTTTATCCATACCAATCGGCAGGAAATACTGCGCTTTCAAGAGCAACTCTCAGCAGGAGAACTCGATCTGGCGCACAACTACATCCACGGCCTGAAAGGCGTGGCTGGATTTCTTGGCGCCCGTCGCATTGAAGCCCTGGCGCGCGAAATTGAGCAAGGACTGCACACCGGCATAGGCATTGTCGGCATCAAAGGACTGGGGCGCCAATGCCAAGCGGAATTGCTCAAACTTGAGCAGTCACTGCAAAAGCTGCCGGTGCCGCAGACGGCCGACTGACCCGGTCTGTTCTTCGCAAGATTTTTCTCTGATGCAATAGCCGGCAAGCGCTTGCCGTATAATGCTTCCTTTGAATTTTCAGTCGGTTTTTCATGTCCCTAGATGTTAAAACTCAGCTCACGGCACTGATTCAGCAGGCGCTGGCCAGTGTTGCCCCTGCAGCTGCGGATACTCCTATCCTGCTGGAGCGCCCGCGTGATGCTGCGCACGGCGACTTTGCCACCAATCTGGCCATGCAACTGGCGCGCAGCCTGAAAAAGAATCCGCGCGACATTGCGCGCCAACTGGTCAATGAATTACCAGCTTCACCTCTGGTTGCCAAGGCCGAAGTCGCTGGTGCCGGCTTCATCAATTTCACTCTGGTTTCCTCCGCCAAAACTGTCGTCATCGCGGATGTACTGAAAAAAGCCGCTGATTTTGGCCGCCAAACGCTCGGTGGCCAGCAGAAAATTCAGGTCGAATTCGTTTCCGCCAACCCGACCGGCCCGCTCCACGTCGGCCATGGCCGTGGTGCTGCCTATGGCGCATCGCTGGCCAATCTGCTGGCTTTTGCTGGCTGGGATGTGACCCGCGAGTTTTACGTCAACGACGCCGGCCGGCAGATGGACATCCTGGCCGTATCGACCTGGCTGCGTTATCTGGATCTGAACGGCGTCAGCGTTACTTTCCCGGCCAATGGTTACCAGGGCGATTACGTGCGTGACATGGCCGGGCAAATTGTGGCGGCGCATGGCAAAAAATACGTCCATCCAGCCAGTGCCGTCGAAGCCAGGCTGCCCAGACTGCCCGAACCCGAACGTAGCGACGACGAGGCCAAGAACCAGCGTGAAGCCTATCTTGACGCCCTGATCAGTCGCGCCAAGGAATTACTCGGCTCGGACTGGGCCTACGTGCACCAGCACGTCCTTTCCGAACAATTGGCCGACTGTCGTAACGATCTGGAAGAATTCGGCGTTCATCACGACGTCTGGTTTTCGGAAAACGCCCTGTTCGATACCGGTCTGGTCGCCCGTGTGGTCGATGCGCTCGATAAAAACGGCCATCTCTATGTGCAAAATGGCGCCAAGTGGTTCAAATCGACCGCTTTCGGCGACGAGAAGGATCGTGTCGTCCAGCGCGAAAACGGTCTCTACACTTATTTCGCTTCCGACATCGCCTACCATCTCAACAAGTACGAACGCGGTTTCGACAAGATCATCAACATCTGGGGCGCCGATCACCACGGCTACATTCCACGCGTCAAGGGCGCCATCACGGCGCTCGGACTAGACGCCGACAAGCTGCAGGTGGCGCTGGTGCAATTTGCCGTGCTTTACCGCAACGGCCAGAAAGCCTCGATGTCCACCCGCTCCGGCGAATTTGTCACCCTGCGTGAACTGCGTGGCGAAGTCGGCAACGATGCCTGCCGATTCTTCTACGCTCTGCGCAAGTCCGACCAGCACCTCGATTTCGACCTCGATCTGGCCAAGAGCCAGACCAACGAAAATCCGGTCTATTACATCCAGTACGCCCATGCCCGTGTCTGCTCGGTGCTGGCGCAGTGGAATGGTGAAGCCGAGGCACTGGTCAACGCCGATCTCGGCCGCCTCGACAGCCCGCGCGAACAGGCGCTGGCCAATCGCCTGGCTGAGTTTCCGGAAGTTATTGCCAGCGCCGCCCGCGATCTGGCACCGCACCAGATCGCCTTCTATCTCAAGGATCTGGCCGCCGATTTCCACACCTGGTACAACGCCGAACGCATGCTGGTCGACGACGCCTCCCTGCGGGACGCCCGTGTCGCCTTGGCCGCCGCCGTGCGCCAGGTTATCGTCAATGGCATGACCCTGCTCGGGGTCTCCTGCCCCACCTCTATGTAAGGAATCGATATGACTCGCAAAAGCAGTCCCAAACCACCGCACAGCAAATCGAGCGGCGGCACCCTGGTCGGCATGTTTATCGGCCTTGTTCTCGGCGTCTGTATTGCCGCCGGTGTGGTCTGGTACATCAACCGGGCGCATTCACCATTCGTCGCCAACAAGCAGCAAAGGGGCGAAGCGCCAGCAACCCCAACCAACGGCAAACCCGGCGCCCCACAGCAACCGCTTGCCCTTTCAGGCAAACCGGGCGACCCGATGCCGCAAAAGCGTTTTGACTTTCACGATATTCTGACCGGCAAATCGGACGCTTTGCCTGAGACCAAACCAGCCGCCAAGCCCGCAGACGGGAACGAAACAGCCAAACCCGACTCGAAGAAAGACGATGCCAAGGTGGGCAAGGACGCCAAGGATGTGAAGGATCCCAAGGAAAGCAAAGAGTCGAAGCAGCCGGTCTTTTTCCAGGCCGGTTCCTTCACCTCGGCGCAGGACGCGGACAACCAAAAGGCAAAACTGGCGTTAATGGGCATGGAAGCCTCGATTCTGCAGGTGATGGTGCAGGACAAGACTTTCTACCGCGTTCGCATCGGGCCGTATGGCAACAACGAGGAGGCCAGCCGCATTCGTTCGGAACTGGCCAAAAATGGAATTGATGTCACGCTGACCAAAAAGGAGCCGTAATGCACCAAACCACCCGCTTCATTTTCCGCCAGATTATCGCCCTGGCCGCCCTTGTGCTGGCGCTGCCGGTTTTCGCGCAGGCAGCTTACAGCCCGGTGCAGCCGCCACAACCAACGGACAATCCGGCCAAGATCGAGGTGATCGACTTTTTCTATTACACCTGCCCGCACTGCAAATCCTTGAGCGCCCCATTGTCAGCCTGGGAGAAAAAACTTCCCGATGACGTCTATGTGCGCAAAATCCACGTCAGCTTTGGCAGCGCCTCGATTACAAACCTGTCGCGCCTCTACTACGCGCTTGAAGCCACCGGCGACTTGGCCAGACTTAATCAGGAAGTGTTCAAAGCCCTGCACGAGCAGCGCATCAACCTGGCCATGGAAGGCAAGATGCTGGAATGGCTTGCCAAGCAAGGCGTCAATACGCAGAAATTCAGCGATGCCTACAAATCCTTCGGAGTTGAAAGTAAGGTACGGCGCGCCGATCAGTTGTCGCAAGCCTACCGAATTCAGGGTGTTCCGGCCATCATCATCGACGGCAAATATCTGCTCGAACCCAATAGCCCGGAAAAGCTGCTGGCGCTGGCCGACGAGTTGATCGCCAAAGTACGGGCTGAACGCGCTGCCAAGAAGAAATAGACCCTAATGCGGGTTTTCATCACAGGAGCCTCGTCCGGAATCGGCGAGGCTCTTGCCGTTTACTATGCCGGACAAGGCGCGACACTCGGCCTGAGCGCCCGCCGCGGCGATGCCCTTGCAGCGCTCAATGAAAAACTGGGCGGCCAGCACGCCATCTATGCGCTCGACGTGACTGATGCGCCAGCGCTTGCCATTGCTGCCGCCGACTTCATTGCCCGTTTTGGCGTTCCCAACATTGTTATCGCCAACGCCGGCATTTCGGCCGGAACCCTGACCGAATGCAGCGAAGACCTCGCCGTTATCAAGCGCATCCTCGACACCAACGTCTTCGGTATGGCCGCCACCTTTGCCCCCTTCATTGCTGCCATGCAGTCGGCCGGTGGCGAACGTCGTCTGGTCGGCATCGCCTCGGTGGCCGGCTTACGCGGCCTCCCCGGCGCCGAAGCCTATTGCGCCTCCAAGGCAGCAGTCATCGCCTATCTGGAAAGCCTGCGGCTGGAAATGAAGACTTTCGGCATCAAGGTCGTGACCATCGTCCCCGGTTACATCGCCACGCCGATGACCGCCGTCAACCCCTACCGCATGCCCTTCATGATTTCCGCGCCGGTTGCAGCACAGCGCTTTGCCCGCGCCATCAAGTACGGCTGCAGCTACACCGTTATTCCCTGGCCGATGGACATTGTCGCAAAAATCCTGCGCCTGTTGCCCATTTGGCTGTACGACCGTCTCTTCCTGCACGCCACCCGCAAACCGCGTGGCCTGATTCAACCCTGACCCGACCATGCCCGATCAAAACCATTCACCCGATACGCCAGATTCCGCTGAGCAGCCGAGCCGCCACATCCGCAGCTTTGTTCTGCGCCAGGGACGTTTTTCACTGGCGCAGGAACGTTTCCACGCCGAAGCCCTGCCGCGCTTTGGCATTCCCTACGCGCCGCAAAGGCTCGATCTTGACGCCGTTTTTGGCCGCGCCGCGCCGCATATTCTGGAAATTGGCTTCGGCATGGGTGAAACCACGGCCGCCATCGCCGCTGCCCAGCCGCAAAACGACACGCTCGGCATCGAAGTCCATACGCCGGGCGTCGGCGCCCTGTGCAAGCGCCTGGTCGAGCAACAACTCAATAACGTCCGCATCGTCCAGCACGATGCCGTCGAGGTTGTGCGCGACATGCTGCCGGAACAAAGTCTCGACGGCATCCACATTTTCTTTCCCGATCCCTGGCCGAAAAAACGCCACCACAAGCGCCGCCTGATTCAGCCGCAATTCATCGCCTTGCTGACAACGCGCCTGAAACCCGGTGCCTACCTGCACTGCGCCACCGACTGGCAGGAATACGCCGAGCACATGCTGACGGTGCTTTCTGCCGAACCGCTACTCGCCAATGCCAGCGCCGACTACGCGCCACGCCCGGATTACCGGCCACTCACCAAGTTCGAAAACCGTGGCCTGCGCTTGGGACACGGCGTTTGGGATCTCATTTTTACCCGAAAACCGGATGAGGGCGCACAATAACAGTCACTCGCCTGACTTTTTCGGAGGCTGCCATGAAACGTTTCTGTCTCGCCCTCACGCTTTCCTTGCTTTGTTCGCTATCGCAAGCAGTTGATCTCTCCGGTATTTCAAGCACCGAAGCCAGTTCAGGACTAAAAACCGCGCTGACCAAAGGCGCCGACTACGCCGTTGCCAACCTGGGCAGGCAAGACGGTTTTCTCGGCAATCCCAAGGTCAGGATCGGCTTGCCGGACAGCCTGAAAAAAGGAGAAAAGCTGCTGAAAACCCTCGGCATGGGCAAATACACGGACGAACTCACTATTGCCATGAACCGTGCCGCTGAACAGGCAACGGCCGAGGCAAAGCCAATCCTGATCGACGCAATCAAGAAAATGACCGTGCAGGACGCCAAAGCCATCCTGACCGGCGGTGACGACAGCGTCACCCAGTTTTTCCGGCAGAACACTTCCGCGCAACTCACCCAGAAATTTCGCCCCATCGTCAAACGCGCCACCGGCAAGGTCAGGCTGGCCGAGAAGTACAACCAGTTTGCCGGCAAAGCATCCGGACTTCTTGGCGCTGACGCCGATCTCGACACCTACGTCACGCGCAATGCCATGGACGGCCTCTTTCTGATGATCGCCGAACAGGAAAGGTCAATCCGTCAGAATCCACTGGGAACCGGCAGCGCTGTTCTGCAAAAGGTATTTGGCGCTCTCAAGCGGTAACGGGCTAAAAAAAGCGGATAAAGGCGAAAAAGCCGGACGAAATTTATCGGTACTTTTTCCAACGATTCAAGCTGGCACCAAGTTATGCCGTTATCAGGGTCAGGAGCACGAATCATGAAACTTGACCACCTGACCTCGACCACCATGCCACACGCCCACGAAGCGCTGCGGCCTGCGCACGTCGGCACCGAATCGCTGGTTCGGCGCGTTGACGAGGCAGAGCGGACTGCCCCCGATCGCGATCAATCCATGCAGGAAAAATTGGCGCAGCAAACCCGGGTAATGCTGTCCGAGCCAACAACAGCGGCTTATAAGGTGCGCGAAGTGGTGGCGAAACTGATACGGCTCGGTCCACAAGCCAGAAAACTGGTTAAGAAAAGCATACCCGTGGATGAGGAAGCCTGAGGCAATTTCGGTTAAAATTCTCCCTCATTTTGCGCCCCGCTTGCCGGGGCGCTCTGTTTTTCGAGCCATCTTCTTTTCATGTCCTCTGCCGCCAGCCTCAATCCCCAGCAACGCGAAGCCATCCGCTATCTCGACGGGCCATTGCTCGTCCTGGCCGGCGCCGGCTCGGGCAAAACGCGGGTCATCACCCAGAAAATCGCCTATCTGGTGCAGGACTGCGGCTTCTCACCCGGCAACATTGCCGCCATCACCTTTACCAACAAAGCCGCCAAGGAAATGCGCGAGCGCGTCGCCAAGCTCCTGCCCGGCACCCCGGCCGAAGATTTCCACATTTCCACCTTCCATTCCCTAGGTGTGCGCATTCTGCGCGAGGAGGCCAAGGCGCTCGGCTACAAACCGCGCTTTTCCATTTTTGATGCGGCCGACTGTGCCGGCATTATCGGCGACTTGGCCAAAAGCATCGACAAAAGCGCCTTGCGTCGTTTGCAGGCCATTATTTCCAACTGGAAAAATGCTCTGGTTTCACCCGAGGCCGCCCGCCAACAAGCCGACAGCGAGCATGAAAAGCTGGCGGCGCAGGTTTATCTCTCTTATGCAGCGACGCTGAAAGCCTACCAAGCCGTCGATTTCGACGACCTCATCCGGCTGCCGGTCGAATTATTCGAAGCCCATCCGGAAATTACCGAAAAGTGGCAAAACCGCTTGCGCTACCTGCTGGTCGACGAATATCAGGATACCAATGCCTGCCAGTACCGCTTGCTCAAGCAACTGACCGGCGTCCGCGCCCAATTCACGGCAGTGGGCGACGACGACCAAGCCATCTACGGCTGGCGCGGCGCCGACATTGAAAACCTGAAAAAGCTGCCCGACGAGTTTCCGCTGCTCAAAGTCATCAAGCTGGAGCAGAACTACCGCTCGACGGTGCGCATTCTCAAGGCCGCCAACAACGTTATCGCCCACAACGAAAAACTGTTCGACAAGAAACTGTGGTCAGAACTGGGCTATGGTGACCCGATCACCGTCAGTGCCTGCAAGGACAATGAAGCCGAGGCGATCCATATCGCCATGAAACTACAGGCACACAAGTTCGAGCATCGCGGCAAGTTTTCAGATTACGCCATTCTCTACCGCTCCAATCATCAGGCGCGGGCACTTGAGACACAGTTGCGCGAACAGCACGTCCCTTACTTGCTTTCCGGCGGCCAATCATTCTTCGACAAGGCTGAAATAAAAGACATCACCGCCTATCTGCGCCTGCTGGTCAACGACGAGGATGATCCGGCCTTCATCCGTGCGGCCACCACGCCCAAGCGCGGCATTGGCACCAGCACCCTGCAAGCTCTTGGCACCTATGCCGGCGAACGCCATTTGCCATTATTTGCCGCTCTCTTTGAGCAGGGATTCGCCCAGCGTGTTCAGCCGCGCCAACTTGAAGCGCTGCTCGAATTCGGCCATTTCATCAATCGCATTCAATCGCGCGCTGGCCGCGAACCGGCGTCGCAAGTGTTGGCTGACCTGCTCAAAGCCATTGATTACGAACGCCATCTCTACGATCAGGAAGAAAACCGGGTGGCCGAAAGCCGCTGGGCCAATGTGCTCGAACTGGTCGAATGGCTCAACAAGAAGGGTGAAGAAGAAAACAAAACCCTGATTGAACTGGCTCAAACCATCGCCCTCATCAACCTGCTCGACAAAAATGAAGGAAGTTACGATGCGGTTCAGTTGTCTACCCTGCACGCCGCTAAGGGACTGGAATTCAGGCACGTCTTTTTGACCGGCATTGAAGAAGGCATTTTGCCGCACCGTGAATCGGTCGATACCGGCAAGGTCGAAGAAGAACGCCGCCTGATGTATGTCGGCATCACGCGTGCCCAGCTTTCCTTGCATCTTTCCTACTGTGAACGCCGCAAGCAGGCGCGCGACTTTTTCCCCTGCCAGCCCTCCCGCTTCATTGCCGAAATGGGCAAGGAAGACCTCCGTTTCTCGGGTGGCCAGCACGCCACGGAACCGGACAAAGCCACCGGCAGTTCACGGCTGGAAGCGCTGAAGGCCATGCTGGCGAAAGGTAAGCCTGCGGAGGAACACGATTACTGAAAATACCGGATTTATCTATCTGCGTGCAGCACACAAAAGTCGAGATAGCAAAACCAACATTTTCGGCGCGGCAAAAAATTTATGGATGATTCTCCTGCACAAGCGCTCAGTTCTGTCATTGACGCAACCAGAGCCCTCGTGGATAATCACGCCTTCCTTGGCCAGGTAGCTCAGTTGGTAGAGCAGCGGACTGAAAATCCGCGTGTCGGCAGTTCAATTCTGCCCCTGGCCACCAGTTTTACGAGGGCTTAGCCAATTGGCTAGGCCCTTTTAATTTGGTCACCGTGACAGAAACGTGACAACTCGATCACGTTTTCCGTCGAGGCCATCTCGATCCGGGCGGCCGCTCTTGCCAAATGTTCGGTTGCAAACTTGGCATAACGATCCACCATTGACCGCGTTTTCCACCCGCCGAGTTCTTTGAGTTCGTCACAACTGGTGTGCTTGAGGCCGTGACACACAGTCTGGGTTCGACCCACAGCGGAAGTTGCTGGGATGGGTAAGCGGACCGATTGAATTAGCACGCCGCAGCCATGGCGAGCTTGCGATAGCAAGAAGTACGGTATTCACGGCCATAATCCCAAATGATGCACGTTTCTCTTTATGCATTGGCTTTCTGCAAGCATTTTTGCAGGAATACATTATTGGGCAAATGAGGTACAGGCATCAATAAAGCGCTGCTTGTTCTTTTCCACACGAAGGGTACTTTTTCCCATAAAAAAATCGCCCGCAATGACCTGCCCTTTACTGTCATATCGGACAAAAGCAAGGGTAGCCATAGTCATATCTTTACAGTCGAACGCCGAAATTAGGACTGACTTTTGACTGTATTTTCCAAAGACAGGGAAAGGGGTTTCAATAT
>JAGTRX010000180.1 GCA_018262285.1 Pseudomonadota bacterium | reverse complement strand
TGGCGCGCTCGCCAGGAATCGAACCTGGAACACGACCTTCGGAGAGTCGGATGATATCCGTTTCACCACAAGCGCAGTTTGGAGGCGGCAAGGATACCCGCTCGTTAGGCGCTTGGCAAACGCAAGCTGGCTATTCGGCGATCAGCAGGCGGTAACGCGCCAGTTCGTAGTCCTGCGTATGTTCTGCCAGAGCAACGGGGGTGAGCAGGTGGCGTTGGCCTTCGTGGGTGAATTCCAGACTTTCGCGGATGTCGAATGAAGCGGGGGGCATGACGAGGCGGGTTTCGCCTGGTTCGTTGCCGTCCTGCAGCCAGAGTGCCGGTGTGCCGGTGACGGCAGCGTAAGAGGAAATGCTGTGCCGCTTCAATTCAATCGAGATGGCAACGTGCGCCAACGCTTCAATGCCGGCGCGTGCTTCGGTATCACTCTGCCGGTAGTAGCGGCGGACAATGCCAATCAGCCAGTTGTCGCCGCCATCGGGTTGCAGGGCAACGAGGGCGCCAACCTTGAGCCAGTCCGAGCGCAGGTCGCTGACGATGGCGCCAAAACCACCGCGGCTGACGTTTTCAACGACCCAGCTCTCAATCGGCAAGCCGGGCGGGCGGGCGCCGAATTCACTGGAAAAGACAACAAAGGCATTGACCAGTCCGTGCAGCACCGACATGCGGTGTTTGACGTAATGGCGCTCATGCTTGCGTTGGGGCGGAATTTTGTTCCAGTAACCACAAAGATGGCGCAGGACGGGGAGCAGGGTGCGGGACTGGTAGTGTCCGCCAAGGTCGATGTTCGCTGGAATTTCGCTGCCGCGTTCGAGTTCGTGCAGCAGCGCTTCGGCTTCTTTGAGGGCATTTCCCGGATGCAGAAAGCGCAGGAAAGGCGCCGAGGTGGGGATGCGCACCAGGCGAACGGGCGGTTCGGGCTTGGCCGGATTGACCCAGTAAACGCTCTCCTCGGTGCTGCTGGCCGAAAAAACAAAGCCCGGCAGGAAATGAGCGATAAGCCTTTCTGCCAGTTCGATTTCGATAGGCAGCAGGCTTTCCATGGAAGAAGCGTGGAAGACGAGCGCCTTGAGGTATTCGCGGGCAATGCTGGTGGTGCTGGCGGCGTTCGGGTAACGCATCTGTGCTTTGTCAGAATACTTGTTGGCTTCTGCCAGCAGATAGGCGCGACCCATGGCCTGCCAGACTTCACCGCGACTGGGTTTGTAGCGAAACTGCTCCCATTTCAACACGGCGGCCAGAGCAGCGATGTGGCGTACCGAAAGTAGTGTCAAAGAGGGCTGTAGACGTTCAGCGATTTTGTCCTTGGATTCAGTGCTGGCACGCTGCAGGCAACGTTCGTAATTGGCGGCAGTCAGCGTCCAGAAACCGTGAACCATGGTCCACATGCGGTTTTCTTCGGTTTTTGACAGGCGCGGCGCCTGCAGGTAGTCACGTGACAGGCGACGGACATGCGGCAGCGCCGTATCTTCGAGTTGGCGAACGACGTCGAAGAGGATGTCTTCGGGAAAATTCGGTGCATTTTGCAGGGATTCGAACCAGCCAGCGACTTCATCAAGCGCCTTGAAGGCGTTGTCGATGGGGAGTTCCGACAGGATGCGGCGAAACTCCTTGGGGTCAGCCAAGGGATGGTCGGTTTTGGAACCAAACAAGTTGGCGACGCCACTGAGCATGGAATGTCCCCGATTTTTCTGAATTTTTGCAGTTTAACCCAGTGCTTACAGTGTGGACGAGAGTTTGTTGCCCTCTTCCAGCCATCGGCGTATGAATTCAACACCCCAAGCCACACCAAAGCCGGTTTGGGGAGTGCCGAGCGCTCCCAGTCCCCCCTTGCAACTGGCGGTGGAGAGGTCGACATGGAGCCAGGGCGTCTCTCCGACAAAGCGCTTCAAAAAGCAGGCTGCCAGAATGTGATCGGCGTCTGATTCCAGGGTGCACTGCTTGATGTCGGCGACGGTGCTGTCGAGCTCTTCCTCGTAGTCTTCGTCCATCGGGAAAATGCACAGCCTTTCGCCACTTTCCCTGCCGGCGGCAAGCGCCAGTTCCGCCAGCGGCGCAGAGCAGGAAAAAGCGCCAGCGTAACGTGTGCCCAGTGCAGTGATCATGCTGCCGGTCAGGGTGGCAAAGTCGATGAGCAGATCTGGTTTCTCGCGGCTGGCCAGTGCCAGGGTGTCGGCCAGCACCATGCGGCCTTCGGCGTCGGTGTGGACGATTTCAATGGTGGTGCCATCCAGCGCGGTGATGACGTCGCCTTGCCGATAAGCCTGCGGCGAAATTTCGTTTTGCGCCAGCGCCAGCCAGAGTTCGATTCGCACCGGCAGGTGCAACCGGGAGGCGGCGAGCAGGATGCCGAGGGCAACGGCCGATCCACTCATATCCTCGTGCATGCCGGCCATGTATTTGGCGGGTTTGAGGTTGTGGCCGCCGGTGTCAAAGCAGATGCCCTTGCCGACCAGGGCAATTTCACGTTTTGCTTTTTTGGGCTGGTAGCTGAGTCGGACGATGGCGGCATCGTCGCGGTCGCTGCCGCTGGCAACGGCCAGAAAAGCGCCGGCGCCGATGTCGCGAAGGCGGTCGCTGTCGTATTCGTCAATTTGCCAATCGAGATCGGCGGCCATTTCGCGCAGGCGTTCGCGGTAAGCGCCCGGCGTCAGGATATTCGGCGGCAGGGCGGTGAAGGTTCGTGCCAGCAGATTGGCTTCGGCCAGAACGCCAGGGGTTTCGCTGATCCTGCTGCCCCACAGGGTCAAAGTTTCAAGCGCCTTGGGGACGTCTTTCTGCTTGAGCGTGGGCAGGGGGGTGCCATTGGCCAGCGCAACATAAGTTGCCATTTCGCCGGCTTGCTGGCAAAAAGCGCTGTCGCCGGCGACCAGAATATCGAGTTGGGCCGGTTGCTCTTCAAGCAGGATATGGATCGCCTTGCGCAAGTGGGTGAACTGTTCGAAGCGTGGTTTGTTTTCCTCAAGCATGCACCAGACGACGAGGCCGCCGTTCGGGAGGCTAGCGGAAATCGGCGTTTTGGCCAGACTCTCGATTCCCTTGTGACGGCGGGCGAGTGCCGCCTGAAGTTCCTGCGGCGCCGGGCAATCGACTGGCAGAGACGACGTGACCGGCAAAATGGCGAGCAAATGGCTGATTCTTGCCAGTTGTTCGGGCGCGGGAAGATGGGGGTGAGAAGAGAGTTGGGCGAGCATGTAGAATTCCAGCTTTAACTTGGTCGTTCATTATATGCAAGCCTACCTTGATCTATTGCAGCATGTGCTCGAAAAGGGGCACGACAAGTCCGACCGCACCGGTACCGGCACGCGTTCAGTGTTTGGCTGGCAGATGCGCTTTGACCTGGCCGATGGCTTTCCGGCGCTGACCACCAAGAAATTGCATTTGCGCTCGATCATTCACGAATTGCTCTGGTTTTTGCGCGGCGATACTAATATTGCCTATCTCAAGGAAAATGGTGTCTCGATCTGGGACGAGTGGGCGGATGCCGAAGGCAATCTTGGCCCGGTTTATGGCTACCAGTGGCGGCACTGGCCGGCGCGCGATGGTGGCGAAATCGACCAGATCAGGCAACTGCTGGCGGCGTTGAAAAACAATCCAGATTCACGCCGCCACATTGTTACCGCCTGGAATCCGGCCGATATCGACCGCATGGCGTTACCACCCTGCCACTGCTTGTTTCAATTTTATGTTGCGGGTGATCGCCTTTCCTGCCAGCTCTATCAGCGCAGCGCCGACATTTTTCTGGGCGTGCCTTTCAATATTGCCTCTTATGCGCTGCTGACCTGCATGCTGGCGCAAGTTTGCGGTTATCAGCCAGGGGAGTTCGTGCATACGCTGGGGGATGCGCATCTCTATTCCAATCATTTCGAGCAGGCGCGCCTGCAACTGACGCGCGCGCCGCGTTCGCAACCAAGGCTGTGGCTAAATCCTCAAATCGACGATTTGTTCGCTTTCGGGTTTGAGGATATTCGACTCGACGCCTACGATCCGCATCCACCTATTTCGGCGCCGATAGCGGTGTGATCGGTGTAACAGGCTGAAATCGTGAAAGTAAAAATCGAAGCATCGTTTTGTTTAGGCTTGGGCTACAATCGGCAAGTTAGCCCAAGTGGTTTTTTGGGTGAAGGTGCTTGATTCCGTAAGTGTTGTAACGCCGAGCGTAAGGTACGAAAGCCGCGAATTATGGGGTTTCAGGATTATCAACAGGCGCTGGTACTTGATGTGATCCGGATGTCGGCACACGCCTATTCGGTTGCCGAGCTTGATGAAATTCTGGACGGCCCGCTCAAGTCGGTTCTCGGCTATGAAATGATGACTTGCGGCACCGGCTTCTACACGGAGCAGGGTTGCTACGGCTACAAGTACCATTCACGCGCTTTTCCGATGGAGTACTTCTTCGAGTTGCGCAATCCCAACGGCAGCATTGACAGCGCCTTGATGCGCAAATGGTTGCTGGTACAGCGTCCGGTCTATTATCAGTGCGGTCGGGATGATGCCGATTTTCCCGAAGAGTGGGTCAAACTTTTTACCCGCTACCAATTACGCAATACGATCGGGCACGCGGTTTCCGACCGCAATGGCGTTGTTGGCAATTATTTTGTTTTTGCCCGTCTGCAAGGTGAAGTG
>JAGTRX010000079.1 GCA_018262285.1 Pseudomonadota bacterium | reverse complement strand
CCATCCTGTCCACCCCCATCTCGGTCTACTATCCGCCGCAGGACGAGCGGGTTTCCCACTTCCACAAGTTGAGGGACAACCTGCGCCTGACGGCCCTGCACACCTGGCTGGTCATCCTTTCCCTGCTGCCGTGGACACGTCGTCGCCAAACGCCGGCAGAGGCGAGTGAGAAACCGCCTTCAATCCTTTTGCATCCTATCCGTTTTTTTCGCCAGCTCTGTCTGGAGCACTCAAGTCCCGGTCAATTGGCCACGGCGGTCTGGATGGGGGTCTTTCTGGGGTCGCTGCCCATCATCCCTTTTGGCATCGCCGCCATTATTTATGTCTGTCACCGCCTGCACCTCAACAAACTGGCGGCAGCCGGCGCCAGCAATGTTTGCGTTGCGCCTTTTGTGCCTTTCCTCTGCATCGAGGTCGGCCATTTTCTGCGCTACGGCGAGTGGTGGACAACCTTTAACCGGCACACCTTAGTGAACGAGATTCACTTCAGAATCTGGGAATGGCTCCTGGGCGCCTTTGTCGTCGGCCCCGTGTTAGGCGCCTTGGGCGCACTGGTTACCTATGCTGCGATTCGCCGTTTTCGGAAACGGTGAGCCGGTGTTCTGGTTGGCCGGAACCATAGATGGAACTCAGAATACTCTTGGCTATCGTCCGTTCAGAAACGCGGACAGACGCGGCAAGCCTCGGGTGGGTTGTCGCCCAGCATGCGCTGACGTTGTTCGTGCATGGCCGACCCGTTCCACCAGTCGGAGAGGGGTATGCGGTGGATATTGCCGATGGCCTTGTCGGGCTGGCAATCGCACAAAGTGAGGTTGCCATCGACATTGACCGGGATGGTCTGCCACGGCGACAGGCAGTTGGCGCGGCGCAGGGAGCGGTGAGCCAGCTGTTCGCCGCGTAATAGCAGGTAATCCATAAAGCGTTTGTCGAGCGCGAATTCTTCCAGCCCCCAGACCGAAAGCACCGGCAGTTGTCGCGCCAACGCCCGTTTCAGCGCCTGGCGCAGGCTGCGGGCATGCTCGGCAGTAAAAGCGTCGTGTACGGACTTGGGCTGATTGGCGGCGAAATTGAGGTCGGTGACCATGAGGGCATCGATTTCGTGATCGGACACAAAATCGACGATGGCTTCAAATTCGTCGAGGTTATCGATGCTGAGGGCGGTGAATGCAGCCGTGGCGAGATTTACCCCTTGGCGCTGGCGTTCGGCGATCAGGTTGCGGATGTTGGCGCTGATCAGGCCTATGTCGCTGCCTTGACGCACGCGATTTGCTGTGGCCTGATTCACCGCGTCCAGGCTGAAGGTAATGCTGGCAAGCCCGCTTGCACAGAGCGCGCGCGCCATGTCGGCGTCGAGATCCATGGAATTGGTGACCAGCCCGACCCGGCGGCCTTGGGCGACGGCGATTTTGATGAAGTCGATGACTTCCGGATGCAGCAGTGGTTCGCCGAGGCCGACCAGGACGATCCGGTAAGCGTGCGGCAGTTTTTCCAGCACGCGGCAGAAGTCCTCGCAGCTCATGTGCCGGGATTTCAGCTTGAGTTGGGTTCGAGCACAGGCGGCGCAACCGAGGGTGCAGCGGGTAGTGATCTCGATATTGGCCAGGGTCGGTTCGTTTTCGGCCGTGGCGTTCGGCTCGAATACCCGCCCTACCGCCTGCAATCCAGCCGGGCTGTTTTCGACATGCCGGCTGGAATCCGGCCAAGCAGCGCAGAAGGTTTCCAATCCCGGAGCCAGTTCGTACAGCGCGCGTGGAACCGCTTCGCTGCGTTGTTGGGCATCGTCAATGGCGCGGCAAATGGTTTCAATCGCCAGCGCAGCGCCTTCGGCGGTGAAGAGATGGTGTCTGGCATTGGGAATATGGATATGGCGTTGTGCGTTGACCAGACGACCATGGCGCCACAATTCGGCATCGGCTACGGGTACCAGTTCGTCGGTTTCGCCATGCACGATCAGCACCGGTACCGGTACAGCCAGTGGGGCGCGCCGGGCAAGGCGGTTGACCAGGGAGACGAGGGCGCCAATATCATCAATGCCCAGCGCCCGATCGGCCGTGTGGGCGCTCCAGCGCTCGACATAGCCAAGGTCGATGCGTGGTGGTGTGGCGCAGAGCACTAGCAGCGACAAGCTATCCAGACTGGCGGGGTCAGCCGCCAGTCGTCGGGCGATCTCGGCTAGGAGTAGGCTGCCGCCGGTTGAGTGGCCAATCAGGACTAGGCGACGGTTTTGGGCGCGCTGCCGGTCAATGGCGGCGCTAATGGTAGCGAGAAAGGCGGCCTCGTCGAAGGCCGGTTGTGAGTTGTCGCCATGCTCTGGCAGGCACAGGCTGTCGATGGCGTCAGCGCCATGCTGCTCTGCCAGGCTGTCTTTCAGTGGGGCAAGATTGGCCGGGGAACCAAGATAGCCATGCACCAGGATGATGCCGATGGTGGACTTGTACTCCTCGGTCGTCACGGGTTCTCCTCCAGTCGCGACGCTAGATCGTGGACGCCCTGGTAGCGGCTGACTTGTTCGGAGGCGACAGCAAGACAGGCGGGCATTTGCTGGTCGGCAAGAAAGGCCGACATCTCTTCTGCCAAAACCTTGACGGGGCGATTCAGGAAAGCAGTTTCGCTGAAGTCGAGCTGGCCGGTAAAAACCTCGCCGCGCAGCAGGCGGCGGCCGCAGCCCATGCGTTCCAGGCAAACGCCGTTTTGCGCCTGTTCAAGTTGCAAGGGCAATACGAAAACCGGAATGCGCTGGCGCATGGCGTCGAATACCAAGCCTTGCCCACCGTGACAGACGACCAGACTGGTGCGGGGAAGAATCTGTTCGACAGGAAGAAACTCGAATACGGCCAGTCGTGTTGGCGAGGCCGGCAATTCGGCTGTCGTGGCTTGGCCGCCCAGAGCTAATGCGACCGAATAGCCCATCCGCCAAAGCACTTCGACGAGATGCCGGAGCAGGCGTGGCGGTACGAAACCCGTGCCAAAGGCGACATAGGCGATCGATCCTTCCAGGCGGTCGAGTGCGTCGTTGCCGGTTTGCGCTTGCGGCCACCCCGACCAATGCACCGGGCCTACGTGGTAGTAGCCCGGAGTCGGCGGCAAGGGCTGGAACTCGGGGAAATCCCAGAGAAAAGTGCGGCGGCCGAGCAGAAGTTGCCAAGCATCGTCTACCGGGTCGAGGCCTAGCGCGGTAAACGCTGGCCGCATGCGGTCGGCACAGGCGCGCCGATAGAGCCGTAAGGCAGCTGCCTGCTCATTGGCGCCGGGCTCATCAGCGGCGAATCCCAGTACATCGGTACAGGCTGGCGTCATCGAGCCGCAGATCAGTGCGTCGTAGGGGATTCCGGCCAGCTTCGCCGACAATGCGCCAGTGAAGCGAAATACGCCGAGCACGGCATCGGGTTTCAGCCGCCGCAGCAGGTCGACTTCGGCGCGCACGCAGGCTTCGACACGTTTCGGACGGAACCAGGGAAATACTGGCGTTGGTCCGCCATCGGCTTCCTGAATATCCGGTAGCACGAAATAGCAATTATGGCCGAGACGATCGAGAAAGCTGGCACGCGCCGCCGAGACGGTCAGAAAGACTTCGTGGCCGCGCGCTTCGAGAACCTCACGCAGAGCCAGACATTTGGCGACATGCGACAAGGTGTTATTGCAAGGTTCAAGCAGAAAGCGGCTCATGATTTTTTATTGCTTTGCGTTCTGCCAGAAGTCGAAAAAATTGAACCATTGTAGCGGCGCTTGCAGGCAAATCGCCTCGAGTCGTCTGGCATAGCGCTGCGCATATTCTTGTATCGCCGCTTCACGTTTGCCGCGCGGCAGGGTGATGCGATCGGCAAAGTGTTCGAAATGGACGTGGTAATCAGAGCCATCTTTGACGCAGAAAAACAGGCACACCGGACAATCGAACAAGGACGCCAGGATGAAGGGGCCTTGTGGCAAGGGTGCCGGTTCACCGAGAAAATCGACTTGGACGACGCGGTCATTTCCTGCCGGCGGGGTGCGGTCGCCGACGATGGCCAGCGCTTCGCCGCGGTCGATGATTTCCTGCAGGGCGATGCCGGTTTCCGGCCCGAAGCTGCCGATCTGGATCAGGTTGACACCGTAGCTGGCGCTGGCAGTGGTCAGTGTGCCGGCAAAGCGCTGGGCGTGGTCGGTATAGACAATGGCATTGATGCGCGCAATGTTGTGATTGATCGCCAGCGCTCGCAGCATGTGCTGGTTGCCGATATGGGCGCCGATCAGAATGGCGCCGCGCCCTTCTTGCAATAACTGGTGAAATTCGGTGCGGTTGGGGAAATCCAGCGTATCGGGATTGGTGTTTTCAAAGCCTGCCACCAGTTTGTCCAGCCCGGCCTCGGCAAACGCCAGCATGTGGCGGTAGGCCGAACACCAGCCCGGCGGCGGCGTGGTGCCGCCAGAGTAACGCCATAGCCGCGTCAGATAATTGATGGAAGCGCGGCGAGCATCGCCGCCGGTGAGCAGAAACCAGGCGACGATCGGGCGCAAAAGCAGGCGGGCGGCGCGGTCGCCAAGTAGGCGATAGGTGGCGATCAGGAGAGTGATGCCCAGCGCGCTTCCCTTTTCCGGTAAGCGCGACCAGTGTGTTTTGTTCTGCCTGTCGGTCACTCGGCATCGTCCTCAAAAAGCGCGGCGAGAGCAGCAGCCGTCAGTTTGCTGCGCTCGTTGTAGGGTAAATGCTCGACAAAGCGCCAGCGGCGCGGCAGTAGCACGGCATCAAAGCTCCGCGCCAGATGGCGCCGCAGTTCCAGAATCACGGTGCGGCGTCCCAAAGCAAGTTGGGCTTTGCCAAGGTTCGAGGCCACAATGACGGCACCAACGACGACGCGTCGCGCATGGCTGCTTAGTGGCACGATGGCTGCCTTTTCCACCAGCGGACATTCGGCCAGTCGCGCTTCCATCTCTGGCAGCGACAGTCGTTTTTCCTCGATCTTGACAATGCGATCGAGCCTGCCGCCGAGGCGGAAACACCCGTCCGGCTGGAGCGTGACAGCATCTTCCATGCGCAGCGGCTGGTCATCGAACAGGAAAGGTGAACGAATCAGCAGGGCGCTGTCGTCATCGCTGGCAACAGTTACGCCCGGCAATGGCGCCCACACCGGTTCTCCGCCTTCCTGCCGGCGCCAGGCGATGCCGCCGCTCTCTGTGCTGCCGAAGATTTCGATCGGCGCCTGCCTCCAGGCGGTGAAATAACGTTGCGCTGTTGCGGCATCCAGAGGTGCACCGGAAGAAAAGATCATTTTCGGCCGATAGGTCATCGTGGCGAGATCGTTGAGTTCGGGCAGGCGCGACAATTGCGCCGGGCTGGAAACGAGGATGGCCTCGCCCAGGGCTTGCAGGCGTTCGACCAGCATGGCCGGGTTGGCACAGGTGACGTTGTCGAAGGGGCGACCAGCGAGCAGCGGCCACAGCAGGCGGAACAGCAAGCCATAAATGTGGTTGTGCGGCACGGTGGCGGTTACGGCGGCGCACCCTATGGTCACCCCCCACAGCGACTCCTGGGCGCAGCATTCCGCTTCGAATTGCACTAGCCGCTTGACGACACGCTTGGGTTCGCCGCTGCTGCCCGACGTGTAGATCTCGATGCTGTCGGCGATTGGCGCTTCTTCGGCATCGAGGCATTGTTGCAGTCGGGTCAGGGTTTCCGGCTGGAAGTTTGGGGCGATGACCGGCGTTTTGCCGGCGGCAAGGGTTGCCAGCAAGCGTGCGGCGAACGCTATGGGATCGGTCTCGGCCAGGAGTATGCGTGCTGCGTCTTTGAGTGCGGCGCCGTGGGCGGCGATCAGCGCTGCGAATTCTTCCCAGACGATAGCCCCGTCGGCGGTGTAGGCGACCGCGTGGCGCGCCGGCCGTCCGGCGGCGATCAATTCACGCAGTCCGGTGTACATCTTCGGCATCATTGCGATTCGGATACTGCGGCAGGTTTTTGGCGATCGATGTAATGACGAAATATTCTTTCGCCGATGAATAGTGTGCCCATGGCGATATAAGAGAGCAGCCCGTTCCACAAGGCCCATATTTCGCGTGATGCAAAGATTGTTGTTATGGCGATGACGCCGTTGATGACAAAGAATGCACACCAGATTTGTGTCACGCGCCGTGTGTAATGTATTCGGTCAGGCGGCAGGTCGGGCCGGGAAAGGCGGGCAAAACGCTCGATCATCGACGGCGGGCGAAACAGTGTGGTGGCAAACAGCGCCAGCATGCTAAAACTCATAATTGCCGGGTAAGCCCGCAACAACAACTCGCTATTGCTGACGATGATAGTTGCGGACAGCATCAGTAAACCGAAAAATAGCAATTTTTCGCCGGTTGCGGTGCCACGGAACAACTTGGCGGCGGCCTTGCGTTGGCGCAGGATAAAGACCAGCGCCAGCAACGCACCCAGTGTCCGCGGTTCGAACAGTTGCAGTCCAAAATAAATCAGTAGCGGGTAGGCGAGCCAGGACAGCAAGGTCAAGGCACGGACGGCCATCGCGCCGATCAGCTTGCTGCCAGTAAATTTTGCACAGCGACGATGACATCGCCGACGGTACGAACGGTCTTGAATTCTTCGGGCTTGATGCGCTTGCCGGTGAGTTCCTGCAGCTTGATCGCCAGGTCGACAGCGTCGATGCTGTCAAGATCGAGATCGGAGAACAGATTGGTCTGCGGCGTGACCTGCGCCGGATCGATTTCAAAGGTCTCGTGCAGGATGGTGCGCAATTTTTCGAGAATTTCGTTTTCAGTCATGGCTGGACTCCGTCTTGCGATTGGCCTCGACGAAAGCCGCCAGGGTGGCGATGGAGCGGAAACTCTCGCGCACCTCAGTATCGCCGGCTTCCAGTTGCAGGCCGTATTTCTTTCTCAGGGCAACCCCAAGTTCGAGCGCATCAATCGAGTCGAGACCCAGTCCGTCCGAGTCGCCAAAAAGGGCGGCGTTGCTGTCGATATCGTCGGGAGTAATGTCTTCCAGATCCAGTGCTTCAATGATCAGCATTTTCAGTTCGTGTTCAAGGGTAGGCATAGGGGTCCAATGGGTTCGAAGGGGTAATCGGAAAAGGGATAGTGTTGCAAGACTTTAGTCGGATGGCAATACCGTGGTATTCGGCCACCCGTCATTCGCCCATCATCTGGATAACCTGTTCGCTGGAAAGGCGCGTCCATCTTGGGTTGGCAAAACTTTCGCCATTCCAGTCGAAATCCAGGAGGTCAAAAGTTTCTTCATAAAAGGCGAGCTTGCTTTTAAGGTCGGGGGTGTGCTCGACGAAGATGAATTTTTCCGGAGCGCAAGCTAATGACTTCATGATCTGCGTTGCCAGTGGGGCGCACCACTCGGTGACCGGTGTGCCGGGATTTTGCCGGTAGATTTCGGTGGCGATGGCCAAAACCTTGCCATCTTTGCGCTGTACGACCAATAGCCCGCATTTCGACGGGCTGTCCCAATGGCCCGCAAACTCGAAATAGCGATCCATGTACTGGTTAAAGGCAGGGTTGATTTCCACGAAATTTATCCGTCCGTATGAACTTATTCGACTTTTTTGCCAAAGCTTTGACGCCGTAATTCGCGCCGCCTAGGCGTAAAAGTACCGTCCGCAACCTCTCTTTGCATCACTTTGTCGAGGAGGTTGAACATCTTCTGGGTCTGCGGCTCATCCTTGTAGAAGGTGTCCCAAGCATAATGGTACAACTCGGTCAGTTTCTCAGGGCTCATGTGCTTGGGCTGATAGACGACCTTGCCGGCATTGTAGTTATCCCAATTGGTATCGAAGATTCGATTCTGTTTTAGCAGGTCGCTGTGTGCCTTGGTGTGCGGGAATGGGACAAGCACAGTGAATTCGGCCAGATCGAGGTCAATTTCCAGGAGAAAATCGATCAAACGGCGGATATCGTCTTCGGTCTGATTGTCCATGCCCAGCAGAATTGTGCCTTCGACGCCAATGCCGTGGTCGTGGTAGCGCTTGATGCGATCGCGAATATAGTCGGAGGTGTCGAAAATGGCCTGATAAACGTACCAGGCACCGGCTTGCGCCGCCAGATCGAGCACATCATCCTTGTCTTCAATCGTATGGCTGACCCATTTCTTCTTCAACGGAATCATGGCGCGGAACAGATCTTTTTCCCACTTGTTATCCATCGCCAGCGAGTTGTCGACAATGAACAGGCGGTTATTGTCCATTTGCGACAGTTCTTCCACCACCTTGTCGATCGGCCGGGGCCGGAAGCCGCGGCCGCCCAGGTATCTTACGGCGCAGGGATAGCAGTCGAAGCGGCAACCACGCGAAGCGTGGAACAGATCGACCATCCGGTAGCCCTTGTGGTAATAGAGATCCTTTTTCAGGATGTCACGCCGTGCCGAACCCACCAGCGCCATGTCGGGCGGCGTCGTCAAAAAGTTATAAACCTTCTTCAGATTGTTGGCCCGGAAGTCTGCGAAGACCTGCTCAAGCCGCCCTTCAACCTCGCCAAGAAAAATGGAGTCGGCATGCAGCAGGGTTTCTTCGGCATGCAACATGGTTGAAATGCCGCCAAAAATGACCTTCTTTCCCATCTTCCGATACATGTCGGCGATCGCCCAGCCTCTTTTCACCTGGGTCGTCAGCATCATCGAGATACCGACTAGGTCAGGTGTCTCGTCAATGATAAGCGTCTCGACGTTTTCATCGGTGAAATCAATTTCGATGTCTTTGGGTATTTCCGCCGCCATCACCACCGGTCCATGCGGCGGCAGGTTGAAAATGGTCTGATCGTCGAGTTTTTCCCAGCGGGGATAGATTAGTTTGAATTTCATTTTTTACCCATGTTGCCGGCAGAGGCTGTGTATCCGGAAAATATGTAATGAGAATTATTGGGCAGGATAAATCGGAATTGATGCCCGCACCGGAAAAAAGGCGAATCATACACGCAGCCTAATTCTTTGTCTGTGGTGTAAAACATTGAATAAAAACAGGCCTGTTGGCCTACTTCTTGCCAGAAAATGCAAAGATTTACTGTCGGGTACCGCACAGAGACGTTTTTGCCGATGTGATAGAGTCGCGCGTCTTTCCGTAGCCAATTCCGGCCGGCGTCGAAATGAGCGACCCTCTCTTGAAAATATTGCTAATTTCCCCCAACCGACTCAATACCCCTTGCCCGGTTTATCCGATTGGTCTTGATTATGTTGCAGGCGCCATCCCGGCGCGGCATGAAGTCAGAATTTTCGATTTCAACCAGGAGCCGCAGCCTGATGCTCTTGCGGCATCACTGTGCGAATTCCGGCCCGATCTTGTCGGGCTGTCGCTGCGCAATATCGACAACACCGATGGTTCCAATTCGAAAAGCTTTATCGAGGATTTCAAGGGTGTGATTGCCACCATCAGAACGGCCTGCAAAGCGCCGATTGTCCTGGGAGGTAGCGGCTTCACCATTTTCCCGGCAACGCTGATGGAAGTGCTCGATGCCGACTACGGCATACCGGGAGACGGTGAGCGCATCAGTCTGCTTCTGGAGGCGCTGGAGGGAAATAATCCGGTGCAGGAAATCCCCGGCATCCTGCTACGTGGACAGACTTTCAAGCAGTCGCTAACTCCCGCTGTTTTCCCGATGCAACGGCAGTTTGATATCCATAGCCCGCATCTGCAGCATTACCTGCGCCACAGCGGTACGATGAACTTGCAGACGAAACGGGGCTGCCCCTTTCACTGCATCTACTGCACCTACCCGTACATCGACGGCGCCCGCCTGCGGCCGCACGATCCGGCAGAAGTGGCGCAGACGGCGATGGCACTGCAAAAGGCCGGGGCCAAGTACATTTTTATTTCGGATTCGACGTTTAATTGCAGTGTTCAACACAGCACGGCGGTGGCAAAAGCTTTTATCGATATCGGCCTGTCCATTCCCTGGGGGGCTTTTTTCGCGCCACTGGCCATTCCGGGTGACTATTTCAAAATCATGGCAGAAGCCGGCCTGACCCATGTTGAATTCGGCACTGAATCCCTCAGTGACAAGGTGCTGACGGCCTACAAAAAACCATTCAGTCAGCGTGATATTTTTCAGGCGCATGAAGCCGCGCTCGATGCCGGTCTTCATGTCGCCCATTACCTGATGCTCGGCGGCCCCGGCGAAGACGAAGAAAGCCTGGAAGAAACGCTGGCCAGCGCAGAATCCCTGAAGAAGTCGGCCTTTTTCTTTTTTTGTGGTATCCGGATTTATCCGCACACCGCCCTCTATGATATTGCCTTGAGTGAAGGCCAAATCAGTGCGGATCAGGATTTGCTGTCTCCGGTGTTTTACCGATCAGGTCAATTAACCAACGAGTTGATCGAAGCCAAAGTGGCTGCCCATGCCGCCGGACGGATGAACTGGGTCACCGGCTCAGGCGGCGATGAAATGGAAAAACTATTGTCGCGCATGCATGCCCGTGGCCGTGTTGGCCCCCTTTGGGAGCACATCATCCCGTGATGTGGTTTTTGAAAAGGCATTCATGCGCATAGTCCTTGTTCATCCGACCGGTTCCAACTGGATTTCCGGTAGTCAGGATCTGTCGGCGACGGCCAACCGGATGGCGCCGCTCGGGCTGCTTTCCATGTCATCCTATCTGAAGCAGAAGGGGCATCAGATCCATATCCACGACTGCCTTGGTCCGAAACCGCTGGCTGGTTTGGCGGAAAATGTGAAAAAAGTTCTCGGCTACAAGCCCGAGATGGTCGGTTTTTCGACGACAACGTCCAGTTTTCTGGATGGTGTCGACATGGCAAACCTGATCAAGTCGTCCGACGCCAATATCAAGATTGTCTTTGGTGGCGTGCATGTCTCCGCGCTAGGAGCCAGTCTGCTGGAAAAATTTGGCAATATCGATTATCTGTGCTGCGGCGAAGGGGAGGGGGTGCTCTCAGACCTCGCCGACCGCAAGGAGGATGCCTCGATTGACGGGCTCATCTGGCGTGACGGCGAGAGGATTGTAACGAATCCGCCAAGAACACCAATTGCCGATCTCGACAAGATGCCGTTTCCGGATTACGAAGCGCTGGATGGTTTTCCCGGTGGCTACAACCTGCCTCTTTTCAGTTTCGTCAATATTCCCGGCGCCACTCTGTCCACCAGTCGTGGCTGTCCGTATCAATGTTCATTCTGTGACCGGTCGGTCTTCAAGCGTACTTTCCGCTACAACTCGGCGGAATATATTTACGAACACATGAAGCATCTGCGGGAGAAATTCGGTGTTCGCCACATCAATATCTATGATGACCTGTTTACCCTGAATCGGCCGCGCATTTCGGAATTGTGCCGGCTACTGACCGAAAAGCCGCTGGGCCTTCATTTCAACTGTGCGGTTCGCGTCGGGTACGCCGACGATGATCTGCTGAAAATGCTCAAAAATGCAGGTTGCCTGATGGTGTCGCTCGGCATTGAATCGGCTGACCCGGAGATGCTCAAGCGTCACAAAGCCGGTGTCGGCATTGAGGAGGTTCGAGAGACCGTGGCCAGGATCAAGGCCTGCGGTCTCCGGGCCAAAGGCCTGTTCATGATGGGGCTTCCTGGCGAGACGGAAATGTCTATCCGCAAAACCAGTGATTTCATCCTGTCACTGGGACTGGACGACATGAATATGTCCAAATTTACGCCCTTTCCCGGCGCACCGATCTGGTCGGAGTTGCCAGAAGAAGGTTGTTTTCAGGAAGACTGGCGGCTGATGAACTGCCTGAATTTTGTCTTCGTTCCGAAAACCATGGCCTCGAAAGAAGCCCTTGATTATTGGTACAACTGGCATGTCAAACGCTTCTATTCCGAGCCTGTCTGGCGAAGAAAGTTTGCCGGTCGCCTGTGGCAGCACCGCTGGAGCCTGTTTCACATACTGCGCAATCTCCCCACTTTCCTGGCCGCCAAAAAGCAGTTCGAGCCTGATCTTATCAATAAACCAGATTGACCATCTGTCGAAAAATCTGCAGGAGACAGGTTTGACACGGCAGGGCAGGCAAACGTGTACCATGGCGTCTTCGAAAAAACCCATCTCACTGTCTATGGCTTTGCCCTACGAACTCTGGATCG